>CALXFT010000035.1 GCA_944387635.1 uncultured Oscillospiraceae bacterium | reverse complement strand
GTGGAGCTGCTAGCCAGATTTGAACTGGCGACCTCATCCTTACCAAGGATGCGCTCTACCGACTGAGCTATAGCAGCGTCAAGTGCTTTGAACCGGACATCTTGGATATAATACAGCAGATTCCTCCGTTTGTCAAGCTTTTTTTCTGCATTTTTTCTTTTTTGCGGCGGCCCCGAAGATATCGCTTCCGGGCCGCCGCGTTGGGGTACCGCGCCCCCGTTTTCCTCAGCCGCGCATGGCCCGCCGTCTGGCAATGTTGATGGGGCCTTCCTGCATGTTGTTGATCCAGGCCAGGCTCTTGCCCGCGCCGTAGGCCGTGCAGGCGTCGGGATCGTCCGCCAGGATGCAGGCGATGCCCGTGCGCTCCATAAGCAGCAGATCCATGCCCCAGATCTGGCCGCAGCCGCCGGTGATGGTGATGCCGTTCTCCGAGATGTCGGACACCAGCTCCGGACTGGTCTGCTCCATAACCGCAAGGACCTCGTCGGCGATCATGCGGGCAGGGCGGCGCAGAACCTCATAGATCTCCGTAGAGGTCAAGGTCACCATCTTGGGCATGCCGGTCTTGAAGTCCCGGCCCTTGACGTTCATGCTGCGCTCCTCGTCCCGGGGATAGACCTGCCCGATCTGGATCTTGATCTCCTCGGCGGTGACCTGTCCGATGACCACGCCGTGCTGACGGCGGACGTAGCGTGCGATCATATCGTCAAAATAGTTGCCCGCAATTTTCAGAGAGGAGGACACGGACACGCCGTTCATGCTCAGCACCGCGATGTCCGTGGTGCCGCCGCCGATGTCCACCACCATGTGGCCGCTGGCGCCCCGGATGTCCAGGCCCGCGCCCAGGCCCGCGGCCAGTGGCTCTTCGATAAGGAAGACCCGGCGGGCGCCGGCTTCGATGGCGGCGTTGATGACCGAACGCTCCTCCACCTCGGACACGCCGGAGGGTACGGAGATGACCACACGGGGCTTCGGCGTGAACACGGAGGCCTTGGTGGCCGTCTTGAACATCTCCTGAAGCATGCGGACCGTCATCTCATGGTCGGAGACGATGCCGTCCTTCAGCGGGTGCATGGCCACCACGTTGCCGGGAGTACGGCCCAGCATGTTCCGGGCGGCGGCGCCCACCTGCAAAATTTTACCGGTGTTCTTGTCCACAGCCACAACGGAAGGCTCCCGGACCACCAGGCCCTTGCCGTCGGCATAGATCAGAACGTTGGATGTACCCAGGTCAACGCCCAGGTCGTTGGAAAACAGAAACATAATGATGCGATTCCTTTCGTGCAGCCGCGATCACGGCACAGTGAACTTCCTTCGCGCCGGCGCCCAGCAGGGTCCGGCCGGCCTCTCCGGCGGTCGCGCCGGTGGTCAGAATGTCGTCAAGCAGCAAGATCCGCTTCCCTGCCACGGCCCCGGGGTCCTTCACCCGGTAGACGCCCTGAACGTTGGCCTTCCTGGCCGCCGGATCGGAGATTCCGGACTGAGCGGGATTGTGGCGGATCTTGCGCAGCAGGGAGACCGGCTTCATGCCCAGCTCCTCCCCCACTGCCTTTGCCAGCTGCTCCACCTGGTCATAACCCCGGCGGAGCTTCCGCAGGGAACTGACGGGGACCCAGGTCAGAAGATCGAACCCCTCCGGGTACGCCGTCAGCAGCTTCATGGCCAGAAGTCTGCCGTAGCTGCGGGCATTGCCTCTGGCATTGTAAAACTTGAAACGCAGAAGACTTTTTCTTACGTATCCTTCATAATACCAGACCGCGGTGAAACTGTCAAGAAATTGGGGCTTATATTTGTGATTTGGGTGCCAGGGAGCCTCAATCCGGCAGGTCTTGCACAGATCCTGATGGCCCCGTTCCAGCAAAGCGCCGCACAATACGCATTTTTCCGGGAACAGCAGTTCCCCCAGCCAGCAGATCCACCTCATTCTGTCTTCCCCTGAAGACGCAGCTTCAGCCCGCTGTAGCGGCGGTTCTTCTTGGCGTTGTTGGTCATCACCGCCACCGTCTCCTCCCGGCCCACCAGGATCAGCAGCTCTCTGGCCCGGGTGATGGCGGTGTAGAGAATGCTCCGGGTGAGAAGGTACGGCGAGCCGTTCCAAACCGACAGAATCACCGCCCGGTATTCACTGCCCTGGCTCTTATGGACCGTGACGGCGTAGGCCGGCTCCAGTTCATTGAGCTGGGTGAAGTCGTACTCCGCCTCCCGGTCATCAAAGACAATGGTCATGGTCTCCGCCTCCGGGTCCAGCTCCCGGATGGTGCCGATGTCCCCGTTGAAGATTCCGCAGCCGGCGGCGCTGCCGTCGGTCTTCTTCCATAGAATGTCGTAGTTGTTGCGGATCTGCATCACCCGGTCCCCTTTTCGGAAGACGTACTCCCCAAACCGCCGCTCAGGCTTGTCCGGAGATGCCGGGTTCAGGGCCTCCTGCAGGGTCCGGTTCAATTCCATGGTGCCCACGCCTCCCTTTCGGGTGGGGGACAGCACCTGGATCTGCTCCGGCGGAATCCCCATGTTCTGGGGCAGCCGCTTGCTGCACAGATCCCGGATCAGCTCCCGGACGCTCTCCTCCGACTTGCGGCGCATAAAGAAAAAGTCGCTGTTGACCGCGCGCAGCTCCGGAAGCTGTCCCTGATTGACCCGGTGGGCATTCATGACGATCAGACTCTGCCGGGCCTGGCGGAAAATCTCCGTCAGGCGCACCGTGGGCAGCCGCTGGCTTCGCAGCATATCGCTGAAGGGAAAGCCCGGTCCCACCGGGGGCAGCTGGTCCGCGTCCCCCACCAGAATCAGCCGCTTGCCCTGTGGAACGGACTGCAGCAGAGCGTGGAGCAGTTCCACATCCACCATGGACATCTCATCGACAATGACCGCATCGGCCTTCAGAGGGTTGTCCCCGTCTCGGACGAAGAACATCTTCCCCGTGGCCGGGTCAATACTGGCCTCCAGGAGCCGGTGGATGGTGGAGGCCTCCTCACCTGTGACCTCCGACAGCCGCTTGGCCGCCCGGCCCGTGGGCGCGGCCAGCAGGCACTTGAGCCCCATCTGGTGCAGCAGAGACAATATCCCCTTCAGGATGGTGGTTTTGCCCGTACCGGGGCCGCCGGTGATCAGCAGCAGTCCGGACATCGCCGCTTCCCGAATGGCCTGCTCCTGTTCCTGGGAGTAGGCGATGCCGCTGTCCTTGCCGATCCGGCGGATCATGGCCTCCATTCCCTTGGGTTCCGGGAAGCGCAGGGCGGAAAATTCCAGCAGAATCCGGGTGCTCTCCGCCTCCGCCTGGTACAGCCGGGGCAGGTAGATCACCACGATCCCGGCCAGCTGCTGCCGGACCAGCCGGTCTGCCTCCAGCAGCCGCTCCACCCCCTGCCGCACCGGCTCCGGCTCCACACTGAGCAGCTGGGCCGTGGCGGCGATCAATTTGTCCTGCGGCAGGAAGCTGTGTCCCGCGGTCAGGTTGTAGTTCAATTCAAACAGCAGTCCGGCCTCGATCCTTCTGGGGTCGTCGCCGGCGACCCCCAGCTCAATGGCGAACCGGTCTACAGCCCCGAAGGGCGCCTCCAGCCCCTCCTCCATGAGCAGATAGGGGTCGTCGTACAGCAGCTCCATGGTGCTGTCCCCGTAGGCCTTGTATGCCCGGACCGCCAGGTCTGCCGGCAGGTGGTGCAGGGCAAAAAATTCCATGAGCTGCCGCATGCCCACTTGCAGCCGGAAAGTCTGGCCGATGATCCGGGCCCGGTCCGCGCTGATGCCGGTGACCTCCGCCAGCCGTTGGGGCTCCCGTTCCATGATCCGCAGGGTCTCATCCCCGAATTTCTCCACAATCCGAGTGGCCATGCGGGGGCCGATCCCCTTGACGGCCCGGCTGGAGAGGTAGGCGAGGATCTCCGTGCTGCTTTGGGGCATGAGCCGCTCCAAAAACTCCGCCTCAAACTGCTTGCCGTAACTGGGGTGGGTAGTCCACCGGCCAGTGACCATCAATTGTTCTCCGATCATCGGCAAAGGGACGGTTCCCACCACGGTCACATTCTCGCCGCCCACATGGAGCCGCAGTACGGCGTAGCCGTTTTCTTCGTTCTGGTATACCACCGCGCGGATGGCTCCCTGTAAAATCTCCAGTTCTTCGGTCACTGTGTCTTCGCTCCCATTCCCAGCCTTTCCGGAAGCTCCGCAGGGCTGTAAACTTCAATTCCCTTTTCCTCCAGGTACATTTTCTCCTCCCGGTCCAGCCCCAGGTCCGCCACGATCAGCGGGCAGCGCACCAGTCCCAAATCCCGCAGCCACAGGTAGACGGGAACAAAGGACAGCCCGCCCTGGCGCCCCGGGTACAGAAGCCACTCACCGCGTACCGGCAGCAAAAGCCAGCCGAACAGGACCCACAGAGCGCAAAGCACGCCGAAGGCCGCCATCAGCGCGAAGAGAACATACCATCCCATGCCGCCACCCCCTCTTGGAAAGTGTATGGCCATCAGAGAAAATTGGTTCCATTTTCTTTTCATTTTACATCATCCGCAGAAAAATGAAAAGCCCTTTTCTCATCTTTTCTCTTTTCCCTGCCCTGAAAACCCGGTTGTTTTTCATACAAACGTATGAGTTTTCCGGAAATGCCGCACAATAAACGGAAAACGGGTGTGAAAAGCCCTTGCATCTTTGCCCGTTGTTCGCTATAATAAGCACTAAAGAAATGGTAAATATTTACTGTCACTTTATTATAACCTATAAAATGTTCCGGAGGTACTATGAAGCTGCTGAATCTTCTGATGTGGGTGGGGCAGTTCGGATTGTCCGTACTCTTTCCCACGGTGTTTTTTCTGATCCTGGCGGTCTGGCTGCGGGACCGGTTTGACCTGGGTCTGTGGGTCCTGGCGGCCGGGTGCGTTGTGGGCCTTCTGACCTCCTTCAGCACGGCGCGCTCCTGTCTGCGCTCCCTGCGGAAGGCAGCCGACGAGGCTTCCTCGGACAAGCAGCCGCCCGTCGGCTTCAACGAACACAAGTAACACAAGTGAAATCCAAGGAACCGCTGAGCAAATCGTCTTCGGCTGAATGCCGGATCTGAAGTCTCATCCGTGCAGTTTAAAAAAGTGGGAAATACATACCGTATTCCTCCACCGTTTTGAACTTTCGGCTGAACCAAGCTCTCCTGACGTCCGCTCTTGACGATTTCATCGGAGGCTCCATAAAAAGGAGGTCTTTTCTTGAATCTACAACCTGCATCCCGCAAAGAGATCCGCCGCGTCGGCGCGGGGGTCCTAGTCTGCGACGGCATCCTGATCGCCGCGCTCTTCCTTCTGAGCCTGGTGGGCGTAGGGACCTTCAGCCCCCTTCGCATTCTCCTCGGCGCGGCCCTGGGCTCCGGGGTGGCCGTGGCCAACTTCGCCGTTTTGTGCGTGACGGTGCAGACCGCCGCCCAGACCGACGACCCGAAGGCCATGAAGCGCAAGTTTCAGCTTAGCTACAACATCCGCCTGTTTTTGCAGGCCCTGTGGGTCCTGGCCGCCTATCTGATCCCCTGGATTCACTTCGTGGCCGGCGCCGCTCCCATTCTGTTCCCCAATGTGGTGATCTTCTATCTCCAGGCCCGGGGAAAGCTGGTTGCGCCCGGAAACCCCTCCGCTGCCGGGGACGCGGAATTGGAGGAGCGGCCCGGCCCCTTCGAAGTGTAACAGCCCCGGTATCCATTCCGCTCAAGAGGTGAACAAATTCCTATGGAAGTAGAAATCAACGGCGCAAAGATCCTCGCCACCTTTGAAAATGTCCCCCTGTTCGGGACCGTGCAGATCACCCAGACCCTGGCTGTAGCCTGGCTGGTGATGCTCATCATCTCCGCCCTGTGCGTCTGGCTGGGCTCCGGCCTGAAGGTCACCGGGATCTCCCGGAAGCAAGCCGTGGCCGAAATGCTCTACACCTCCCTGGTAAACTTCGTCCGGGGCAATATGGGCGCCGGGTTCGACCGCTATATTCCCCTGGTGGGTACCATCTTCGTCACCAGCGTGGTCTCCAATCTCATCGGCCTGGTGGGCATCTGGAGTCCCACCGCCGACCTGATGACAGAGCTTGCCTGGGCCCTGGTGGTCTTTGTGCTGATCACCTACCACAAGATCAAAGCCGCCGGCATTGGCAGCTATCTGAAAGGGTTTCTGGACCCGATCTTCATTCTGGCTCCCATCAACGTCATGAGCGAGCTGTTTACCCCCGTCTCCATGGCCTGCCGTCACTTCGGCAACATCCTTTCCGGCACCGTCATCAGTGCTCTGATCTATGCCGCTCTCACCGCCGCCAGCAGCGCCCTGTTCAGCCGCCTGGGCTCCAGCCTGCTGGTGGGCGTGGTGGTCGCCCTGGCAGGCGGCGGCACGGCCCTGCTTGGACGGAAGGAAGGAAAGAAGTTCTGGTTCATCCTGGGCATCGTCGTGGCGGTCATGGGCATTCTCGGCATCCTGGCCAATCTGGGCAGCACCTTCCCCTGGCTCACCGTGGGTTTGCCCGCCATTGTGGGACTGTACTTTGACTGGTTCAGCGGCTGCATTCAGGCCTTCATCTTCTGCACCCTGACCACCCTCTTCATCAAACAGGCCGCAGGGGATTGACCCGCCGGCCCTTTGAATACACCTTGTATTTTATTTTTCAGGAGGAAAATCGTATGGAAATTTTAGCAAAAGGCATTGCTCTGGCTGGCTGCGCCATTGGCGCCGGTCTGGCTCTGATCGCCGGTATCGGCCCCGGCATCGGCGAAGGCAACTGCGCCGCCCGTGCCTGTGAAGTCATCGGCCGGAACCCTGAGTGCAAAAGCGAAGTCACCAGCACCATGATCCTGGGCATCGCCCTGTCCGAAACCACCGGTATTTACGGCTTTGTTACGGGTCTGCTGCTGATCTTCGTGGCTCCCGGCATGTTCATGAACTACCTGTCCTGATCTCCGGAAGGTGAACGAAACCACACATCACACCGGAAGGAGGCAAGACAGTGGAAGCCCTTTACCAGTCTCTGGTGACGGTCAATCCCGTTACCCTGATCGCCCAGATCTGCAACCTGTTTATCCAGCTGCTCATCGTTAAGATCTTCTTCCTGGATAAGATCAAAGCGGTCATCGACCGCCGCCGGGAAGCGGCGGACCGGGAGATCTCCGACGCCCAGGCCGCCAAATCCGAAGCCGCGGCCATCAAGCAGACCTACGAGCAGAACATGCTCCAGTCCCGCGCCAAGGCAGAGGAACTGCTGACCACCGCCCAGAAGTCCGCCGCCGAACACAGCGAGCAGATCCTGCGCCAGGCCCAGCAGCAGGCCCAGCAGATGCGGGCAAAAGCGTCCTCCGACATCGAACTGGAGAAGAAGAAGGCCATCAACGAGGCCAAGAACGAGATCTCGGACCTGGCCATGGCCATTGCCGGCAAGGTGCTGGAGCGGGAGTTGAATCCGGCGGATCAGTCCCGGCTCATTGACAACTTCCTGAATGAATTGGGGGACGGCCTATGACCCAGGTAGGAACGGTTTACGGCAGCGCCCTGTATGAGCTTGCCAAGGAGGAAGCCCTCAGCGCCCAGATCCGCCAGCAGCTGCTTCTGCTGCGGCAGTGTTTTCAGGCGGAACCGGATTATCTGCGGCTCCTGTCCGCCCACAACCTGACCAAGGACGAGCGCTGCCGGATTCTGGACGACGGTTTCCGGGACCGCGTGCATATTTATCTTCTGAATTTTCTGAAGATCCTCACGGAAAAGGGCTATATCCGGCATTTTCCCGACTGCTGCGAGGCCTATCTTCAGCGCTACAACGCGGACAACGGCATTCTCCCCGTCACCGCCGTCACCGCGGCAGCTTTGACCCCCGCCCAGGCGGAAAAGCTGAAGCAAAAGCTCCATCAGATCACCGGCAAACAGATCGACCTGCACTTTCGGCTGGACCCCAAAGTGCTCGGCGGCGTTCGCCTGGACTATGACGGTCAGCGACTGGATGACACCGTGTCCCATCGGTTGAACGCCATCCGGGAGCGGCTGAGTAAGACCGTACTCTGACGAGAAAGCAGGTACAGTATGGAACTGAGACCCGAAGAAATCACAAAAATCATCCGTAGTCAAATCAAGAACTACGAAAACAAACTGGAAGTCAGCGAAACCGGCGTGGTCATCCTGGTAGGCGACGGCATTGCCAAGGCCTCGGGCCTGGACCAGTGCATGGCCGGCGAGCTGGTGGAATTCCCCGACGGCTCCTTCGGCATGGCCCAGAATCTGGAGGAGGAGACCGTCTCCATCGTCATTCTGGGCTCCGATCAGGGCATCAAGGAGGGCGACATGGTCAAGCGCACAGGCCGGGTGGTGTCCGTCCCCGTAGGCGAAGGCCTTATCGGACGGGTGGTCAACGCTCTGGGCGAGCCCGTGGACGGCAAGGGCGCCATTCCCGCCGAGGCCTACCGCCCCATTGAATCCCCCGCCCCCGGCATCATCGAGCGCAAGCATGTCAACGTCCCCCTGCAGACAGGCATCAAGGCCATCGACTCCATGATCCCCATCGGCAGAGGCCAGCGGGAACTGCTCATCGGCGACCGGCAGACCGGCAAGACCACCATCGCCACCGACACCATCCTGAACCAGAAGGGCAAGGACGTGATCTGCATCTATGTGGCCATCGGTCAGAAGCGGTCCACCGTGGCCCAGGTGGTGGAGAACCTGACCGCCGGGGGCGCCATGGACTACACCATCGTGGTCTGCGCCACTGCCTCGGAGCTGGCTCCCATGCAGTATATCGCCCCCTATGCCGGCTGCGCCATGGGCGAGCACTTCATGCACCAGGGCAAGGACGTGCTGGTGGTATACGACGATCTGAGCAAGCACGCCGTGGCCTACCGGGCCATTTCCCTGCTGATCCGCCGTCCTCCCGGACGGGAGGCCTATCCCGGCGACGTGTTCTACCTCCACTCCCGGCTTCTGGAGCGGGCGGCCCAGCTGTCTGAGGAACTGGGCGGCGGCTCCCTGACCGCCCTTCCCATCATCGAGACCCAGGCCGGCGACGTGTCCGCCTATATCCCCACCAACGTCATCTCCATCACCGACGGCCAGATCTTCCTGGAGACCGAGCTGTTCAACTCCGGCATCATGCCCGCTGTGAACCCGGGCATCTCCGTCTCCCGTGTAGGCGGCGACGCCCAAATCAAGGCCATGAAGCGGGTGGCCGGTTCTTTGAAGCTGCTATACTCCCAGTACCGGGAGCTGCAGAGCTTCGCCCAGTTCGGTTCGGATCTGGACGCGGACACCAAGGCCCGTCTGGCCCTGGGAGAGCGGATTGTGGCGGTGCTGAAGCAGAAGAACAACGCTCCAAAAGAAGTGGCTCAGCAGGTGTGCATCATCTTCGCCGTGGTCAACGGCTATCTGACTGACATTCCCGTGGAGAAGGTTCCCGCCTTTGAGCGGCAGCTGGAATCCCACATGGAGAACTACCACCCCGGGATTCTGGAAACCATCCGCGCCACCGGCAAGCTGGATACCCAGACCGAGCACGACCTGCGCGCCGCTCTGGACGAGCTGGTCAGCCGGTTTACGGTATAAAGGAGGAGGGCTCCCATGTCTGGCGTTTCCACCAAGGAGATCAAAAACCGCATCCGAAGCATGGAGAGCACCAAGCAGATCACCAAGGCCATGGAAATGGTGGCTGCCTCCAAGCTTCGCCGGGCTCAGATCCAGGCCCTCAACGCCCGGCCCTATTTTGAGATTCTTTACGATACCATTCAGGACATTGTCCGCTCCGACCGGAGTTTCTCCTCGCCCTATCTGAAAGAGCGCGCCGGAAACAGAACCGTCTTTCTGGTCATTGCCGGCGACCGGGGCCTGGCCGGAGGCTACAACAGCAACATCCTCAAGCTGGTCCAGTCCCAGGTCCGGGAACCGGACACGGCGATCCTGCCCATTGGCAAGAAAGCCGTGGATTTCTTCCGCTCCAAGGGCTTCCCCATTCTGACCGACCAGTACGCGGAAGCTGCCGCAATGGGCGTCGGCGATTGTTTCTCCGTGGCCAAGCAGCTGTGTCAGAGCTTCCGCGGCGGCGAATACGACCGGATCTGCCTGGCCTACACCCGTTTCGTCTCCGTCCTGTCCCAGGAGCCTGCCGCCATGCAGCTGCTGCCCCTGGTGAAGCCGGAGGACCGCCCGGAACGGCGGAATGCCCGCTGTGACACCGTTTACGAAGGCGACGCGGAGGAAGTCTTCGCCGCCATTGTCCCGGAATATCTGGGCGGCATTCTCTACGGCGCCCTGTGTGAAAGCCGGGCCTCGGAACAGGCCGCCCGCCGGGCCGCCATGGACTCCGCCACCCAGAACGCCGACGAGATGATCGCGGATCTGAGCCTGAAGTTCAACCGGGCCCGTCAGGCCGCCATCACCCAGGAGATCACGGAAATCGTGGCAGGGTCCTGATCCCAATAACCTCTACAAAGGAGTTGAAGCCCCAATGGCAGAAAACAGAGGAACCGTGATCCAGGTCATGGGTCCTGTTCTTGATATCCGTTTCCCCGACGATCAGCTTCCCCAGCTGCTCAGCGCCATCCGGATTCCCAACGCGGACGCGGTCATTGTAGCGGAAGTGGCCCAGCACATCGGAGACAACGTGGTCCGGTGCATCGCCATGTCCTCCACCGACGGTCTGAAGCGAGGAGCGGAGGCCATCGACACCGGCGCGCCCATCACCATCCCCGTAGGCGACGACTGCCTTGGCCGCGTGTTCAACCTGCTGGGCCAGCCCATTGACAGCAAGCCTCCCGTTGCCGGCAGTGACCGGTGGCCTATTCACCGTCCCGCCCCCTCCTACGAGGATCAGCAGCCGGCCACGGAGATCCTGGAGACCGGCATCAAGGTCATCGACCTGATCTGCCCCTATGCCAAGGGCGGTAAGATCGGCCTCTTCGGCGGCGCGGGCGTAGGGAAGACCGTGCTGATCCAGGAGCTGATCTACAACATCGCCACCGCTCACAACGGCTACTCCGTCTTCACCGGCGTCGGCGAGCGGACCCGGGAGGGCAACGACCTGTACAACGAAATGACCGAGTCCGGCGTCATCTCCAAGACCGCCATGGTCTTCGGCCAGATGAACGAGCCCCCTGGAGCCCGTATGCGGGTGGGCCTTTCCGGGCTGACCATGGCAGAGTACTTCCGGGATGTGAAGCATCAGGACGTGCTGCTGTTCATCGACAACATCTTCCGCTTCACCCAGGCCGGTTCCGAGGTCTCGGCTCTGCTGGGCCGCATGCCCTCCGCCGTAGGCTACCAGCCCACGCTGGCCACGGAAATGGGCGCGCTGCAGGAGCGCATTACCTCCACCAAGAATGGCTCCATCACCTCCGTCCAGGCGGTCTACGTCCCTGCCGATGACCTGACGGACCCGGCTCCCGCCACCACCTTCGCCCACCTGGACGCCACAACGGTGCTGGACCGGAGCATTGCCTCCCTGGGCATCTATCCGGCTGTGGATCCCCTGGACTCCACCTCCCGGATTCTGTCCCCGGAGATTCTGGGTGCCGAGCACTACGAGACTGCCCGGGCCGTTCAGAGCATTTTGCAGCGGTATAAGGAGCTTCAGGACATCATTGCCATCATGGGCATGGACGAACTGAGCGAGGAGGACAAGCTGATCGTCAACCGCGCCCGGAAGGTCCAGCGGTTCCTGAGTCAGCCCTTCCATGTGGCCGAGCAGTTCACCGGCTACCAGGGCAAGTACGTTCCTCTGAAGGAGACCATCCGCAGCTTCCGGGAGATCATCGAGGGCAAGCACGACGATATCCCCGAGTCCTTCTTCCTCTTCGCCGGCTCCATTGACGACGTGGCAGCCAAGTACCGGGGCGGTGGGAGCGCATGACCCCCTTTCAGCTCCGGATCGTCACCCCCGACGGTCTGATCTACGACGGCCCGGCGGAAGAGCTTCTGGTCCGGACCTCCGGCGGCGACGCGGCCATTCTCGCCCGCCACATAGACTATGTGGCGCCCTTGGGCATGGGCCAGGCCGTGGTGGTCTCCGGCGGACGGCGTCGGACCGCCGCCTGTATGGGCGGCATGCTCAGCGTCCAGGGTGGCGCGGTCACTCTGATCCCCACCACCTTTGAATGGGCGGAAGACATCGACGCCGAGCGGGCGGAGCGGTCCCGCCAGCGGGCAGACCGGATTCTCCAGGACAAGGACGCCTCCCAGACGGATCTGCAGCTGGCCCAGGCCCGCCTCCACCGCGCCCTGGTCCGCAAAAGCGTGGCCTCTCAAAAATAAGCATCGGGGCAGGAAATCACTTCCTGCCCCGATGCTTTTCTGTTGTTTGCATATCAAATGTCACAATACACATTATATATTGTCTCATTTTAAATATCAAGTGTCGCATTCCAAACAATTTATGACTTTCTGATTTTTCGGTAAAATACAATAAGGTGATCGTATGGCAGAAGAATCAGGGACGCTTGAATTTGATAACACCGAGCGCTATCGGGACTTGGGATACGCAATTGCCTATTATCGAAAACGCAAGGGATATGCACAAGAACAGGTCGCTGAAAAGATCGGCATCAGCAGGCAGCACATGTGTGCCATTGAAGCGCCAAACATGGTTCGGGCTGTTTCCTTGGATGTGCTGTTTAATATTGCCACGGTTTTGGAAATTGAGCCGTATATTTTGCTTAAGTTTTCCCCGGATAAATAGCCGAGGCATAAATCCGTATATTGGCAGAAATTGAAAAATGCCCCTCTTCCAGCCGCCAAAACGGCAGAAGAGGGGTTGCTGCTTTTTTCACTTTGCGGATCTCCGGTTTTGATACTGATTCTCTTTTAAAATCTTTAATCGATCAGTGAAGAAGACAGGAAAGCAAGACAGGAGGCGATTGCGCCTCCTGTCCGATCTGTCTTTATTTCTTATCCCGCTTCCGGCACAGGTAGATGTCCAGTTTTTCCTTCATGTTGTCCGGCATCTCCCGAGCTGCGGGACAGCGGCAGGCGTTGGCCATGCGGGCGGCAAAGGCGGTGATGAAGTCGATGTCCCGGACCATCTGATCGCAGCTGATGACCGCCATGGTGTCGTAGCTGTTGTGGATGGTGGCCGTGTTGCCGGGGGCTGCCCGGGCAAAGGACACCGCCGGAATCCCCCGGTCGGCAAAGGGTGTGGAGTCGCTGGAGTACACGTCCTGGCTGACCTGAATGCCGAAGCCTTCCTCCGCGGCCAGATATTCGATGTAGTGACACAGCTTCTCTTCACCGGTGACACAGCCGATGAACTTGCCCATAATGGAGCCGATCATATCCAGGTTGATGTTCAGCAGGCAGTCCTTCACCGCCTCTTCCCCGGCACAGAAAGCCTTGGAGCCCAGCAGGCCACGCTCCTCGCTGCCGCACCAGATAAACTTCAGGCCGCAGCGATGGGAATGTCCGGCAAAGTACTCTGCCAGGCCCAGCAGACCGATGCTGCCGGACATGTTGTCGTAGGCGCCCTGGGACAGGGAGGTTGAGTCATAGTGGGCGGTGAAGGCGATGTACTGCTCCGTCTCGCCGGGCAGATCCAGAATCACATTGTGGGACTGCCCCAGAGTCTCCTCCTGGTCCAGGACCAGCTTGGCGGAGGATGTGCCTGCCCGGATCAGAGCAATGGCGTCCTTGGCATTGATATTCACGCCGGGGATACGATTCCCCTTGTGAACGTAAGAACGCAGTTCCCGCTGGTCGATGTCCCGGTCGGCGTAGTTGGCGTTGCCGTCGTAGGTCACAAAGCCCACAGCCCCGTTTTCCAGCAGGTCCTGATAGATCCAATAGCCCAGATACCCGTCGATCATGACGATCTTCCCTTTGCATCGGCTTAAGGAGCAGGGATCGGTGTTGCGCAGGTAGTAGAAAGGCGCCTCCACGGTACCGCTTCCGGCACAAAGGTAGCCCTTGCAGGGAATTTCTTTCCCATCGGCAAGGAATACCGCCTCCCGGATCTGGGACATAGGAACCTCAAAAGGAACGATTTGGGCGCTCAGGCCCAAGGACTCCAGGGTCCGTACCAGGTACCGGGCCGCGCGCAATTCCTCCTCGCTGCCGCCGGTGCGGACATAGGCCGTGTCTTCAAAGATCTTGCGAATGCGCTGGATATCCATTGATTACCTCCATGTTCCGCGGGAGCGGAGATGCCGATTTGCCCGGTTCGGTGACGGTCACAGATATTCCTTCCCCGCGTCCTCCCAGGGTTCCTGGGGGTTCCCGGCCTCCGGCCGCCGTCTGGGGGGCATGCCCAGATCCTTATTCCGGCTGAAGAACAGGAAGAAGGGCTCCGTCACGCTGAACAGAATGCTCAGAAGCAGGAACAAGACGCTGTTGCCCGGATCCATGGACTTGTAAATGTCGTACAGGGCCATATAGCGGATGATCACATAGGCGATGATCACCGCCAACATGGGCAGGCACAGGCCCAGGATCCCCATTGCCAAGCCAATGAGCCCTTCAGCCATGGCGTCAGAATCCATGCCATGGCCATAGCCAATGACCGTCTGCGCCACCATGGCAATAAACAGGGCAATGAGAGCAGCGCTCAGAGCCGTGCTGAGGATGCCCAGGACCAGCAAAGATTTGCGCTTGGACTTGTTTTCCCCTCGGGTCAGATACCGGAACTGGTCGGAAAGGGATCCGATCAGCCAGTTGTTCGCCACGGGGACCCAGGCCAGCCAGGGGTGCCGCAGTCCCCTGCGCCGGGCAAGGGTGTATATCGCCAGAGACGTCAGCACATAGGACATCAGGCTCAGAGCTCCCGAAGGGATCAAGCCCAGCAGTCCGGACACCAACACTTCCGCGATCTGATCAGCTTCGTACATATAACTCATAAATCTACCTCCCTCTGTATATCCAGTTGTCCGCCTTCAGTTTACCACAGCGCAAGACAGAATGCAACAAAAAACATTCCGGGCTTTGGACCAAATATCCAAAGCCCGGAATCTGTTTTCATCGATCAGCGCATCAGCTTGCACACCAGCTCGGTGTAGGCGAAGGGGTCCTCCAGAGGCAGCTCCGCCATCAGCTGGGCCTGATAGCACAGCAGCTGGGCGTAGTCCTTGGCCTTCACGGGGTCTTCGGTCATGGTCCGCTCCAGGGTCTTCACAGCCTCATGGTCCGGGTTCAGCTCCAAGATCCGGCCCACGGGGTAGGCAAACTCGGGATTGACCCGCTTCATATACTTCTCCATTTCGAAGCTCATTCCGGCGTCCGGCGTCATGCAGACCGGGTGGCTGCCCAGGTCGTCGGAGAGCTTGACCTCCTTGACCTGGTCACCCAGGGACTCCTTGACGAAGGTCAGCAGGCCCTTCATCTGCTCGGCCTTCTCCTCTGCCTCCTTCTTCTCCTCCTCAGTCTTCAGGCCCAGGTCCTCGGAGGAGACGTTGCAAAAGGACTTCTCCATATAGGTCATCAGCGTCTGGGGTACGAACTCATCCACATCCTCGGTGAACAGCAGCACGTCATAGCCCTTCTTGCTCAGGGTCTCCACCTGGGGCAGCTTGGCCAGACGGTCCTTGTTCTCACCGGGGGCAAAGTAGATCTTCTCCTGGCCCTCGGCCATGGCCTCCACATACTCCTTCAGGCTGATCAGCTTGCCCTGCTTATGGCTGTAGAACAGCAGCAGGTCCTGGCAGGAATCCTTGTGGGCGCCGTAGTCGGAAACCGCGCCGTACTTCAGCTGCCGGCCGAAGGCGGCATAGAACTTCTCATAGTTCTCCCGGTCATTGTCCAGCATGGACTTCAGTTCCGACTTGATCTTCTTTTCGATATTGCGGGCAATGATGGTCAGCTGGCGGTTGTGCTGGAGCATTTCCCGGCTGATGTTCAGGGACAGGTCCTGGCTGTCCACCACGCCCCGGACGAACCGGAAGTGCTCAGGCAGCAGATCCTCGCAGTTCTCCATAATCATGACGCCGCTGCTGTACAGCTGCAAGCCCCGCTTGAAGTCCTTGGTATAGAAGTCGTAGGGCGCTTTGCCAGGGATGTAGAGCAGAGCCTTGAAGGAAACGCTGCCTTCGGCGCTGGAGTGGATGATCCGCAGAGGCTTGTTGTAGTCGAAGAATTTATCCCGGTAGAATGTCTCGTACTCCTCGTCGGACACGTCCTTCTTGGCGCGCTGCCAGATGGGGACCATGGAGTTCAGAGTCTCCATCTCCGTGTAGCTCTCATACTTGGGCGCCTTGTACTCGGCGCTCTCCTCGCCGCTTTCCCCGCCCTCGCCGGCTTCCGCTTCGGGCTCCTCCACAGGGCGGGATTTGGTGACCTCCATGCGGATGGGGTAACGGATATAGTCGGAGTACTTGCGCACCAGGGAGCGCAGCTCATACTCCTCCAGGAATTCGGAATACTTCTCGTCCTCGGTGTCGGCCTTCAGGGTCATGATGATATCGGTGCCGGGGGCGTCCTTCTCGGTTTCCTCAATGGTATAGCCGTCGGCCCCGTCGGAGACCCACTTCCAGGCGGTGTCCTCACCGTACTTTTTGCTGATGACGGTAATGGAGGAAGCCACCATGAAGGCGGAGTAGAAGCCCACGCCGAACTGGCCGATGATGTCCACGTCCTCATCTTTCTCCATGGCCTGCTTGAAGCTCAGGGAGCCGGACTTGGCAATGGTACCCAGGTTCTCCTCCAGCTCCTCCTTTGACATGCCGATGCCGTTGTCGGAGACCGTCAGAGTCCGGTTCTCCGGATCTCGGGTGATGGTTATGGCAAACTGGTCCCGGCTGATGCCCACCTTGTCGTCGGTCAGAGCCGTATAGGCCAGCTTGTCAATGGCGTCGGAGGCATTGGAGATGATCTCCCGCAGGAAGATCTCCCGATGTGTGTAGATGGAATTGATCATCAGATCCAGAAGGCGCTGAGATTCCGCTTTAAACTGCTGCTTTTCCATAAAAAACATTCACGTCCTTTTTTGAGTTAGCACTCTTTTCTTCTGAGTGCTAATATTATAGCGCAGTCTCGCGAAAATGCAAGGCCTTTGAAAAAAAGTTCTTTCTTTATTCACAATTCTGTGGTATGATTATGATGTAAAAATATGGCCTGAGCATGCAAACAGGCACTTAGGAATATAAGGAGTATGAAATGATCACAATCAGCAATTTGGGCATGCAATTCGGAGGTCAGTGGCTGTTCCAGCACGTGGATCTGCAATTCCTCCCCGGCAACTGCTATGGCATCATCGGCGCCAACGGCGCGGGCAAGTCCACCTTCCTGCGCATCCTCACCGGCGAGCTGGAGTCCACCACCGGCAGCATTTCCGTCGATCCGACCAAGCGGGTCTCGGTTCTGAAGCAGAACCAGAACGCCTATGACGAATACACCGTCCTGGACACGGTGATCATGGGCAACCAGCATCTGTATGACGTCATGAAGGAGAAGGACGCCATTTACGAAAAGCCCGACTTCTCCGACGAGGACGGTCTGCGCGCCGCGGACCTGGAGGCGGAGTTCGCAGAACTGGGCGGCTGGGAAGCCGAGTCCGACGCCTCCCGGCTGCTCCAGGGTCTGGGCATCGGCACGGAGCTGCACTACGACATGATGAGCGCTACGGACCCCCGGCTGAAGGTGAAGGTCCTGCTGGCCCAGGCCCTGTTCGGCAATCCGGACATCGTCATGCTGGACGAGCCCACCAACAACTTAGACATTGAGGCCATCAACTGGCTGGAGGACTTCCTGCTGGACTTCCCCGGCATGGTCATCGCCGTATCCCACGACCGCCACTTCCTCAACACCGTGTGCACCCACACCGTGGACATCGACTACGGCAAGATTAAGATGTACGTGGGCAACTACGACTTCTGGTATGAGTCTTCCCAGATGGTTCAGGCCATGATCCGCAACAAGAACAAGCGCAACCAGGAGAAGATTGAGGAGCTGCAGCTGTTCATCCAGCGCTTCTCCGCCAACAAGGCCAAGGCCAAGCAGGCCACCGCCCGGCGCAAGCTCCTGGACAAGCTGACCGTGGAAGAAATGCCCTGCTCCACCCGCCGCTATCCCTTTGTGGGCTTCCAGCAGGAGCGGGAGCTGGGAAAGGATGTGCTCACCGTCAAGGACGTGTCCGCCACTGTGGACGGCGTGAAGCTGCTGGACAAGGTCTACTTCTCCGTGAACCGCACAGACAAGATCGCCTTCGTCGGTGAGAACGAGCTGGCCCAGACCGCCCTGTTCCAGATCCTCATGGGCGAGCTGGAGCCGGAGGAAGGCGGCATCAAGTGGGGCGTCTCCACCATCCGCAGCTACCTGCCCAAGGACAACACCCCCTACTTTGAAGGCAACAAGATGGAGCTGGTGGACTGGCTGCGCCAGTACTCCGCCAAGAAGGACGACGTATACCTGCGGGGCTTTCTGGGCCGGATGCTGTTCTCCGGCGAGGACGTGTTCAAGCCCGTGGACGTGCTCTCCGGCGGCGAGAAGGTCCGCTGCATGCTCAGTAAGATGATGCTCTCCGGGGCCAACGTACTGCTGCTGGACCAGCCCACCAACCACCTGGACATGGAGTCCATTCAGGCCGTGAACAAGGGCCTGGAGGCCTTCCCCGGCGTGGTGCTGCTGGCCTCTCACGACCACGAAATGCTGACCTCCGTCTGTAACCGGGTCATCGCCTTCCAGCCTGACGGCACCATCCTTGACCGGTACGGAACCTATGACGACTATCTGAACTGGATGGCGGAGCAGAAGGCCAAGCAGGCCTGAGCCGCCGTCTTTGGAAGCGGGAGTATTTGAAAGTATGGAAAAAATCTTAGACATCATTACGGAGAAAATGCGGCAGGCCTTCTCCGACGCCGGTTATGACCCCGCCTTTGGCCGGGTCACAGTGTCCAACCGGCCTGACCTGTGCGAATACCAGTGCAACGGCGCCCTGTCTGCCGCCAAGCAGTACAAGTGCGCCCCCATCCAGATCGCCAAGGCCGTGGCGGAAAAGCTGGACCCCAGCGACTACAGCCTGGTGGAGGCGGTCATGCCCGGCTTCATCAACCTGAAGCTCAGCGACGCCTTCCTGCAGGCCTATCTGGAGGCCATGCGCACCGCCGGAGACTTCGGCGTGGAGAAGATCGGTGCCGACAAGACCATCGTGGTGGACTACGGCGGACCCAATGTGGCCAAGCCTCTGCACATCGGCCATCTGCGCAGCGCCATCATCGGCGAGAGCCTGAAACGGCTGTACGCCTTCCTGGGCTATCGGGCCATCGGCGATATCCACCTGGGCGACTGGGGCCTTCAGATGGGCCTGATCATCACGGAGCTTCAGGAGCGCCAGCCTGAGCTGTGCTATTTTGACGCCAGCTTCACCGGCCCCTACCCCACAGAGCCTCCCTTCACCATTTCCGAACTGGAGGAAATCTATCCCGCCGCCTCGGCTAAAAAGAAGGTGGACGCGGATTATGCCGGCCGTGCCCACACCGCCACTTTTGAGCTGCAGAAGGGCCGCCCCGGCTACCGGGCCATTTGGAAGCACATCATGGATCTGTCTGTGGCGGACATGACCAAGATCTACAACAGTCTGGACGTCCATTTCGAATCCTGGCAGGGCGAAAGCGACGCCGATCCCTACATCCCCGCCATGATCGAGGATATGAAGGCCAAGGGACTCACCGTGGTCAGCGACGGCGCTCTGGTCATGCCCGTGGCCGAGGAGACGGACAAGAAGGAAGTGCCTCCCTGCATTTTGATCAAGTCCGACGGCTCCGCCATTTACGCCACCACGGACCTGGCCACCATCGTCCAGCGGATGCGGGACTTCCATCCGGACAAAATCCTGTACCTGACGGACAAGCGGCAGGCCCTGCACTTCGAACAGGTATTCCGGGCCGCCCGGAAGGCCGGAATCGTGGAGCCTGAGACCGAGCTGGAGCATGTGGGCTTCGGCACCATGAACGGCAAGGACGGCAAGCCCTTCAAGACCAGAGAGGGCGGCGTCATGCGTCTGGAGCAACTTCTGTCCGACATGACCGACTTCGTCCGGGCCAAGGTGGTGGAGAACCAGATCGTGGAGGAATCCCAGGTGGACGCCACCACCGCCAAGATCGCCCTGGCCGCCCTGAAGTACGGCGACCTGAGCAACCAGCCCACCAAGGACTATATCTTCGACATGGACCGCTTCGCCGCCTTTGAGGGCAACACCGGCCCCTACATTCTCTACACCATTGTCCGGGTCAAGTCCATCCTGTCCAAGTACGGCGACTGGGAGCATCTTCCCATCCAGGCCCCGGCCAACGGCATCGCCAAAGACCTGATGCTGGCCATGACCAAGCTGGGCCCCACCCTGGAGACCGCTCTGAAGACCTCCTCCCCCAACCTGATCTGCGCCTACATCTACGAGCTTGCCGGATGCGTCAACAAGTTCTACCATGAGACTCCGGTGCTGAAGGAGGCCGACGAGACCGTCAAGGCCGGCCACATTGCCCTGCTGGGCCTGGCCAAGAACATTCTGGAGACCTGCATTCATATCCTGGGCTTCTCCGCCCCGGACAAAATGTGATCTCCCTCACTTCCATAATAATCGTCCCGGCGAAAACTTGGTTTCGCCGGGACGGTTTTTGTTCTTTATACCCGCTGAACGGCCTCCAGGGCCAGGGCGTTCTGGGTCTTGTAGAGCTGGGCGTATATGCCGTCGGTCTTCAGAAGCTCCTCGTGGGTGCCGCACTCGGCGATGACGCCGTCGGCAACGGATACGATCCGGTTGGCGCTGCGGATGGTGCTTAACCGGTGGGCAATGATTAACGTGGTCCGGCCCACAGAGAGGTTGTCGAAGGCCCGCTGAATCCTGGCCTCGGTAACGGAGTCCAGCGCGGAGGTGGCCTCGTCCAGGATCAGGATCGGCGGATTCTTCAGGAAGATCCGGGCAATGGCAATGCGCTGCTTCTGTCCGCCGGACAGCAGGGTCCCCCGCTCGCCTACATAGGTCTGGAAGCCGTCGGGCATGGCCAGGATATCCTCGTAGATCTCCGCCCGCTTGGCGGCCTCCACCACCTGCTCCATGGTGGCATCGGGCTTGCCGTAGCGGATGTTTTCATAAATGGTATCGGCAAAGAGGAACACATCCTGCTGAACGATGCCGATGTTCTCATGAATGCTCTTCTGGGTCAGATCCCGGATGTCCGCCCCGTCGATGGAGATAGATCCGGAGCTTACGTCATAGAACCTTGGGATCAGCTGGCACAGGGTGGACTTGCCGCCGCCGGAGGGACCCACAATGGCAATGGTCTCCCCGGGCGTCACATCCAGGCTCACGTCATGGAGCACCGCCAAATCGCCGTCATAGGCGAAGGACACGTGATCCACCCGGATCTCTCCCCTGGCATGGCCCAGAGGCTTGGCGTCGGGCTTGTCCTGAACCGTGGGCTCCGTTCGCATGACCTCCACAAACCGGTTCAGGCCGGCGAAGCCGTTGGCGAACATCTCCGAGAAGTTGCTGAGCTTGCGCATGGGGTTGACAAAAGAGCTGATATACAAGCTGAAGGTCAGCAGGTCCCGGTAGTCCATTTCCCCGCGCATGACATAGTAGCCGCCTACGCCGATGACGATGGCGTTGAGGCTGCACAAGAAGAACTCCACGCTGCTGTGGAACATGCCCATGGCCTTGTGAAAGTCCCGCTTGGAGGTCTTGTACACCTGGTTGGCTGCCATAAATCTGGCCTCCTCCACAGCCTCATTGGCAAAGGCCTTGGCAGTGCGGACGCCGGAAAGGCTGCTCTCGATCTCCTGGTTGATGTGGCCGGTGGTCTCCTTGGCCTTGGCCGAGGCCCGGGCCATACGCTTGCGCAGAAGCATGACCACCACCAGGAACACGGGGATGGTCATGGCCACCACCAGCGCCAGTTCCCAGCGAATGGACCCCATGACGTACAGGGCGCCGCAGATGGTCAGCACCGAGGTCAGCAGATCCTCCGGTCCGTGGTGGGCCAGCTCCGTCAGCTCAAACAGGTCCGAGGTCAGCCGGGCCATGAGCTTTCCCGTCCGGTTGCTGTCGTAGTAGTCAAAGCTCAGTTCCTGCATATGCCGAAACAGATCCGCCCGGATATCCGCCTCCACCCGAATGCCGAAGGTGTGGCCATAGTAGGTCACGATGTAGTTCAGCACGGAGCGCAGCAGATAGCTGACCGCCACCGCGACCATAATGGCGAAAAAGGTTTCGTACAGCCGGTTGGGCAGCAGATCGTACAGAGCCTTCCGGGTCACCAGGGGGAAGGACAGGTCAATGGCCGCGATGCCCACGGCGCAGAGCACGTCCACGGCAAAAAGCTTGCGGTGATTTTTAAAATAGCGCAGAAAGATCCGCAGGGGCGACATGCGCCGGTAATCATTTGTTGTCATTTCTCTAACCTCCATATTCTCCCCACATTATACTAAAACAAGCCTGGGAATTCAAGCGGATCTCTTCAAATCCGAAGGATTCTGTGATATAGTAATGCGATACGAGCCTGTGCTCAGGCGCGAAGGAGGCGCAAGGATGGAACTTCTCTATACCGACGACAACCTGGTGGTCTGCGTCAAGCCCCTGGGCCTGGACTCCGAGCATGACCTGCCCCAGATCCTGGCCGAAGAGCTGGGCGGCATCTTCTATCCGGTCCACCGCCTGGATCGGAACGTGGGCGGTGTCATGGTCTACGCCCGCGCCAAAACAGCGGCCGCCGCCCTGTGCCGGGCAGTCCAGGAAGGGACAATGGAAAAGGAGTATGTGGCCATGGTCCACGGCACGCCGCCGGAGACCGGCGACTGGGAAGATCTGCTGTGGAAGGACAGCGGGAAGAACAAGGTCTTCGTGGTCAACCGACAGCGCAAAGGGGTCAAGCCCGCCCGGCTGACCTTCCGCCGCCTGACCGCGGGGCAGACCAGCCTGGTCCGAATCCGGCTGCACACCGGCCGGAGCCACCAGATCCGGGTCCAGTTTTCCAGCCGTGGCTATCCCCTGGTAGGCGATCACAAGTACGGCGCCCGGGACAAGGCTCAGGCTCCCATGCTCTTCTCCTGCCAGCTCACCTTCCCCTTTGCCGGAAAGATTTTTCGCTTTGAAAAGCTGCCGGACTGGGCATAAGTCGCAAGAACACCGCCAAGCGCTTCGGCTCTTGGCGGCGCTTTTTATCAACCGGGAACGTACTTCCCTTTCCACTTTCCTGACAGGACCCGGGGCAGGAAGAAGCCGATGCGGCACACCCAGTCCACGATCATGGCAATCCAGACGCCTAAGGCCCCCATGCCCAAATAGACGCACAGCAGCCAGGACCCGGCGATCCGGAAGACCACCATGGACCCCACGCCCACCCACATGGTGAATTTCACGTCATTGGCAGCCCGCAGGGCGTTGGGCAGCACAAAGGCCGCAGGCCACATGAACATGGCAAAAAAGCTGTGAATCCGTACCAGCAGCCGGGCCAGATCCACCGTCTCGGCAGACAGGGAGCTGTACAGCCCGATCAGAGGATCTACGAACAGGAAGATCATGGCATTGGTCAGGCCCTGGAGCAGGTAGGTCCAGATCATCAGTTTTTTGGTGTAGTAAACGCACTGGTCCGTGTCCTCCGCGCCCACGCACTGGCCCACTACGGTCACCATGGCAAGGCCCATGGCCTGGCCCACGATGATGCCAATGCTGTCCAGGGTGTTGGCCACAGCATTGGCCGAGGTCTGGGTGGTGCCGAACAACGCGATCATGCTGACCACCGTCAGCCGTCCCAGCTGGAAGAAGGTATTCTCACAAGCCGAGGGAATGCCGATGTGGAGAATGCTGCCCATCATCTTCCTGTCCACACTCTGAAGGCTCTCCCTTTGCAGATACAGCTCCTGCTTCGGGGACGCGGCCAGGACCAGGATCACCACCGCCGCCGTCATCCGGGAGATCAGGGTGGGGATGGCCACGCCTTCCACGCCCATCTTCAGGCCGTAAATGCACAGGGCGTTTCCGCAGACGTTGATGAGATTCATCAGAACGCTGACCTTCATGGAGACCCGGCTGTTGCCGGTGCTTCGAAAAATGGCGGCTCCCGCGTTATACAGAGCGATGAAGGGGAAGGACAGCGCCGTGATCCGCAGATAAATCAGACCCGCTTCCATGACCTGGGGCGAAATGGAGCCAAAGAACACGCCCATAATCTGCCGCCCGAAAAGCAGGCACAGCGCTGCCGCCGCAATCCCAAGGGACCCCGCCAGCATCACCAGCTGTCCGGCGCTCTTTCTGGCCTTATCCGGCTGACGGGCGCCCAGGAACTGGCTGGTCACCACGGCGCCGCCGGTGGCCAGGGCAGCGAACAGCGTCAGGATCACCGCGTTGATCATATCCACCAGGGAAACGCCGGAAATGGCCGCTTCGCCTACAGAGGACACCATGACGCCGTCACACATGCCCACCAGAATGGTCAAGCCCTGCTCGATAATCAGGGGAATGATCAGGCGGATCAGCTTCTGATTGGAAAAGAGTCTTTGTTTTTCCACGGTCTGCATCGTTTCTTTCCTCCCGCGCCGGGATCGTTTTTCGCTCCCGGAAGGTTTCTTCCATACTATACCATTTTTCCCCCGGCATTTCAACCGGCGTTCCCGTGAAAACAGGCACACCCAGGCAGCGCGTTCACAGGCTGCCTGGGTGTGTTTTGGTTATGGCATGATTCGGTATTCCCTTCTCGGATCAGCGCAGATACAGCTCTCCGTCCCGGGCGTCCACGGTGACGGTCTGCCCCGGGGCGATGTCGCCCCGCAGGAGCCGCTTACTGAGCATGGTCTCCACGGTGTGCTGGACATACCGGCGCAGAGGCCGGGCGCCGTACTGAGGATCGTAGGCCGCGTCCACAATGGCCTCCTTGGCCGCCGGCGTCACCTCGCAGCGGATCTGCTGCTCCTCCAGACGGCGGTTGAGCTTATCGATCTGCAGGTCAATGATGCTGGTGATGTTCTCCTTGGTCAGAGGCTTGTAGAAGACGATCTCATCGAGCCGGTTCAGGAACTCCGGACGGAAGGACTTGCGCAGGAGCGCCTCCACCTGGACCTTGACATTTTCGTCAATGGTTCCGTCCTCCCGGACGCCGCCCAGCAGATACTCCGAGCCCAGGTTGGAGGTCAGGATCAGAATGGTGTTCTTAAAGTCCACGGTTCTGCCCTGGGAGTCGGTGATTCGGCCGTCGTCCAGAACCTGAAGCAGGATGTTGAACACGTCGGGATGGGCCTTTTCCACTTCGTCGAAGAGGACCACGGAATAGGGCTTACGGCGTACAGCCTCGGTCAGCTGGCCGCCTTCCTCATAGCCCACATATCCGGGAGGCGCGCCGATGAGACGGGAGACGGAGAACTTCTCCATATATTCGGACATATCGATGCGAACCAGGTTGTTCTCATCGTCAAAGAGGGCTTCTGCCAGAGTCTTTGCCAGCTCCGTCTTGCCCACGCCGGTGGGACCCAGGAACAGGAAGGAGCCGGTGGGCCGGTTGGGATCCTGAATTCCGGCCCGGCTGCGCTGGATGGCCTCGGTGACGGCCTGAACCGCCTCATCCTGGCCCACCACCCGCTTGTGGAGGGTTTCGTCCAGGTGAAGCAGCTTCTCCCGCTCCCCCTCCACCAGACGGGACACGGGAATGCCGGTCCAGCGCTCCACGATCCGGGCAATCTCCTCGTCGGTGACCCGGTCCCGGAGAATGCTGCTCTCTTTTGCGGCCTGGGACCGCCGCTCCTCCTCCGCCAGCTTCCGCTTGGCCTCGGGCAGACGGCCGTACTTCAGCTCCGCCGCCTTCTCCAGGTCGTAGCTCTGTTCGGCGGCCTCGATCTGCCGGTTCAGCTCCTCGATCTGCTCGCGAAGCTGCTGCACCTTGCCGATGGCATTCTTTTCATTGTCCCACTGTGCCTTCATGGCGTTGAACTTATCCCGCTCCTCCGCCAGTTCCTTCTGCAGCTGGGCCAGACGTCCGCGGGACAGCTCATCCTCCTCCTTCTTCAGGGCCGCTTCCTCGATCTCCATCTGGATGATCTTCCGGGACACGGCGTCCAGCTCCGTGGGCATGGAGTCCATCTCCGTGCGGATCTGGGCGCAGGCCTCGTCCACCAGGTCGATAGCCTTATCCGGCAGGAACCGGTCGGTGATATACCGGTGGGAGAGTGTTGCGGCGGCGATGATGGCGGAGTCCGCGATCTTTACGCCGTGGAAGACCTCGTAACGTTCCTTCAGGCCCCGGAGAATGGCAATGGTGTCCTCTACCGTGGGCTCATCCACGGTCACAGGCTGGAAGCGCCGCTCCAGAGCCGCGTCCTTCTCGATATACTGGCGGTACTCGTCCAGGGTGGTGGCGCCGATGCAGTGCAGCTCACCACGGGCCAGCATGGGCTTGAGCAGGTTGCCGGCGTCCATGCTGCCCTCGGTCTTGCCCGCGCCGACGATGGTGTGCAGCTCGTCGATGAACAGGATGATCCTGCCGTCGGACTGCTTGACCTCATTGAGCACCGCCTTCAGACGCTCCTCAAATTCGCCCCGGTACTTGGCTCCGGCAATCAGCGCGCCCATGTCCAGAGAGACGATGGTCTTGTCCTGAAGGGACTTGGGTACGTCCTTCTTCACAATCCGCTGGGCCAGGCCCTCGACGATGGCGGTTTTGCCCACGCCGGGCTCACCGATGAGGACGGGGTTGTTCTTGGTCTTCCGGGACAGAATCCGGATGACGTTGCGGACCTCCTCGTCACGGCCGATCACGGGGTCCATCTTCTGTTCCCGCGCCCGCTTGACCAGGTCTGTGCCGTACTTTTCCAGAGCGTCGTAGGTACCCTCGGGGCTGTCGGAGGTCACGCGCTGGTTTCCACGGACAGCCTGAAGGGCCTTCAGGGCGTTTTCCTTGGTAATGCGGTAGGTTTCAAACAGCTCCTTCACGCCGCCCCGGGCCGTTTCCAGCAAGCCCAGGAACAGGTGCTCCACAGAGACGAAGTCGTCCTTCATGGCCTTGGCCTGGGCTTCCGCCGCGGTGAATGCCGCGTCCGTATCCGCGCTGATATAGAACCGGTCCGCCTCCCGGCTGGTCTTCACCGCGGGGATCTTCCGCAGCTGAGCGGCAGCCGCCGCGTCCAGACTCTCCACGGTGATCTCCATCTTCCGAAGCAGCTGGGGAATCAGGCCGCCGTCCTGGCGGATCAAGGCAAGCAGCAGGTGAACCTGCTCCAATTGCTGATGAGAATTCTGCACAGCCAGATTCTGTGCGCTCTGGACAGCTTCCAGAGACTTCTGGGTATAGGTATTGAAATTCATAAGCTATCCTTCCTTTCTGTTTTAGCACTCTCCGCTCGAGAGTGCTAATCTCTTTTGTCTTTACTATACCCTATTTTTCAGAAAAGTCAAGGGCCATTGCACGTATGCCACAAAA
>CALXFT010000034.1 GCA_944387635.1 uncultured Oscillospiraceae bacterium | reverse complement strand
TTGTATTGCAAAAGTGAACTTCAGGTATTTCTCTAAAAAATCGCCTCAAACCTGACGCTCACTTTTTCAATCTAGGGTCTTGATGGTGCCATTATACTATACATTGTGTCCAACATAACGGACTAAGTCCAGGTTTTTAAACTAACACGTAAATTTTATAGGTAGAGCAGGGCGGCAGACGGCGCACAATTTCATTCCGATTGTAGACCGTGTATTTGTCCGCGTTCAGATCATAGACCACCGCGCAGCCCTCAGCTCCGGCAAATTGCGGTCCGAAATCCTCCTCGGTGATGTTCAAAGTCTCAGAGGGCGTATAATATTTGTCTCCATTGTTCACGCACAGCGCCATTGCCGGGACCTGAACGAAGGACAGGAAAACGAAGACCGCGGCGCAGAAGCTGCAGATCACTCTGCATAACCTGTTTTCCCTCCGGAATGCCACTATCTGTTCCAGGCGATACTTTAACAGCGACTTTCCCGCACAGAATTCGTTCACAAGGCTGGTGTGAATATTTGTCTGAATGGCCGCAAACCGGAGAATTGTGCTTCCATATTCGATGCGCTCCCCTTCGCTGGAAAATCTGTTAATAACAGTCCAATCACAGTACGCTTCCCGGTCACGGCGAAGCTGCCCCATTGCCAACCAGACAAAGGGGTTAAACCAAAACAGGGCCTGAAGCGCGCAGACTATATAATTCGTCAGCAAGTCCCCGTGACGAATATGGGTCAGTTCATGCAGCAGAATGTGGCGCAGCTCCTTTTGTGACAGGCTGTGGATATGTTCTCCGGGCAAAACAATGATATTCGGGTGAAAACCGAAGCTGACAGGAGCAGAAATCAGCCGGGATTCCTTCAATTCTACTTTACTCCCCGGAGCGATCAGCTGTTTGCAATCCCAAAAGAGATTCTGAACATCCTCGGCCGGCTTCCCCGCATAGGCCCGGATCATGCGCAGTTTACGCGCGCCGCGCCAATAGACGCCAAGCATCACAATGACGCCCAGCAGCCATACCAATACAATGGCGGAAGCCAGCCAATCCGCGGAAGGGTTTACCGCCAGATTCGTGGTATCGTGAAGCCATCCCTCGCCAAGGGCGGCAGTGTGTGAGACTGTTTCCGGGGCAATGGATATGGCAAAGTAATTCCCGCTATCCGGTCCCATGCTTTCCAAGTTTAACCAAAAGCGGCTGGGAAGGAACGACACAGTCAAAGAAGCCAGCAAAGCGTACCAGCTCAGATACTGAAATCTCAGGGAGATTTTATTCCGAAGAATCCGCTTGAATCCCAGCATAATACAGATTAGAAAGGCATTGCACAGATTGCTGATGAGAAAGCGCTGCAAAAACATAGTTATCGCCTCTTATCCCCGCGCTTTTTGTCTAGAATTTTTTGAAGTTCATCCAGCTCGTCTTCCGAAAATTCTTTCTGATCCAGAAAGCTTACCATCAGTTGGCTCATCGCTCCGCCAAAAAAGCGATTTACAAACGTGGTTCTTTCCGCGGCCATATATTCCTCTTTTCGAAAGCAGGGAGAATAAACAAAAACTCTGCTGTCCTTCCAGTGGGTAATCACGCCTTTTCCTTCCAGGCGTGTCAGCATTGTATGGATGGTTTTGGGACTCCAGTTCTTTGTTTTTGATAATCGCTCTGTAATCTCATTGGTGCTTATGGGGGCATACTTCCATATAATATCCATGACTTCAAATTCAGCGTCCGAAATCTGCGGCAAGCTCATTGTTGCAGTCTCCCTTCCGTAATCTTACACATGTAAGATTATTCTAATCGCCTAAGCTGAATTTGTCAAGGGGGTACGCAGAAGAACACGGCATGAAGAAGCTTTTTCTCCATGCCGTGTTTTTTATGATTCCGACAGTTCCTCCGTCAGTTTCAAAATCCGGGGCGCGACCTTCTTTCGTTCTCTTTTCAATACCCACTGATAAAGTGGATAGGCAGCGGTCACGCCCGCCATACCGACAATACCGCAGATAAGCCCGATGGTCCATTCTAATGTTGTGCCGAGAGCATCCCCAAATTCACTCATAATCATGCTCATGCCCAATCCCATAATTAAGGCAGAGACGATACCGACACAGAGCGAAACGGTTGCGGCCTTGTTGGTAACGCCGGCATCCAGCTTACGCAGAAGCGCCATTTTATCCATTGTATCGTTCGTATCTGTGGCGTATTTTTTTCTGATCGCATCAATTTCGCTTTGTTCCTTTGCGGAGTAGGTGTAGTTGAAGCGGTTATTCTGTTCGCTCATTTTTATTCTCCTGTTTCAAGGCTTTGGACGCCCGTACGATCATATAAATCGCCATTGCGATGATGAATACGGAAATCATACCGCCGCTTATCCCCAAAAATAACCTTCGTGTTAATAAATCCGTTGTGCCGTCGCCAAAGGTGGTCAGCATTGTAGATTCAAGCGTTAGCATAGACACACAAGCGGCAGCAAGGCTGATCGCTTTTGATGCCGAGTACACGGGACTTTGATATTTCCTGTACTTCACCATGTTGATAATCGCAAAGGTAAAGGCCGTGAAGGTATATGCCGCTATTGCTATGGTGGTGATTTCGTGATGGTGGAAGGTTCTGTTCCAATACACCATGAAGAAAATCATAACTGTCAGTGCCAGGTTCATCAGCAGGAACACAATTCCGCAGGCACGGTATTGGATAAGCTCCGTATGCATCTTCTCACCGGGCTTGTGCTTGCGGGTGTATCCGGCAAGGGAAAACCGCATAGCAGCCAGCAAAATGTAGTAGCCAGCCATAGCGTAATACCAAAAAGACTGATGATAAAATCCCAGGCAGAGCTGAAACACCGAGTATGCCGCGTTCCCCAAAAATGATCCATACAGCGATACATTCATACGCAGCCGCACATCTTCGCTCCAGCGGACGGCATACGAATTGGTTCTTTTGAACCGCTTGCAGAATCCGATCATTCGCGGCATTCTGGCACACCAAATGGTCAGGGTGTAAAAGGCAAGGACATAGGAGGCTGTGGTAATTGGGTTTTCCGTTCCCAGCACAGCCATGGCGTAAACCATAAATACCGCCGCAGTGGGCAGCAGAATCAGCAGAACCGCAGCATGGGGAAAGAGCAGCGCTTTACCGATTTTCTTCCAAGTTTGCATTGCCTGTCCCTCTAAGTGTAACGGTGAATGTACTTCCTTTGCCTACCTCACTGCTAACCGCGATATCACCGCCCATAATGTCTACCACACGCTTCACAAGGGCCAGTCCAAGCCCGTTGCCCTGCGTCGCGTGGGAAGTATCTCCCTGATAGAATTTATCGAAAATATGCCTGCCGACTTCGGGCGATATGCCGCATCCGGTGTCCGCAACAGAAACGGATATGGCATCGCCTTTTTTATTTAAAGCTACGCCGACCTCGCCGCCCTCATCCGTAAACTTGAACGCATTGGAAAGCAGATTGTTCCATACGAGAGACAGCAGTTCGGGATCGGCGGTAATAAAAACATCCTCCGTCAAATTGGTTTCAATGTCGATGCTCTTTTCTTCCCACACATTTTCAAAGGCAAGCAGACACTCGCAAATCTGTGAAGTCAGATTGTAATTCTGCGCTTGTGGATATATTTGCTGGCTCTCCAGCTTGTTCAGTTTGAGAATATTGGTTACAAGGCCGCTGAGCCGTCTGGTCGCTTCGCCTATGGATTTGGCATACTTCAGCCTATCTTCTTCCGAAAGGTCGGGATGCTGCAGAAGCGTTGCATAGTTCTGCATAACCGCAATGGGCGTTTTCAGTTCATGGGACACATTGGCGATAAAGTCCGTTTGCATGGTTTCCACACCGGACAGTTCTTCCGCCATCTTGTTGACAGAGTCCACAATCTCGCCCAGCCCGTCATGCTCAAGGATGCCTTTCAGCGGTGGTATCCTCACAGAATAATCGCCCTTCGCGATTTGCTCCGCAGCAGAAACGATTTTCTGAACCGGACGGTCCACCATAAACTTTCTGCGGATTTCATCAATCCATGTGCACACAAGGCTTAAAAATACCACGTTCCAAAAGGTGAGCTTGCTTGCCCTTTCAATCATTTCGTTGGTCAAGGTGATTCCCATTGACCTGCTCATCGTGCTGACAAACAGTGACATACAACAGGATATTACAAAAGCCATCACCAGAAAAAAGCAGAAATAATGGTACATCGATAATAAAATCTTTTTTATCGGAGCCTGCTTTTTCATTTCAGCACCACCTTATAGCCAAGACCGTGAACGGTCTGTATTTCAAAAGAGGAGCAGTCCGCGAGCTTGGCACGGAGCTTGGTCATGTAGACATCCACAGTCCGTGTGCTTGCCGTCGTATCCACATCCCAAAACTCGTCCATAAGCTGCTGACGGGAAAAGGTCTTCTTGGGATAAGAAAGCAGCTTATACAGCAGATTAAACTCTCTGTGCGTAAGAGAAATTTCTTCACCGTCCAACTCCGCGGTGCGCTCGTCGGCATCCATTACGAAATTTCCGACTTCCAAGCGGCGGCTGGACGCGATTTTACTGCGGCGAAGTAAGGCGCCGATCCGCAAAAACAGCTCGTCCAGGTCAAGGGGCTTGATCATGTAATCGTCAATACCCACACGGTAGCCCCGCTGCTTCGCTTCGAAATCCTCACGGGCAGTCATAAACAGAATGGGAATATCCTCGTTGAGAGATCGCACCGTTTTTACGAATTCAAAGCCGTCGATACCGGGCATCATAATATCCGACACGATGCAGTCAAAGGTGGTCTGATACATCTGGTCATAGGCTTCCTCCGCCCCAAAACAGCCGGCAGCTTCATATCCGCTGCGGTTTAAGAAACTGCATACGGTCTTATTCAGGTCTTTATCGTCCTCTACCACTAATATTTTGAACATTTCCCGTTCCTCCCGATAATTGTGTCTATCGATATTGCCCTTATATACCAGCTTTGGCTTCCTCTCAGGTTTCGTTATCGTTCCGCGAATGCTTTTCAAAAATCAATCTGCATTTTTCGTAATGATAACATGGAAATGTTAAAGTTATGTTTCTGTTTTCGCCGTATTTCAAAAAAGCGCGGAGGCAGCACAAGTTTTTGCATTGCCTCCGTTGGATTCTCATGAAATCGGCGAGAGCGGATAGCGAGTGATTTCAGCACTGCCGAACGTTTAAAAAACGGAGGAATCCTGTGTGGATTCCCCGCTTTTTCAACCGCGCGGATGGGACTTTCGATCCGGCAGTCAGCCGAAGACGATTTCCTATGAAAGCTCCGCATTCCTAGTAAACTTCAAACAAATGCCCGCATCTCGCCCCTTACGGGGCAACCGACGCGGATGCATATAAATCCCCATGCGCAAACTGCTTTCGTGGTTTGTGGCGAGATCGTATCGCATGGGGATTGATTCAGAGATTCCCAAGATCAATTGCGCATGATTTTATCGCTGAGAGCCATGATTTTATCCGCGTATTTCTTCTTGCGAGAAGAAAGAATCCTTTTGTAAATGGGGTAGTTGATTATTGCCATAAGCATACCGGCAACACCGATTACAATGCCGGGGAACATCGGCTCGGCAATCCCAATGACAGCACCGATGTCCGTCATCACAAGGCTCATGCCGATGCCCATAACCAAGGCCGAGATGCTGCCGAAGGTATAAGCGAACACATTGGCAGGGCGCTTGACCTTCGCGTCCAGCTCACGGAGTTCGTCAAGTTCTGTAGCTTCCTTCTCGGTGTACTGGGTGCGGATTTTTTGAATGATAAATTCCTGATCGTTCTTGTCCATGTCAAATCACCTCATATCTTTTAATCTTATGTTGCAGAGAGAACCGCTGTCAGGTCGGACGCTTCCAAATCTGCCGGCGCGGCTTCTGTTTCCTGTGCGGCAATACGCTCCTGTCTGCGCTTCTCGGCGGCAGCCTTTCGCTGGGCAGCAATGCGTTCCCCCTTGACGGTCATTTTCTTTGCCGCTTCAGCGGTGGCCTTTCCGGCGGCCACGGCAAGGTCTGCAGTCTTTTCTGCCAGCCATACGGAGGCCCCCACACAGAAATAACCGGTGTCTTTGCACAATTTCTGAAAATTCACAGTATTTCTCCTCCCATAATTCATTGCTTATCCGATAATTCTTCTGTCAGTTTTAGGATTCTCGGCGCATTCCAAGTCCGAATGCCAAACAGCCGCCGAAACCCGCGCGTTATCCTTTGCGGAGTAGGTGCAGGTAAAAGCTGCCGTATTCACTTGCTTCTCATGATGATCGATATCATTATTTTTCTCCCGAGAGTCTTTTCTTGGCATCTTCCACGGTTTCGCCTTCCTTTGCGAACAGCGTTTCGACACACTTGTCAGATACTTTGCCGAAGCCCTCTACCACACCGGTTTCGATTTTCTTGTACCCGCCGACAACACCGGCCTCAATTTTCTTGTAGCCGGCGACGACCTTCTCCGCGATCTTCTCATTGGCTTCTACGATTTTAGACATTGTAATGATCTCCTTTTCTTGATTTTGTGCGTTCATTGTACTTTTGGACTGTTTGTAAGATGTTGGCGTTTTGTTTGTGTTTTGTTAAAACGCCAAAACCTCATCGAAAAACCTTCTTCCTCTCACATCACAGGCATAGTTTACAACTGGCATGTCTGCGAGCTGTTTGCTATGAAAGTCTCTGAAACAACGGTAAAATTCAAACATCTTTGATGATTTTCATTTAATCAAGAAATCGTGCCAAAGCGCAAATCTGGAAAATGCCCAACAAATCGCGATAAAAAAACGGCTGGATTGCCAAAAACAAGGCAGTCCAGCCGAATTAATTCTATATGCGATTTTTCGAAAGAGCTGTTTTCATGACAGCGCAAAACCTTGCGCCTGACGGCCCGTGAATAAGCCGCAAACCGGCTGATTCAGCAGACATGATTAAACCGCGCCGGCGGGAGCGGCCCCTTGCTTTTCTTCGTCGGGAATGTGGATGCTGACGCCGTTGACCTCCACTTCCTCATCGGCACAGATCATGATATACTTCACGCCTCCGATGACCCGCGTCTGCAGCAGGTCGCTTCTGGTGGGGTCCACCTTAATGACCACATCCGGGGTTTTCATCTCAAAGTGCTTGTTGTCGATGATATTCTTCGGATGCAGATCCGCCTCAAAGCCAAACGCCTCGTCATAATCCACGCTGAACTTGGCAATGTGGGGCTCACTGACTCCGCAGGAGGCCAGGACCGCCTTGACCTCTTCTTTTCCGATCATCAGCGGCTCCGGGACCTTGCTCTCCTTGTGCAGCTCGATCCGCTGGCTCAGCTGGTCGTGGACGGACTGGACCACATCCAGGCTGCACTCCTCTTCCAGGGCGGTGCTGAGCAGGGCCTCGAAGGTCTTCTTCTGCTCCGCGGCGGGCAGAGGCACCGGGGTATTGAACAGAGCCTGAATCAGGGCCTCCTGGCTGTTTTTTACATCCCGGGTGTAGTAGAGCGCGTTGTAGATGTTGGTGGACCGGTTGTCAAAGGCCGGGAACAGGAAGCCCAGAGCGGGCGGGGCCACCATCTGGTGCATGGCGCCGTCATGGAAGCACTTTTCCTCGGGGACGTAGTGCAGGTTCGCCTTGGTCTGCTTCACCGGGCAGACGCAGCACAGAATGTAGGTGTAAACCTCGTCGGACTGATCCGGCTGAGAGATGTCATCCCGGGACTTAAAGGGCACATCGTAGCTGTCACAGGCCAGCAGAATCAGGTAGCTGGTCTCCAGATCCAGATTCTCAATGATCTTCTGGCACAGCCGGGTCCGCAGCTCCTCGTCCTTGAGCTTGCAGTCGCGCAGGTCCATGAGCAGCTTGTGCTCCGGAGCGTCCACCACCTGGCTGGTTTTGAAGCTCAGATCGATGAGGTTCTTTCCGATGGAGCCGGAGAGTACCTTGCGCAGAAGGGCGTAGTATTTGTCCGACTCGTTTTCCGGCATAAGCGCCGTGGACTGGGTGAACTGGGAGATGATCTCTTTATTGTCATTGACAAAGCACCCGTACAGATGGGTGATGCTGCTGCGGTCACGCCGCAGATGGCGGCGGATCTCGCCGACTTCCTTATCATTCATGGTATTCCCTCGCTATCGCTAAAATGCCAGTGCATTATATCACACCCGGAATGAAAAATCCAGCCCTCTATGCCGCAAGAGGCCGGGCATTTCTGCCCGGCCCCTTGCGGGTATAGAGAAATCAGCCAGCAGAAGCCTTCTCCCCTTCCGCGTCCGCACCGGTCCGCGTCTGGCAGCGGTCCAGAGCTTTGCGGAAATGGTCCAGCATATGTCTGACCTTCCGCCGGGAGAGTCCAAACCGCTCGGCGATCTCCTGGCTGCTGTCCAGATACCAATACCGGCAGATAAAGACCTGGCGCTCCATGGGACCCAGGGTTTCGAGCACCGTCTGGAAAGTCTGTCCCATCTCTTTTTCCGGCTTGGGGAACATGCGAAGTTCCGACGCGCCGCTTCGTCCGGCCCCGGCCCCGGTAAGCTTCCGCCACAGAAAACGAATACATTTTAAAAACTGCTTGTCCAGCCAATCCCCCAGGTCAAACGAGAACCGCCGGGCAGCCACGACCCAGTCGGGGTGTTGGGTTGAAATAATCTGCCTACTGTCCATGTACTTACCTCCTGGCTCTGTATTTTGGGATCCTGCCCTTTCCGGATCTCACGCAGCGTCCGGAAACGGTACGGATCGGCGCGGGGGAAAAGACGCTTGGGATCTTTGTTTTGCCTTTCTACTATATAAGACGCTTTTTCGAACCGTTTTGTTTCGCCTTTTTCAAAAAAATTTTTGAATTTTTTTTGAAGGGTGCATTTCCGGATATCGCCTTTCCCAAGCGTACCTTTGTCCTCGTTTTAAGGATATAACACAATTGCATCAGCAAAGCATCAAAAACGCATCGTTGCGGCATCTGTACATATTTTTTTGCCCTGCGTCCGGATAAGCTGTGGAAAGCCCTATATACCCTTTGGCATAGTAACCATAGCGCATGGAAACCCTTGTGAGGGAAATTTCAGCATAGGCGCTTCATGGTTCCGCCGCATTTTGCTCCATTTTCCCATTATACCGGTCATTCTTTTTCCTCCTTCATCGTCTAAACCATATGATGATGTGGCAATGATATCTCCAAGATCATTCCGGGAGGCATTTACATGGGCAGTTACTTTTGCGGCTGGTATTTTCGATGCCAATCGGAGCGGCAAACCCTTGCTGTTATCCCCTCTGTTCATCGCACCGGCGAATCGAAATGCTGCGCCATACAGCTGATTACGGATACCCAGTCTTTCCACGTTTCCTTCCCCTACCCCGATTTTCAGAAGCGGGGCCATCAGATCACCATTGCCGGAAACCGGTTTGGAAAAGCGGGCATCGCGCTGAATATCCAAGGGCCGGACCTGCACGCCGCCGGCTCCGTCCGGTTTGGTTCCTTCACGCCGATCCGGTATGACATCATGGGGCCGTTCCGGTACGTTCCCTTTATGCAGTGCAGACACAGCGTTTACAGCATGCACCACTCGGTGAACGGAACGATTTCCGTCAATGGCATGCCCTATGTGTTTCAGAACGCCGTCGGTTACATCGAGGGCGACCGGGGGCATTCGTTTCCCGGCAAATACCTCTGGACACAGTGCAGTTTCCCGGATGGCGCGCTGATGCTCTCCATTGCGGATATCCCCTTCTGCGGTTTTCACTTCACCGGGATCATCGGCGTCGTACTCCTGGACGGAAAGGAATACCGCCTTGCCACCTATCTGGGCGCCAAGGCGGTCAAAATCGCTGCGGACGAAATTACCGTCCGCCAGGGCCGCTTCGTCCTGACCGTCAGACCGCAGGACCGGTCCGGACATCCTCTGCGGGCGCCCGTGGGCGGCGCCATGGTCCGAACCATTCACGAACACCCCTGCTGCCGGGTCTGCTTCCGTTTTGAAGAAGGCGGAAACCCGCTGCTGGAGCTGGACGCGCCAAACGCGGCCCTTGAATATGAATGCTGAGGGAAACCATCCGGCTTCCCTCAGCATTTTTATAGACGCAATTGTGAAAAATCCGATACAGGCGCTTTGCACGCGCCGTTTTCACAGAGGTAATACATGGCTCCCTGTTCCGGGATGGGATAGTCTTTGGTAAACGGGGCGCAGGAAGCAAGCGTTTGCCCATTCTCCCCGGTTTTCAGAAGCACAGACAGGTCATCCGCCGGGTGCTCTTTCAGATACGCCTGCAGCGCGCCAGGCACTCCGCCGCCGGTAACGCAAACAAGCTCCCGGTGCGGATAGAGGGCTCTCATCATGGCCATCATGCCAAAGCAGCTGGTGGAGGGATATTCCCCTGTTTCTCCGGCAAGGAAAGAAAGCTGCCTGTCCGCCGCGCTCTGCCACCGGGGGTCTCCGGTCAGAGCCGCCAGGACTTGCAGCACCATGGCCGCCACGGAGTTGCCCGACGGCATGGCCCCGTCATAGGTTTCCTTGGGATGGGCAATGAGCTGTTCCCCATCAAAGGCAGTCATATAATAACCGCCCTTCTCCCTGTCCTCAAACAGTTCCACCATCTGCTTTGCCCGGTGGATCGCGGCTTGCAGGTACTTAAGCGCAAAAGTTATCCGATACAGTTCCAGCAAAGCCAGCGCGTAAACCCCATAGTCCTCCAGCTGACCCACATAGGCCGCTTCTCCATCCCGGTAACGCAGATACAGGCGGTCATCTTCCGTCACCATTTTGCCGTCGATAAACTGCTGGATGCGGATCGCCGCCTCCAGATAGGACGGCTCGTCCAGAATCTGTCCCGCCTTTGCCAAGGCGATGATGGCCCAGGCATTCCAGGAAAGCAGGATCTTATCATCCTTGTGGAGCTTTGTGCGGTTCCGGCGGTAGTCATACAGCTTTTTCAGCCGGGGATCATCCCTGTCCCAGCCACTCTCTGAGGCTTGAATCCGGTTTGGAATGCTCTTTCCCTCAAAGTTTCCGGAGTCGGTAATGTCATACCGGCGGCAGAAACCTTCTCCGTCCGCGTTCCCCAGAACCCCTTTGATCTCCTCCGGGGTAAACACATAGTATTTCCCCTCCACGCCGTCGCTGTCCGCGTCCTGGCCGCAGCAGCAGGCCCCTTCTTCGCCGGTCAGCTCCCGGAGAATATAGCGGGCGGTGCGATGGGCCGTGTCCGCAAAGCATTCCCGCCTGGTGTACTGGTAGGCTTTCAAATAGGCGATCAGCAGCAGGGCGTTGTCATAGAGCATCTTCTCAAAGTGAGGGACCAGCCACATTTCATCCGTGGAATATCGGGAAAACCCGCCGCCGATCTGGTCAAGGATCCCGCCTTTTGCCATGTTCTCCAGGGTAATCTCCACCATTTTCATGGCGTTGGGTTCCCCCGCCCCATGGGCATATTCCATGAGAAACAGGAGATTATGGGGCGTTGGGAATTTCGGCGCCGCTCCAAAGCCGCCCCATGGATGGTCAAACGTCCGGGCAAGCTGACCGTAGGCCCGCCGCGTCAGTTGGCGGTCAGGCTTCCGGCCCTTTCCTGTCTGCTCCCGGTTGATTGCCACAGCGATCTGATTCCCCGCTTTCAGAAGTTCTGCCCGGTTCTGTTTCCATAGCTCCGCTATCCGCTCCAGCAGCTCCATCAGGCCAAACTGTCCGCAGCCGCCATGCTTCGGGAAATAAGTTCCCGCGAAGAATGGCTTCTGCTCCGGCGTCATGAAAATCGTCAGAGGCCAGCCCCCGGAGCCGGTCATGGCCTGACACACAGACATATACACCGCGTCAATATCCGGCCGCTCCTCCCGATCCACCTTGATACTGACAAAGTCCCGGTTGAGGCGCTCCGCCACTTCCGGGTCCTCGAAGGATTCATGGGCCATCACATGGCACCAATGGCAGGTGGAGTAGCCAATACTGAGAAATACCGGCTTTCCTTCCCGTTTCGCTTTCTCAAACGCATCTTCACACCAGGGATACCAGTCCACGGGATTCTCCCCATGCTGCATGAGATACGGCGATTTTTCCCGCTGCAATCGGTTCGCCATTTCCATCCTCCTCATTGTCTGCCAGACCATTTATATGCCGCTCATGGCCTTCCTAGGATACCCCAAAGACGCTTTCTCATGTCCCGCAAACGCGGAATCATTGCGCGCGGATTTTATGGGCAAGCCTCATATTGCATTTGCGTAATCGCTTCCTTCAGAATATCCCCGCCATGGTATTGGGGGTTCAGCCAGTCCCCCGCCGCCGACTTGGGCAGGATCACCGGCATTCGGTCATGGATGAACGCGATGTCCTCCGATGCGCTTCGGGTCAGGATCGTGAACACCGGCGCCCCCGCTTCCATCCGGTAAATTCCCGCTATGAAAAACCCATTGGAATCCCACGGGGCAATGGCGTACTTCACTTTCCCGCCTTCCGCCTTTTCCCATTCGTAGTAATGCCCCGCCGGGATCAGGCATCGGCGCCGGCGGATTCCGTCGGCAAACATGGGTTTCCGCGCGGCGGTTTCGCTTCTGGCGTTGATGATCCGCTTTCCATGGGAAAGGCAATATCCCCACTTCATAGCGAAGATCTGGGGTTCCAGCCGCCTGTTGCTGGCGATCACGGCCGCAGAATCCCCCGGAAAGACGTCCCCGGTTTTCACCCTCACGTTTCTGTGTTCCAGCTGTTCCAGAACAACCCGGATGATTTCGGTGTCGTTATCTTCCGGCACATAGAATCTTCCGCACATAGAAGCCACCTCACAAATGATAATTGGCAATTTTCTGTTTTAATGTCTGCTGAATATTAGAGCCTCCCGAAAAAGAACCCCCTGGAAGACAGCCGCGCTGTCTCCGGGGGGTCTTCCATTCGGTTATCCGATGGTGCGCAAAACCAAACCCAGAGCCGCTTCGATGGTCTGCTGCCGGACAGCCTCCCGGCCGCCCCGGAACAGGCATTGCTCCACCGCGGTTCCCTCCGCCCAGTCGCAGGCGAGAAACACGGTTCCCACAGGGTGCCCGAATTCATCTCCGTCCGGCCCCGCCAGACCGGTGACCGCCACGGCCACATCCGCCCGCAAAAGCCTCCGCGCGCCCTGGGCCATAGCCTGGGCCACCGGGGCGGACACCGGGCCGTACCGATCCAGATCCGCCTGAGGTACCCCCAGGATGTTGGCCTTGACCCAGTTGGTATAGCAGATCACACCGCCCTTGTAAACCCGGCTGCTGCCTGGAACCGCTGTAAGCGCTTGGCCGATACCGCCGCCGGTCAGGCTCTCCGCCGTGACCAGGGTCTTTCCCTTCAGCGCGTCCAGAACCTCACAGCTTAGGTTCATCATACCAGCTCACCTTAATCTTCTCCACGCTCTCCAAAGCCTGGGCGATCAGGGCCTCCCGGTCCAGATTCCGCTCGGCGTGTTCCACCTGGCCCAGAGTGGGCTTGGTCTTGGGGTGCTTGGGGGTGAAGACCGTGCAGCAGTCCTCATAGGGCAGAATGGAGGTCTCCATGGTGCCGATTTTCCGGGCAATAGACACGATTTCCTCCTTGTCCATGCCCACCAAGGGCATGAAGATGGGCATATCCACCACAGCCCCGGTGACTGCCATGGCCTCCATGGTCTGGGAGGCCACCTGCCCCAGATTTTCGCCGGTAATCAGAGCGCCGCATCCGTCCCGTCCGGCGATCCGCTGGGAGATGTCCATCATAAACCGGCGCATAATCAGAGTGAAGAACTCCTCGGGACAGTTGTCCCGGATGGCCTCCTGGATCTGGGTAAAGGAGACCACGTTGACCGTCATTTTTCCGCAGTAACGGCTGACCAGGCGGGCCAGCTCCACAACCTTGTCCTTTGCCAGCTGAGAGGTGTAGGGATAGGAGAAAAAGTGAACCGCCTCCACCTCTACGCCCCGCTTGGCAATCATGTAGGCCGCCACAGGAGAGTCGATGCCGCCGGAGAGCAGCACCATTGCCCGGCCGCCAACGCCGGTAGGCAGGCCGCCCGCGCCGGGCTCCGCGGGACCGTGGACGTAGGCCGCCAGATCCCGGACCTCCACATAGACCGTGTAGGCCGGATGGTGCACGTCCACTTTGCAGCTGGGATGCGCCTCAGCCAGCCGGCCGCCGATCTCCTGGGACAGCTGAATGGAGGTCAGGGGGAACCGCTTGTCCGAACGCTTGGACTCCACCTTAAACGAAGCGGCGCAGTCCAAATCGTCGCCCAGATAGTTCTCCACAGCCTGAAAAATCGCCTCCACATCCTTCTCACAGGGACGGCACCGGCACAGACTCACCACGCCGAAAATACAGCGGCAGGCCTCCCAGGCCCCGTCCACATCCGCCAGATCGTCCATGGGCTCCACATAGACCGTCGACTGCATGATATACACGTCAAAATTGCCGAAGGGCTTCATCCTGCGGCGGACGTTCTGCCGCAGGCGGGACTCAAACTGACGCTTGTTGGCGCCCTTGAGTACGATTTCTCCAAGCTTCAAAAGAAAGATTTCCTTCATGATGTCTCCTTACGTTTCTATGTTCCTGTATTGTTATTGAAAAAGCGCGTTCAGCGGTTTCCCATATTGACCGCCCGGTACTGGATGGCTTCGGCAATGTGTCTGGTCTCGATCTGCGGACTGCCGTCCAGATCCGCCACCGTTCTGGCCACCCGCAGAATCCGGTCGTAGCTTCTGGCCGTCAGGCCCATGACCTCAAAGGCCTTTTTCATCAGTTCCGCGCATTCGTCGCTCAGGGCGCAATATCGCCGCATTTCCTCCGGACCCATCCGGGCGTTGCACATGCTGCCGCTGTCAAAGCGTTTGGTCTGGATTCCGCGGGCAGCGTTGACCCGCTCCTTGATTGCGGCAGAGGGCTCCGCCTCCGCCCGGGTCCGCAGATCTTCAAAATGGACCGCCGGAACCTCCACCACAATGTCAATCCGGTCCAGCATGGGGCCGGAGATCCGGCTTCGGTAGGCCTGGACCGACTGCTCGGAGCAGTGGCAGCGGCCGGAGGGATCTCCGTACCAGCCGCATTTGCACGGATTCATGGCGCACACCAGCATGAACTCCGCCGGATACGTCACCGCCCCCGAAACCCGGGAGATGGTGACCTTTCCGTCCTCCAGGGGCTGGCGCATCATGTCCAGGGTGTCCTTCCGGAACTCCGGCATTTCATCCAGGAACAGCACGCCCTTGTGGGCCATGGAGATCTCCCCAGGCCTGGGATTGCTGCCGCCGCCGGAAAGTCCCGCGTTGGATATGGTATGGTGGGGCGAGCGGAAGGGCCGCCGGGTTACCAGGGGATGACTGGCCGTCAGCATTCCCAGGATGGAGTAGATCTGGCTGACTTCCAGGGACTCCTCCCAGCTCATATCCGGAAGGATCGAGGGCAGCCGCTTGCTGAGCATGCTCTTGCCGGAGCCCGGAGGCCCGATGAGCAGCACATTGTGGCTTCCCGCTGCCGCGACTTCCAGAGCCCGCTTCACATTCTCCTGACCCAGCACATCCTTGAAGTCCGCCTCCGGCACGTTCTCCCGGGTGGGTATCCAGGGCGGCGCCTCAGGGAGCGTCGTCTCGCCGTTGAGTCCGGAAATGAGCTGGGCGACTGTGGAAACGGGGATCACCGCCGGTCCTCTTGCCAGAGTGGCCTCCGGGCCGTTCTCCTCCGGGACAAACAGGGTCTCGATCCCCGACTTCTTCGCGGCCAGGGCCATGGGCAGCACGCCGGACACCGGACGGATTCTGCCGTCCAGGCTCACCTCCCCCAGAAAGGCGCTGGAAGATCTGGGCCGGCGGACGCTTCCCGCCGCCGACAGAATGCTCAGCAGAATGGGCAGATCATAGTGGGTCCCCGCCTTCTTCTGACCGGCCGGGGCCAAATTCACGGTGATCCGGCTCACAGGGAAGGACATTCCGCTGCTCTTTGCCGCGGCCCGGACCCGTTCCCGGGCTTCCTTCACCGCGGCATCCGGCAGGCCAACGATGTCAAAGCCGGGCAGGCCATTGGAAATATAGCACTCCGCGGTCACAACGCTGCCCCGAATCCCAGTGACCCCAAGGGTATGAACGCTGCAAATCATGGCATCATCTCCTTCATTCTATCTTAATATCATACCCGATTCCATGGTAAAAGACAATCTTTTTTTCGTCTTTCCCCAAAAAACGGGCCGTTTACGCAATCTTACCAGTTTTCTTGAAATTATCTTAGGCAAATACATGAAAATTTTACAACAGCGTCCTTTCATGGCTTTACAAATCGAAGGAAAAGTGTTATGATATATAGGACAAAAATTGAATACTTTAGGAGGTATTTCGTTTTGGCAAGAAAATTTAAAACTATGGACGGCAACACTGCTGCCGCCCACGTCAGCTACGCCTTTACTGAGGTCGCTGGCATTTATCCCATTACCCCTTCCAGCCCCATGGCTGACAACGTGGACCAGTGGTCCGCTGCCGGCCGTAAGAACATCTTTGGCAACACCGTCAAAGTCGTTGAGATGCAGTCCGAGGCTGGCGCGGCGGGTACCGTCCACGGCTCTCTGGCCGCCGGCGCCCTGACCACCACCTACACCGCTTCTCAGGGTCTGCTGCTGATGATCCCCAACATGTTCAAGATCGCCGGTGAACTGCTGCCCTGCGTTTTCCATGTGTCCGCCCGTACCGTCGCCGCCCAGTCTCTGAACATCTTCGGTGATCACTCCGACGTCTACGCCTGCCGTCAGACCGGTTTCGCCATGCTGTGTGAGACCAACGTGCAGGAAGTTATGGACCTGGGCGCCGTTGCCCACCTGGCTTCCATCGAAGGCCGCGTTCCCTTCATCAGCTTCTTCGACGGCTTCCGTACCTCCCACGAGATCCAGAAGATCGCCATCTGGGACTACGATGACCTGAAGGAAATGACCAACATGGAAGCTGTGGACGCGTTCCGCAAGCACTCCCTGAATCCCGAGCGTCCTTCCATGCGCGGCAGCCATGAGAATGACGACATCTTCTTCCAGCACCGTGAGGCCTGCAACAAGTACTACGACGCCCTGCCCGCAGTGGTGGAGAAGTACATGAACAAGGTCAACGAGAAGCTGGGTACCAACTATCAGCTGTTCAACTACTACGGCGCTCCCGACGCCGACCGCGTCATCGTGGCCATGGGTTCCATCAACGACGTGGTTGAGGAAGTCATCGACTACCTGAACGCCCACGGCGAGAAGGTCGGCCTGGTGAAGGTCCGTCTGTTCCGTCCCTTCTGCGCTGACAAGCTCCTCGCTGCCATCCCCGCCACCGCCAAGAAGATCGCCGTTCTGGACCGCACCAAGGAGCCCGGCTCCCAGGGCGAGCCTCTGTACCAGGATGTGGTCATGGCTCTGGCCAAGGGCGGCCGTCACGACGTGACCGTCATCGGCGGACGTTACGGCCTGGGTTCCAAGGACACCCATCCCGCCTCCGTCTTCGCCGTGTACGAAGAGCTGGCTAAGGACGCGCCCAAGCACGAGTTCACCATCGGCATCGTGGACGATGTGACCCACCTGTCTCTGGAGGAGAAGGTCTCCCCCAACACCGCCGCGGAAGGCACCATCGAGTGCAAGTTCTGGGGCCTGGGCGGCGACGGCACCGTCGGCGCCAACAAGAACTCCATCAAGATCATCGGCGACCATACCGACAAGTACGTACAGGCTTATTTCCAGTACGACTCCAAGAAGACCGGCGGCGTCACCGTTTCCCATCTGCGCTTCGGCGACAACGCCATTAAGTCTCCCTACTACATCAATAAGGCCGACTTCGTGGCCTGCCACAACCCCTCCTACATCACCAAGGGCTTCAAGATCGTTCAGGACGTCAAGCCCGGCGGCGTGTTCCTGATCAACTGCCAGTGGTCCCTGGAGGAGCTGGAGCATCACCTGGATGCCGCCTCCAAGCGCTACATCGCCAACAACAACATCCAGCTGTACACCATCAACGCCATTGATCTGGCCATCCAGGTCGGCATGGGCAAGCGCACCAACACCATCCTGCAGTCCGCCTTCTTCTCCCTGGCGAAGGTCATGCCCGCTGAGGACGCCATCAAGTACATGAAGGACGCCGCTGAGCACTCCTACCTGAAGAAGGGCCGCGACGTGGTCGAGAAGAACTGGAAAGCCATCGACGCCGGCGCCACCGCCTACGTGAAGATCGACGTGCCCGCCTCCTGGGCTACCGTGGAGGACGACAAGGCCGAGGCCGCTCTGGAAGGCCCCGCCGACACCGTCAAGGTCGTCAAGACCATCCTCAACCCCATCGGCAAGATGGACGGCTACAGCCTGCCCGTTTCCGCCTTCGAGGATCTGGCCGACGGTCAGTTCCCCCTGGGCGCCTCCGCCTACGAGAAGCGCGGCGTTGCCGTTACCGTTCCTCACTGGGACGAGACCAAGTGCATCCAGTGCAACAACTGCGCCTATGTCTGCCCCCACGCCACCATCCGTCCCTACGCGCTGACCGAGGCTGAGGCCGCCGCCGCTCCCGCCGGCGCCCGTCTGGTGGATGTGAAGGCCGGCAAGGGCAAGGGCGTCTACAAGTACACCATGGCCGTGTCTCCTCTGGACTGCATGGGCTGCGGCGTCTGTGTGGGTGTCTGCCCCACCAAGGCCATCTCCATGGTTCCCCAGGAATCCGAACTGGCCGAGCAGGAAGTCTTCAACTACATGGTTGCCAACGTCTCCGACAAGAAGGATATGCAGGACAACACCGTGAAGGGTTCTCAGTTCCGCAAGCCTCTGCTGGAGTTCTCCGGCTCCTGCGCCGGCTGCGCCGAGACCAGCTACGCCCGTCTGGTGACCCAGCTGTTCGGCGACCGGATGTACATCTCCAACGCCACCGGCTGTTCCTCCATCTGGGGCGGTCCCGCCGCTACCTCTCCCTACACCGTCAACGCTGATGGCCACGGTCCCGCCTGGTCCAACTCCCTGTTCGAGGACAACGCCGAGCACGGTCTGGGCATGTACACCGCTCAGGCTGTCATCCGTGAGTCCCTGGCCGGCAAGGTCAAGGAAGTCATGGCTGCCACCGACAGCGAGGCCCGTAAGGCTACCTGCCAGGCCTGGCTGGACACCTTCAACGACGGCGAGGCCAACAAGGCTGCCACCAAGGCTCTGATCGCCGACCTGGAGGCCAACGTCTGCTGCGACACCGTTAAGGACATCCTGTCCAAGAAGGAATACCTGTCCAAGAAGTCCATCTGGATCTTCGGCGGCGACGGCTGGGCCTACGACATCGGCTTTGGCGGCCTGGACCACGTTCTGGCTTCCAACAAGGACGTGAACATCTTCGTATTCGACACCGAGGTGTACTCCAACACCGGCGGCCAGGCCTCCAAGGCTTCCAACATCGGCCAGGTGGCTCAGTTCGCCGCCTCCGGTAAGGAGACCAAGAAGAAGTCCCTGTCCGAGATCGCCATGAGCTACGGCTATGTCTACGTTGCTCAGATCGCCATGGGCGCCAACCCCGCTCAGACCCTGAAGGCCATCACCGAGGCCGAGGCGTACAACGGTCCTTCCCTGATCATCGGCTACGCTCCCTGTGAGATGCACTCCATCAAGGGCGGCATGATGAACTGCCAGGCTGAGATGAAGAAGGCTGTTGACTGCGGCTACTGGAACCTGTTCCGCTTCGATCCCTCCAAGGAAACCGGCAAGTTCCAGCTGGACAGCAAGGCTCCCAAGGATGGCTATCAGGAGTTCCTGATGAACGAAGCCCGCTACAGCCGTCTGACCCGTGAGTTCCCCGAGCGCGCCACTGACCTGTTCGCCAGGAACGAGGCTGCCGCGAAGGAGCGTTACGAGCACCTGCTGAAGCTGGTGGATATGTACAAGGACTAATATCCATCCCCCTTTCATAGGTTTTTGAACCAGCTGCCCTCAGGAGCTTCCTGGGGGCAGCTTTTTACAAGGAGGTCAATCATGAAAGTATTACTCATCAACGGCAGCCCCAAGGCAAACGGCAACACCGCCTACGCCCTGAGCCAGATGGCAGAGGTCTTTTCGGCGGAAAATGTGCAGGTCCAGACCCTCCACGTCGGCAGCCAGGCCATTCGGGGCTGCATCGGCTGCTTGTCCTGCCGCAAAACCGGCAAGTGCGTCTTCTCCGACGCGGTCAACGAAGCCGCCGAAGCCTTCCGGGATGCCGACGGGCTGGTTGTGGCAAGCCCCGTTTACTATGCCTCCGCCAACGGCACTCTGGTATCCTTCCTGGACCGCCTGTTCTACAGCACGCCTTTCAGCAAGCAAATGAAGGTCGGCGCCAGTGTTGTCGTTGCCCGCCGGGGCGGCTGTTCCGCCACCTACGACGAGCTGAACAAGTACTTCACCATTTCCGGCATGCCCGTGGCCTCCAGCCACTACTGGAACAGCGTCCACGGCTGGGTCCCCGGCGAAGCGGCCCAGGACGAAGAAGGCATTGCCACTGTCCGGAATCTGGCAAAAAACATGACCTTTCTGATGAAGTCCATCGCGCTGGGCAAGGAAGCCTACGGTCTTCCGGAATACGATCCCATCCCCAGAACCAGTTTCATCCGCTGAGGAGGTGCCGCCGTGCTCTGTACTGTCATCGACATCCGGGGCGACTACGCCTATGTCCGCTACGCGGATACCGGAGTCGTCAGCGAAGTGGCCATTGCCCTTCTGCCCTTCGGGGTGGATGTAGGCGACCGGTTGAAATTTGAAAACTACGAATTCACGCAGGCATAACAAGGTCCCCCCCTAAAAAACGATCCCGGACAGCGTGTCCGGGATCGTTCTATTTTTTCGTCTGAATATAATCCCGAAGGACATACCCGCAGGTCTGGGAATACCGGATCATGGCAAAATCATCGCAAATGCCCAAAACCTGAAATTCCTCCCCGGCCGGAATCCGAAGCAGCTCCTCTGCGGCTGTATCCGGCTCCCGGCGCAGGGTAATATACTCCTGGCAATCCGCATAGTACCAAGCCCGCTCCGTGGGCTGAAACCGCTCCTCCACCGGGTAACTCTGGCTGTCCGCGAAATGCCACCATTCCCCGAAATAACCGGTAAATCCGTTTTTCTCCATCAGGTCTTCCAAATATGCCGCGTTCCGGGCAGCGCTTTGGGAGCAGTCGGTGTAATCCCGATCGGCCATAGCGGAAAAATCGTCAAAGGCCGTGGGCATCTCCAGTTCCGCGCCGGTGCTGTCCACCAGGGTCAGGTCCACCGCGCTGCCCCGGCTGTGGTTGCTGTAACCCTTCCGGGGATCGGCAACGTAGGTCGGATCCGGGCAGACCTCCCAGAGCTTGAACTGGGCCGCCACCGGACGGAAGCCGTCCCAGATCTTCAGGCCCAGTCCCGCCGCCTCCAGGGATTCCTGGACAGCCATAAGCTTCTTCACGGTGCCGTAGCGCAGATATACGTCCTGGAATTCATAGATCGGCTGCCCTGTGAAGTTCTCCTCACCGGCATACTTCAGCTCTACCAGAACCTGAGGGATAAAGTCCGTGACCAGAACCAAGGCGTCCTCCTCCGGCGTTACCGGCGCAATGGCCGCCGCGGCTTCGGTTTCCGGCGCGGTTGCCTGCGGCTCTGTTTCGGAGATGGTCTCCGGGACCGCGGAAGCCGCGGCGGTTTCCCCCTCGACGGGTTCCGTCACCGACAGAAGCGGTTCCTTGTGACAAGCCGTCAGGCTCAGACACAGCAGACCTGTCAGAATCCAAATTGCTGATTGAAATTTTTTCATTTTCTGTACTTATCCTGCATCTGTCGGAACTGCTGTTTCATCTTTTCCAGATGGCGCTGGTCTCTTCGGCTTGGTTTCTTCAGCCCGGAATAGATCTCCGCCGGCTGATCCCGAAGCTTCTCCTCCGGAATCTTCCGCTCATCAAGCCGCTTGGCAGTGTATTCCCGCAGCAGAGTATACAGCACGGAGGTCAGCGGGATCATCAGGAGCATGCCAAACACACCCATGATCTCGCCGCCTACGGTGACGGCCACCAGCACCCACATACCGGGCAGGCCAATGGAGGTTCCCACCACACGGGGGTAGATCAGGTTGTTTTCCAGCTGCTGGATCACCAGGAACATGGCCACAAAGGTCAAGGCCTGGAAGGGGTCCTCCACCAGGATAAAGAACGCGCCTACAATACAGCCCACAAAAGCGCCCACAACCGGCACCAGGGCAGTCATGGAAATGGTCAGGCTGACCAGGGGGATATAGGGCATGTCAAAAATCGCCATGGCAATGGCAAACAGGCAGCCCAAAATGCACGCTTCCAGGCACTGTCCGGAAATAAAATTGGAGAACGTGGCGTTGGTCAGCCGCATGATGCGGATGATCTCATCCGAGACCTTTTCCGGCAGGATGGCATACAGAATCCGCCGTCCCTGCCGGGCCAGGATCTCCTTTCTGCCCAGGCAATAGACCGAAAAGGCAATCCCCACAGCCACATCCACCACGCCGCTGGTCACGTTGCCGATCACATTGACGGCGCCGCCCATTACAGGCGTGATCTGGTTTACGATAAAGGTCAGCACATCTGTCAGCATCGTGCTCCAGTCCTGATTTTCCAGCTTCAGGGTCTCCTGAATCCAGCTTCCCAGTTCCGGATAATCCTCCATAAAGGCCATCAGTGAGTTGGCCGTCCGCTCCAGGAAGGGCGGGATTTTCGTCTTCAGCGACGCGATCGTCAGCTGAACCTGAGGCAGCAGCAGCTCCACCACAAACATGATGGCCAAAATCAGCGCGGCAATGGTCAGCACAATGGCCAGCCCGCGCCGCAGGCCGGGGCGCCGGATTCCGTCCAATTGCCGTTCAATGGCACGCATGGGGACGTTAAAAATAAAAGCAATGCAGGCTCCCAGGGCAAAGGGGGAAACCAGATTCCATATCCAGCTGAACACCATGGTCGCCCGGGCCGTATCCAGCAGAAGCCAGGCGAAAACCAGGCATCCGGCAACCAGCAAAAAAAGCCTGTGCATCAGTTTTCGATCAATTTGCATGGCAAATCCCTCCATTTTCCCTTTCAGTATACTGCAATTCGGGGAAAATGTCCAATGAACGCAATGTAAATTATCCCTTCCGGCACAACGCCTTCAGGTCCCGGCACAGAGCGTCCACATGGGACGCTTCGGTGGCCCAGCTGGTGCAGAAGCGAACCGCGCGGCGGCTCCCGTCAACGCGCTGCTGCTCGCTGAAGACATAGGTTTCCCCAAGCTTCTCCAGGACCGCGTCAGGAAGGATCGGAAAGATCTGGTTTGTGGAACCGGGGGTCAGCATGGGGATCTTCAGCTCCTCCATGGTCTGTCGAATCCGGTCCGCCATGCGGACCGCGTGGGCGGCAATGGTAAAATACAGCCCGTCGGTCATCAGGGTGTCAAACTGGATGCCCAGAAGCCGGCCCTTGGCCAGCATGCCGCCGTGCTGTTTGATCAGATACCGGAAGTCCTCGGCAATGGCCGGATTGCCGATCACCACAGCCTCTCCGAACAGAGCTCCCACTTTGGTGCCGCCAATGTAGAAAACATCGCACAGACCGGCAATGCCCGGCAATGTCAGATCATTTTCCCGAGAGGCCAGGCCATAGCCCAGTCTGGCCCCGTCCAGGAACAGATACAATCCCAGTTCCCGGCAGGTCCGCGCCAGGCTCTCCAGCTCCCGGCGGCTGTACAAGGTCCCCAGCTCCGTGGGGTTGGAGATGTAGACCAGTTTGGGCTGAATCATGTGTTCAAAGCAGGGGTCCGACCGGTGAGCCTTCACCGCCTGTTCCACCTGCTCAGCCGTGATCTTGCCGTCGGAGGAGGGCACCGTCAGCACCTTATGGCCGGTAGCCTCCACCGCGCCGGTTTCATGGCTCTGAATATGTCCGCTTTCCGCGCACAGGGCGCCTTGATGGGGCCGCAGGGCCGCGTCGATAACCGTCAGATTCGCCTGGGTGCCGCCCACCAGAAAATGGACCGCCAGATCCTCCCTGCCGCACAGCTTGCGGATCTTGTCCGCCGCCTGGGCGCAGTATACGTCCTCGCCGTAGCCAGGCGTCTGAATCAGATTGGTGCGGGCCAGGGCCTCCAGGATTCTGGGATGGCAGCCCTCCGCATAGTCATTGTTGAAATAAATCATACCTTGCCCCCCATTTGCACGGTTTTCTTCATTCTATCGCTTTCCAGAAGGCTTGTCAAGGAACATATCCCCCCGCTTCGGCGCATATGCTTTTTCAGCAGCACACAGCATCGGAGGGGAGCCTATATGAAAGAATGCCTTGAGAAGCGAGCCTGTGAATTGGCTGTGTACATGATCGAAACCGGGGCCACCGTCCGCTCCGCAGCCCGGCACTTCGGCATTTCCAAGTCCACGGTGCACAAGGATCTGACCCAGCGGCTGGAGTCATATAACCCCGGCCTGTATTTTCAGGTGCGGCAGATTCTGGACGAAAACAAGCGTGAGCGGCATATCCGGGGCGGCATGGCGACCCGACGCAAATACAAGAGAGAATGATCCAATTGGGAATACGCGGAATGGGAGGGGATTTCCTTTGCCTTCCGCGTTTTTCCTGCGGACGCAAAACAGGCGGGTCTCCCCGCCTGCATGTTATAGATCGTCCGCGTCCTGCACCGGCTTTTCATAGGGATCTTTGCCCCGTCCGGTGTAGCTGCCGAAGGGATCGGTGACGATCGGTTTCTTTTTCTGTTTCATACCATCCACCTCCTGATGGTATTGTTCCGCGAAACGCGGGAATTTCCATTGCCTTTTCCCGGAAATCATGGTAAAATCAGCCCACAATAAGGAGGTGCGCCATGTTTGATATCACCCTGATCGCCATGGGCAGGCTGAAAGAAAAATTTTATCTGGCCGCCGCGGAGGAATACGCGAAGCGGCTGAAGGGCTACTGCCGCTTTACCCTGCTTGAGCTACCGGAGACCCGGCTTCCGGAGGACCCCTCCCCCGCCGAGATCGCCGCCGGTCTGGAAAAAGAGGCGGACCTGATCCTCTCCAGGATCCCCAAGGGGGCATGGCTCTGCGTCTTTACCCCGGAGGGCAAGCTCCTGAGCAGCGAGGCCTTTGCGGAGAAGCTGCGGGATGTAAAGAACTCCGGAAAATCCAGCGCCTGCTTTCTCATCGGGTCCTCCTTCGGCATTGCGCCCCGGATCAAGGCGCGCGCGGACCTTCGCCTCTCCATGGGGCCTATGACCTTCCCCCATCACCTGGCCAGGATCATGGTTCTGGAGCAACTGTACCGGGCGGAGTCCATCCAGGCCGGGAGCAAGTACCACAAGTGAACCGGCAGGACGGTCCCGGTCAGAACCAGTCGCTGAGGAGAACCTGCTCAAATTCAAACCAGTCCCGGGTCAGATCCAGCACCATGTCCCAGGCCCCGGGCTCCAGAAAGCGGTGGCTTGCCCCGGGAATGATGACCAGCTTGGCCCGTTCGTTGAGCTGCTGGAAAAAGCGAATGTCCTCCATGCGGATGAAGGCGTCCTCCTGACCCTGGAGGATCAGGATCGGGATCGGATAGGCGCACAGGACGCTGTGCTCCCGCAGCTCCTCATAAAAGCTGTAGGTAACGTAAAAAGGCCGTTTTGTCCGGAAGGTGACCCGGTCCATGGCCCAGAAGGTCTCCCGGGACAGGCCCCCCATAGCAAGCAGAGTCTCGTCCATGCGGACAGAGGGGGTTTGGATCACCAGTTTAATGCGCGCAGGCAGATCCTCCAGCATATGCTCCTGCAGAGCGATCAGCGTCACATAGGCCCCGAAGCCGCTGGCGAAAATGCACAGGTCTTCCGCCTGGGGAAACCTGCCCATGGCATAGTCAGCCACGGTGGTCAGAGACTGTACGCAGTTGTGCAGGGTCAGCGCCTCGCTGCCCATGGGACTCTCCCCGTGGGCAGGAAAATCGAAGCGAATGGTTGCGGCGCCAAACAAAGCCATTTCCTCGACAATGCCCCGCTGAATGTCGTCCTCGGTACTTCCGCCCAGGCCGTGGACGCCCAGGACCACCCGCTGAATCTTTCCTTCATCCGGCGCCTGAAGCCGGCAGAAAATCTTCAGATCCTCGTTGGTAATCACAACAGTTTCTTCCATACTTCATCCCCCATTCTCCGTCCGTCACGAATCGACATTTTTCGTATCTTTTATGGTAGCATATGCGGTTGGAATATTCAACTGTTTTCCAAAAAACACATGGACGATTCGCCGGTTTCCGGGGGGATTTTCCAAAATTGGCGGAGAAATTAAAAAACCGGGGTTGCCGCGGGCGGCAGTCCCTGGACGCCGGTGGGGCAGAGGACGGTATCCTTACCGTTCCCCTGCCCCCTTTTCATATCGTTTTCCTACCCAAAGTAAAGGTACAAACAGGCCCAGCAGCACCGGCAGAACAATCCACCGGCACAGCCGAGGCGAAAACTTATATAGAATCAGCCATATCAAAGGCGAGATCCCCATGACCGAGCAGGACCAGATCTTCCCCACATTCAGAATATAAGGCCAATTGTGGTTGTTAAAATACAGCCCCGGCACGTTCATACGAAAAAATCCGTCGGAAACCAGATTGATCCGTTCCCGGTCATAGTAGTCCGGCAGGCCGCGCCGGGCAAAAAAACAGAAGTACGCGCCGAAGACCGCCCCCAACACCACCAGGGTCAGCAGAGATTCTCCCATCGTTCCCAGGACCCGATTGACGCCCACGCCCGCAGCGGACAGCGCCAGAGAAATCCCATAGGCCCACGCCCAGAACCCCGGATTCCGCCAGGCCCGGTTTGGCTTCTGCCCGGAATACCGGATGGCCGTCTGCACCACCTCTTCCACCGCGCCCGGATCCATGGTCTCCCGGCTCTCCTGTCTGCCGCACACCAGGAGTTCCGTCACCGTCACATCCAGGGCCTGAGCCAGAGGGATCAGCATGGCCGTGTCCGGAATGCTGACGCCGGTCTCCCACTTGCTTACCGCCTGATTGGAAAGATGCAGCTGCTGAGCCAGTTCCTTTTGGGTATATCCCTTCTCCTTACGCAGCTGGGCCACAAACGCGCCGAATTTCTCCCGGTCGAGTTCGTACATGTCCATCACCTCGGGAATATTGTATCATTTCTCATCCAATTTCGCAATCGAACCGCAGTTGATTCCCGGCTTTTTTCGGAATTTCACTGTCATGTGACGCTTTCAGCGAAAATGCGGCTTGTTCACCCACCGTCAGGCGTGTAATTCCATAAAAACGGCAGCGCCGCAAGGCGGTGTCTACTTGATTAAAATGAAAGATATAATGCGAATCAAGGGTTGAATTTTCCAAATGAAATGGTAAACATCGCGAACGCAACACGGCCAAAGATATGCTGGAGCAAGCCCTGAGAAGAGCGCACTTTGGAAGCGGCCTGAATATTTGTCAGGTCGCTAAGCCAATTGAAGAAAGAT
>CALXFT010000033.1 GCA_944387635.1 uncultured Oscillospiraceae bacterium | reverse complement strand
CCCCCTATTATCATCTGAGGTTATTATAGCACGATATTCTTATTTATGAAAGATTTAGATTTAACAAAGCACTAGTTAGTTAGATTTTAGACGAAAATTGCAAGTGCAAGTTGGACACCAGCTGGTAGAAATTTTTCAATTCTAGCCATGGTTTTGGGTGGATCGTCAGATTCACCCAAAACCGGGGCTACCGCAGCCGATCAGGCTGTGTAAACAGAATCAAGGAACGCTTCGAATAGTTCTTCTGGGGTTGCGTAGCCCAGTTTCTTTCTGGGAAGGCCATTTATGCTGTCTGCGGCGGCCAGAATATCCATGTCGCTAAACCGTTCAATGGATACACCCTTGGGGACATACCCTCTCAACATTCCGTTATGCCGTTCGTTTTGAGGCCTCTCCCAGGATGTATAAGGGTGGGCAAAATATATCTTTGTTCCCCACTGCTCCACTGCGGAGAACTCCGCAAACTCCGAACCATTGTCCACCGTGATCGTTTTGAATACCTGGCTGAACTGCTCTCCATATTCTTCCCGGAGCATAGCCATGGCGGCATTGACCGCTTCACTTGTCTTGCCGGATATCCGAATGGCAAGGTAGTTTTGCGTTTTCTTCTTCAGAAGGGTCAGGATGACAGCTTCCTTGCCGTTGCGCTTTCCGACGACGGTATCGCCTTCCCAATGGCCTTCCTCAGTTCGGGAAGCCACAACTTCCGGACGTTCATCAATGCTGGTCCCATAGCTTTTCTTGTTCTTTCTGACATTTTTACGGTGCTTTTTCCGCTTTAATGCTTCCGGAAGCTCCGTAACAGAAAGCTCCAGATTCCCTGCCCAAATCTCATTGTAGAGCGTCTTGGTGCAGACCATTTCAGAGGGAGCGAAAAGCTTATGCTTCCGGGCATATCCCACGCAAGCATCAATGGACCAGTTACACTGGCGCATCTGCTTCAACACCCAACGAACAAACTTCTGGCACTGTTCGATCTTATGAGGTTTACGGCTTCTCTTCCGGTTCGCCTGATAGGCTGCTTTGCCACGGCTGGCAGAGTACCCAGCTTTCTGTCCACGACCATTCTTTTTTGCTGGCGTTCCCCGTTTGAGTTCGTTGGAAACGGTAGTGGGGGAGCAATTCAAATATGCGGCAATTTTCCGGTTGGAGTACTGCAATGTGATCTCCCAACGCAGTCCCTCCGGATTGTGGCACCACCGGCATCGCAGGGAGCAGCCCATGAGAAAAACGGTGGTTCGGATTCCCGGGCCGTCATGAAGGGAAAAGCGCTGGATATGAAACACATGGCCCATTACGCGGTCCTCACAATGCGGCTGATCACATGATTCTGCATTTCCTTGCAAAGATCCACAAATCTGGCGCTGTAGCCCCAGACCCGCACCACGATGTCCCGGTGATGTTCCGGGTCCTGTTGGGCCAGTTTCAGCAGTTGGGCGTCATAAATGGCGATGTTCAGATGGTTCAGTCCGCTGTCCAGGGCGCCGGAGACAAGGGCGTTCAGAATGGTAAGACCGGCTTCGTCGCTGTCCCCCAGATTCCTGGGCAGAGACAGGTGTACCGCGCAGACGCCGTTGGCTTTGGCAATGGCGTCACTGGCCTTGGCAACGGACTGGAGGATGACGGTGGGGCCGTTGACGGCTCTGCCGGGGGTGGGGCAGAAATGCTCCGCGATGGGATCGCCGTAGCGTCGTCCGTCCGGGGTGGCGGAAATGCCGTAGGCTTCCTCCAGGAACCGCCAGCCCACAAGGGCGGGAGAGATGGTGAAGGCGGTTTGGGCCTGGTATTCCGTGAGCCAGTCGCAGAAATGGTTTGCCAGACAGGCCGCCAGGGAATCCACCTGATCGTTGTCGTTACCGAACTTTGGCGCCGACAGCAAATATTGACGCATGGCTTCATAGCCCTCAAAGTTCTGCTTCAGGGCCGCCTTGATCTGGGGGATGGTAAAGCGCTTTTCGTCGAAAACCGCTTTTTTCACAGCCATCAGGCAGTCCGCCACGGTGGGCAGAGAGCCGGAAAAGAGCATGTAGTTGGTATAGGGGAAGCCTCCGTGCAGGATATCCAGCCCGGAATCCAGCACGAAGGCGTAGGTGCCGTTGAGCAGCACCGAAGACCGCCCTTCCCGCAGAAGGGCTTCCTGTCGCTGGCGCAGATCCTCGGCTTTTTCCCAGGTCTGGAACCGGTATTGGGCCAGGAACATGCTGAGAAATTCCTGGAAGGTGGTGCAGCATTCCGGATCGCCGGAGGCGAAGCCGGGGACGGCGTCGGGAGTGTAGTACCGGGCCTCGCCGTCTTTATGCCAGTATTGAATGGGTTTGGAATAGGCTCGCTCCCCCCATCGGCCGTTGTTGAAGGCCAGCTCAAAGGTGGCCACTGCGTCGATGTGATGGAACTCAATGCCGCTGTAGCCGTCCAGCATGATCTCCGTACAGCCGTCGTTGGTATAGGCATAGGCCAGTTCCTCCGGGACGCCCCTTCGGATCAGGGAGGGGATGATTACCTCGTCGTTATAGACGGCGGCCTGCCCCTGGCCCATGAACTGAACTTCCAGCATGGCCTGATAGATGGCCGGATTCAGTTGCCGATGTACCCGGACATTGATATGCGGCTCCGTCAGGGCGCAGCGCTTGGTGGCGTGAAGCATCAGCACCGACAGTTGGCTGCCTGCGTCGGTGCCGTCGGGATTTTTCCCGCCCACCATCACGTTGATCAGGGAGTCGCCGCTGTTGACCCGGTTCAGCCAGCGCCAGAATTCACACAGCAGCTCCAGAACCTCCCGATCGTTGGTATATCCGGTTTCCATATCCCGCTGGTAGAAGGGGCGCAGATGGACGTCCAGCCTGCCGATATCTCCGCCGCGGCTGTGGAGCAATCGCAGCCGCCACAGGAGAAAGACCAGCTGCAGGGCTTCGTCAAAATGCTCGGGCCGCCTGTCCGCCAGGGCGGAAAGGTGGGCAGCCATGCGCAGCAGTCTGGCGTCCTTCCCGGCGGCTGCCTGTTCCGCGGCCCGGGCGTACCGGCGGAAATAATTCCCGATGCGCCGGTACACCAGGCTGATGCTCTCCAGCAGCTCCCGGCGAAGGGGGTCCGACACGGTCAGGGCGCTGGCGGCAGCTTTTTCCGCCACGCCGGGAATGCCGTATTCCAGGAAGGCAGTTCCCATGGGGAAGTGGTAATTGTCGTTTAAAAACATATCCTGGTAGGGAAGGGTGATTTCCCGGCCGAAGCCGGCCAGGATGCCGCTGTCAGGTATGGGGGTTGGCAGAGAATCCAAAACAGCGCAGGTGTTTTCCACAATGGATTGATACATAGACGGTCCTCCCTGTTGGCTCCGCCCCACGCTGATGGGGCGAAAACGCGAGACGAATGGGGCTTTTTCAGACAGACCCATGCCCCGGAGCATGGACTCCGCGGATGCCGCGACGGATCAGCCTGTGCCTTCTGATTCCGGGGAACGGTAGGTAGGCCCATAGCCCAGGCTTTCCAGCAGGGCGGCACCGCAGATCATGGTGACGCTGGTGGCGTTGATCATCAGGCAATTGCGGAAATAGTCCAGCTGCGGGTGCTCTACGTTGTCGGGGGTACAGACCTTGCCCCACCAGGGATAATAAATGCCATGGCAATTGACGCCGGAGGCGTAGATGTTGTCCGCCGTGCGGAACAGCATGTCCCGCTGACCGTCGGTGGCGTAGTCGGTGGCCAGGATCTCCTGGATAAAATAGCGCAGCATGGTGGCGTTGGTGTGGATGTCCCGATCGTTCATGCAAGCGCCGTTGACATTGTTGATGGCCGCCACGGCCTGGCTGGTTTCCAGGGCCTTCTGCAGGTATCGGGGGTCCTTGACGGTTTTATACAGCTTGGCGTTCAGCGCCGCCATACCCATGGCGATGAAGATCCCGCAGACGCTGCCCAGCTCCCCGATCCGGTTAGGGGTGGTGCCGCCGCTGGGACCGTTGCGCTCCGGCCGGTTTTGCCGGTCCTGGTTGTAGTCCACCCAGTACAGGTAGTCAATGGTATCCACCACCAGATCCCCGCCGTCAGAGCGGCCCTGTGGGACGGTGTAGACCCGATCCCGGCGGAAGTAAGTCTCGGTCCACCGATAGAGGACCATGGTCTTGTCATAAAGCTCCTGGCTGTACAGCGGGGTGCCTTCGGTCATTTTGCAGAATTCCCAGGCGGAAATCAGCAGGCTGACGATGTAGCTGGACTTCCAGTGGTCGTTATACTGCTTCCAGTCGCAGTACCATGAGTACGGGAAGGATAAGTACAAGCAGCTTGGCCTTCCCTATACGATGACCGAAGCCGCCAAGGTCTCCAAGGAAGACTGTCAGCGCTTCGGGGAGATTCTCCGGGAACAGGGCATCACCATGGTTCACACTTGATTCGGCAGCAAAAACTGCCATGCAAAGGAGGAAAAATGCTATACCAAAAGGAAATACCACTGAGGATTGAAACCGATGTGTTTGTGGCCGGCGGCGGTCCGGCGGGAGTGGCGGCGGCGGTTGCCGCGGCGAGAAACGGCTGCAGTGTTTTCCTGGCGGAGGGAGGCGGCTGCTTTGGCGGTATGGGAACAGCCTCTTTGGTTCCTGTGCTTGTCACCATGACAGACGGGGTCTCCCTGGTTGCGGCGGGCTTTTGCCGGGAGATTATGGAGCGGATGATTGACCAGGGCTGTATGGGCAGCTGGCACGATGTACGCATCCGGCCGGAGGTTCTGAAGCGAGTTTATGACGATGTGGTAACAGAAGCCGGCGTGGACTACGCCTTCTTTACCCAGGTGGTGGATGCGGTGAGCCATGACGGCAAAATCCAGAATGTGATCCTCCACGGGAAAAGCGGGTTCTATGCGGCCAAGGCAAAGATTTATATTGACTGTACCGGCGACGGCGATCTTGCGGTGCTGGCCGGCGCTCAATATGAAAAAGGAGATGCCGACGGCGCAATGCAGCCGGGGACGCTGTGCAGCCTGTGGGCGGGGATCGACTGGAACACGGCAGTGGAAATGGATCACTTCGGCCAGCTGGAGCAGGCCTTCCAGGACGGGGTGTTTTCGGTGCAAGATCGGAGCATTCCCGGGATATTCCGGTCTGTGGGCTTCATGGGCAACGGAAGCTTTGGCCATGCCCTCGGGATGGACGGAACTGACGAGAGGCCTTTGACAAAAGCCATGGTGGAAATGCGCAAAATCATCCCGGAGTATGAGCGCTATTATAAAACCTACCTGAAAGGCTATGAGAATATGGAGCTGGTGGCGACAGGCTCGCTGATGGGGGTGCGGGAGACCAGACGCATCTGCTGCGATTACCGTCTGGGGCTGGAGGATTTTGTAAATCGAGCGGCTTTTGAAAAAGATGAGATCGGACGCTATTGCTATCCTGTGGATATGCACCCGGCGGATGCCGGAGCGGAAGCCTATGAGCAGTCCCAGAGGATGTTCCGCCGGGACTACCGCTACAAAGACGGGGAGACCTACGGCATTCCCTACCGGATTCTGACGCCTGTGGGACTGGACAACCTTTTGGTGGCGGGACGATGCGTAGGAAGCGACCGCTATATGCTTGCCTCCATTCGGGTGATGCCCGCGTGCTTCATCACAGGACAGGCGGCGGGAACGGCGGCGGCAATGACCAAGGACAGCGAGGACGTGCGAAAGATCGACACGCGCCTGCTCAGGAAAACACTGAGAGAAGCGGGGGCCTACCTGCCCAAATACCCATGGGATGACGAAGGAGCCTGTGAATAAATGCCCGTTCATGCGGGATTTCCCCACATTATATATACGTTTGGCTGATCCCAAATCTCCCGGCGTCAGTTCTTGAGGAGTTCATCAGAGGTTCCCCAACTGGCCGGAGGACGTAAACCCAGCAAAATGATGTCTGAGAAAGGATGTACATATGGAACAGTTTGCGATTTGTACCCCAGAAATGTTGACACAGAAAGCCAAAGCTCTGTATCAGGAGGAGCGAGAGGCCTATAAGATCCTCAACGGATGGTTTTTGTCCCGTGAAATCGCGGCGGATCAGGACCAGGCCCAAAACGAGCCGCATCCGGAGCTGCGGGCAGCAGGGGAGCTGGAAGCCATTATTGAGAAGTTACCCATTGAGCTCAGCGACAACGCAATTTTGGCAGGCACCCAGCGTGACGCCTTCGCGGCCAGCTATGCCCTGATCAACCCGGCCTTCCGGGTGGAGACCTTCCGGGGCTACTGCGATCCCCTGGAGGTCTATGACTATGCCACCCCCAGCGGGGATGTGACCCAGGAACGGATCGCCTCCATGCGGGCCAGGGCGGCCCAAAGCCCCTATGTGAAAGCCTTGAACGCCGTTTACAAGGAGTATGAGGAATATACCGATGAGGTTGCCTTCTTCATTGAGTAGGTCACCGGCCATACCATCCCAGACTTCCGTCCCGCGCTGAAGCACGGCGTCCGGGCTTTGATGGATCAGATCGATGAGAAGCTCGCCCGGGGCGGTCTGCCTGAGAAGAAGGAGAAAAACCTCATGGCGATGAAGCGGAGCCTTGCCTGCGCGGTGAAACTGGCGGGCCGGTACAGAGAGCTTGCCCACCGGCAGCAGGAGACTGCACAGCCTCAGCGGAAGAAGGAGCTGATGCTCATGGAGCAGACACTGAGCCGGGTGCCGGAGTTTGGCGCCAGGAATTTGCTGGAGGCCCTGCAATCCTATGTGCTGCTGTGGCAAGTGATGTGCCTGGAACAGGCGCCGAACCCCTTTGCCTTCTCCGTGGGCAACGCGGACCGGATTTTTGAACCCTACCGGGCTATGGATCACCTGAGCAGAGAGGAAGCGGCAGCTCTGTTCAAGCATTTTCTGGTGTTCTACAACGTCGGTGAGCGCAGTTGGGCCATCTCCCAGAATATCCTGCTGGGGGGCAAGGATACTCAGAATCGGGACATGACCAATGAGATGACCTATGCCATTTTGGACGCCTATTATGATATGAACCTGCCTCAGCCGATTCTTTCCGTGAAGCTCCACAGCAACACCCCCCGGGAACTTTATGAGCAGCTGGGCCGCTTTTTCTTCACGCCCGGTGTGCTGACGCCGTCGCTGTTTAATGACGATTCCCTGTTCCAGACCCTGCGGGAGCATGGTGTGGAAGAGGAGGATTTGCCTGACTACTCCGTTGCGGGGTGCCAGGAGCCGCTGATCATGGGCAAGGACAACGCCAACACCACAAACAGCTGGCTGAATATGGCCAAGGTGCTGGAGCTGACCCTCACCGGCGGACGCTCTGCCATCACCGGCAAGGCCACCGGCCCTCAGACGGAGACGGACGCCCCGGAGCTGCTGAAGAACATCCGGCCTCTGTTCTACCGGAACCTGACCTTCTTCGCGGAGAAAATGCGCGACGCGGCCAACGGAGCCTCCAGAGCGCTGTCGCTGCTGCCTGTTCCTTTCTTAAGCTGCTTTGAGGGCGGCCTGGAGACGGCGGTGGACGTCCGGGATACCCAGGAGCAGGGCACCAAGTACAACGGCAGCGGATGCCTGATCCACGGCCTGTCTGTGGTGGCGGATTCCTTTGTGGCCATCGATCACCTTCTGGAGGAGCGTCCCCAGGACGCCTGGAACCTGATCGATGCCTGCAAGCAGGATTTCCGGGGGTATGAGGAGCTGCGGACTTATCTGAAAGCCTGTCCGAAATACGGTAATAACAACCCCGAAGCGGATCGGGAGACAGCGGAGGTTGCCCGCCGGGTATCCGATATTGTAGGCGGCCTGCACAACTACCTGGGTAATCCCTTCCGCCCGGACTGGAGCTCTCCTTCCACCCACCTGACCTACGGCTACTGGGTAGGCGCGACCCCGGACGGCAGAGGCAGCCGGGAAATGATGAACTACGGCATTGATCCGCTTTACGGTACGGCGAATTCCGGTCTGGGCTTCCGGACCCTGTCCACCATGCAGCTTCCCTTTGAGAAGATGAACGGCGGCTGCGCTTCCCATTTCGGCATTGATCCAAAGCACTTTACCGCCGACACCTTTGAACAGAAGGGAATCCAGTTCTATGAACGGGTGATGAAGCCCCTGTTCTTCAACCCGGAGAACAAAGGACGCGCTCCGTTCTACCTATATGTCAATGTGACCACGGCTGAGACTTTGCGCAAGGTTTTGAAGGAGCCCAAGAAGTATGCCCCCAACGGCGTATACATTATGCGTATCCACGGCACCTTTGTGAACTTCCTGGATCTGAGCCCCGCCATTCAGGAGGATATCATCGCCCGCTTGGACCCCGGCTCCACTCGCTGCTGAGGTGAAGCTATGCGTGTTTTGGGATTGGACATCGGTACCACCACCATCAGCGCGGTGGTGGTGGAGAATACACAGGTGCTCAGGGCCATGACCCGGCCCAACGACTCGTTCCTCAAGGACAGAAAGCACTGGGAAAAGCTTCAGGACCCCGGGCAGATCCGCGACACAGCACTGACTATGGTGGAGGAGCTGTTCCGGCAGTACCCGGATGTGGAGCGGATCGGCGTTACGGGCCAGATGCACGGCATTGTGTATCTGAATGACCGGGGAGAGCCGGTAAGCCCCCTGTACACCTGGCAGGACCGTCGGGGAGAGGAGCTGACCCTGGACGGGGAGACCCTGGTCAGCCGGATTACCCGGCTGACCGGCTACCCTGTGGCGACGGGTTACGGTCTGGTGACCCATTGCTATAACAGACAGCATGGACTGATTCCCCGGGAGGCTGTGGTATTTTGCACCATCCATGACTACGTTGCCATGGTTCTCGGTGGCCGGAGGACGCCGGCAGTGGACACCAGCGACGCGGCCAGCTTCGGCCTGTTCGATGTAGAGCGGGGCGCCTTTGATCTGGCGGCCATGGAAAAAGCGGGCATTGATGCCGGGATGCTGCCTGCGCTGGCCAAGGATTCGAAGATCGGCTTCTATGGGGGCAAGGTGCCTGTATATGCGGCCATTGGGGATAACCAGGCCAGCTTCCTGGGGACAACGGCGGGCCAGCTGGAGTGCATGCTGGTGAATGTAGGGACCGGCAGCCAGTTTTCCGTCTACACCAAGCGCTACCATATCTGCCCCGGCCTGGAGACCCGGCCCTTCCCCGGGGGCGGCTATCTGCTGGTGGGCGCCTCCCTTTGCGGGGGGAGAGCCTATGCGCTGCTGGAGAGGTTTTTCCGGATGACCGGTCAAATGCTGGGGGCAAATGTGGACAGCGCCTATGAAGCCATGGCCGCGCTGCTGAAATCCTCAGAAAAGCCCGGGGATATTCCCCAAGTACTTCCCCTGTTCCAGGGGACGCGACAGGAGTCTTGCTGTCGGGGAAGCATCACAGGACTCAGTGTGGACAATTTTACCCCGCTGCACTTCCTGTGGGGGATGATGGAGGGGATCGCCGGAGAGCTGCATCAGATGTATTGCGCGTATCAGGCCATCTGTGACGCGCCGGTAACACTGATGGGCTCCGGAAACGGTCTGAGGAAGAATCCATACCTGCAAAGCTGTTTCTCGGAAGTCTTTGGCCGGGAGCTGATTCTGAGCCAGTGCAATGAAGAGGCGGCGACCGGCGCTGCCCTCTTTGCCGCAGGGCTGTAACGCCCCTTTGGAAAGGAAAAACTTATGCGCGTATTCAGTTATGACGGCATACTGGCGCAGATTATACGGTATATCTGCCGTCTGTTTATTCTGACGCTGTGCCATACCATCTGCTGCCTGCCCGTGGTCACCTTCGGCGCGGCATCCACGGCAATCTATGCGTCATTTTTTCAGACGGGAAGGGATGAAGGTCTGATTCGCTGCTATTTCAGAGCATTTCGGGATAATTTTAAGCAGGCCACGATTCTATGGCTGATCATGCTGCTGCCGCTGCTTCTCCTGGGGGGGATTATTATTGTCTGTGTGCCTACGACTTTGCGAACGAGGGCATTGCCTGGGTGGTGACGGTGCTGATCAGCGTGGTTTACCTGTCGGTGATTTCCTTCCTGTTTCCGCTGCAAGCCCGATATGAAAATCCGGCGAAAGTCACCATCCGCAATGCCTTGGTCCTGGGCGTAGGAATGCTGCCCCTGGGCGTGCTCATGAATGTGGTGAACTATTTTCCAATCCTGGTCTACCTGTTCAGCCCGGAGCTGTATGCCGGCGCTGTGGTTTGGTGGGTGCCGGTTTGGATCGGTCTGGCGGCCCAGATCAACAGCTGGGTGCTGATCCGGATATTTCGCAAGCTCCAGCCGGAAATCACCGACACGGAAGGATAAGCTGCGGCCAACAGGAACGCCATGGAAAATATAGAGGCATTAAGGAGGATGTTATGGAACTTTCGGGAAAAAAGATATGCTTTTTAGGAGACAGCATCACAGAGGGCTACGGTACCAGCGGCATCCAAAATTGCTATACGGAGCTGCTGCGCCGTCAGCACGGCTTGGCAGCTGCCTGGAATCATGGCATCGGAGGCACCCGGATTACCCGCCAGCGCCGGCCTTCGGAGAACCCCATAACAGACAGGGACTTTTGCGCCCGAGTGTCGGAACTGAACGTGGAAGCGGATGTCGTGGTGGTCTTTGGCGGCACCAATGATTACGGCCACGGCGACGCCCCCTTCGGTACGCCGGAGGACCGGACGGCGGATACCTTCTGCGGCGCTTGTCATGAATTGTTTGGCAGCCTGAAGGCCCGCTTCCCCACTGCGGTGATCCTGGTGGTGACGCCCATCCACCGGCTCCGGGATGAGAGCAATCAGGGGGACGGGCGGGAGCAGGCGCCGAGACCTGCCTTGAAAGAATATGTACGGGTTATCCGGGAGACTGCCCGAGCTTATGAGCTGCCGGTGCTGGATCTGTTCGGGGCCAATATCCTCAACCCCAACGACCCCGAGGTGCGGGAGGCCTATGTTCCGGACGGTCTGCACCCCAACGATGCAGGACACCGGATACTTGCCCAATGGATCTGGAAGTGCCTGGATGCGATGTAAGCTCCGGGTTGGAGATAAGGAGTCAACGATGGAGCGAATGTATTGGCAAAAAACGATTCCGGTGCGGCTAGATGCCGATGTGCTGGTGGCCGGAGGCGGTCCCGCCGGGATTGCCGCGGCGGTGGCAGCGGCCAGAAACGGAGCAAAGACATTCTTGGTAGAGGGCCTCTCCTGCCTGGGCGGGAGCGGGACCTCCGGGATGGTTTCTCAGCTGGTGGGTCTGACAGACGGAGAACATTTCATGGCCGGCGGCGTCGGCGCGGAGATCCATCAGCGCCTGCGGGAGATTGGGGGCTTCCGTTCTTATCCCTATTCCGGAGACATTCTGCGCACGGAGATTTTCAAACGCTTTTGCGACGAATATCTCCTGGAAAACGGCGTGGAATTTTTGCTGGTGACCCGGCTGATCGATGTGGTTAAGGAGGGGAACCGTGTCAGGGCAGCGATCCTTCACGGAAAAAGCGGCATCTTTGCCGTTACCGCAAGACAGTTCGTCGATTGCACCGGCGACGGCGATCTGTCGGTCATGGCCGGAGCGGCGTTCGAAATGGGCGATGAACGGGGAAATGTGCAGCCCGGCACACTGTGCTCCCAATGGACAGGGGTGGACTGGAGCCAGGCAGACCGGAGCTTCCAGGATGCGGCCATGGAACAGGCCATTTCCGATGGCTTTTTCACAGTGCCGGATCACCACTTCCCGGGGGGCTATCAGAACGGCGAGACCACCATGACCCTGAACGCGGGCCATGCCCATGGCCTGGACGGGACGGACGAGCGTTCTCTGACCGAAGCCTATATCACCCAGCGCAGGCGGGTGGTGGAGTACGGCGAGTTCTACCGGAAGTATTTGGACGGTTTCTCGGGCATCGATCTGACGGCCACAGCCCCTTTGATGGGGATTCGGGAAAGCCGGCGAATTCTGGGGGATTATCAGATGACGGAAAAGGACTTCCTGGAAAGAGCGGTGTTTGATGACGAGATCGGCCGCTTCGCCTATGCGGTGGATCGCCACAGAAACGCTACGGATTTGGAAGAATACCGGCAATTTGAGCAGCAGTTCCACCGGGATCTGCGCTACGGCCCCGGGGAGAGCTACGGGATTCCTCTCCGGGCGCTGCTGGTGAAGGGATTGAAGAACGTGTCCGTTGCCGGCCGGTGTATATCCACGGACTGCAGCATGCAGGCTTCGGTGCGGGTTATGCCCGGCTGCTTTATCACCGGACAGGCGGCGGGAACGGCGGCGGCTCTGGCTGCTGGGAAGGGTGTGCAGCTGCGGGATGTGCCGGTGCGAGAGATCCAGGCTGCCCTGAAGAAGATGGGGGCCTATTTGCCGAATTTCCGGCCATGCGGATATCAGACGTTTCTGCGCCGGTCTGTTCGCGGCCCTCTGCGTCCGAGCGTCAGTGTCAATGCCGATCCACCGGCAGTCGAAAACAACCGAATTATAGGGGCGGTCTGCCCTTAGTCGAACATGATATCTGTTATTTCTGATATTGGGCAAAACCTTAAGAAGATTTCAAACGTACGAGCTGCTGCTTGTTCAGAGCCTTCTTGGATAACGTCTTTAACATAAGGGAGTCCTTGCAGAGCAAAACCGATATGCAATTTACTGAAAAATCCCCGACACGGTTGACCAGACCGTATCGGGGATTTTTCAGAGAAAAAAGAGACAGGACAACAGAATCCACCGGCATTGGCCGCTCTGTTATACGCGGATTGGATACCGCGGGTCAATGGTCCGACTGGAGCGCTACTGTCTATTTTCGTGGATCACAGATGTGCCGTCATAGTATGAACGTAGATAGCCGGACCTGCAAGGTGCGCCTGTCTCCTCGCATCTGGCCGGTGTCTTCATAAATGCGTAAGCTTTGTCATCTCCATAGGAATACATGCATAAAGTGTAGCTTGTGGTATGGACATCCATCCCAATATAGGTTATACTTGTCATGGTGACTCCTCTTTGTATGTGGTAATTCCAGTTTGCTTTTGTGCTTACACCTTAAGTATGACAGGTTAATCCACGTTTTGCAAGTGAGGAGTCATTTCATATTGTCTATTTCTTGATTAAAATGTTTAATTATACTTTGAAAGTCCTCTAAAACAGCGGAAAAATTCAAACATTTCTAATGACTTTCATTTTTGGCGGCGCTGTACGCACCATGGACATTTCATCAAGAAGGCATCGCCTTGCATGTGATTTTCAGAATAGAAAATCACATATTCCCGTCTCATAGGATTCTCTAATTAAATCCCCATGCGAAACGATCGCGCCACGAACCATGAAAGCAGTTGGCGCATGGGGATTGATATGCATTCGCATCGGTTGCCCCGTAAGGGGCGAGATGCGCTCATTTGTTTGAAGTTTTACTATGAATGGGGAGCTTTCATAGTAAAATCTTTAATCCGATCGGATGAAAACGCTTCCCGCTTTGGACCCGTGCGCGCACAGATCCGAAGCGGGAAGCGTTTTGGTTTCGAGTTTGTGGAAATGCCGGAACGGTGAGTTCCAAAGGGGAACCCGGGGAGCCCCGGGGGACCAGCGTCTGCGCGGGTTTTCCTGATTGCTCCCATACCTGTCCGGGAATCCTATTGGTTTTCCGCGGTGAATTCCATATTGGGCCACCGGTTTTTCATGTATGCGTCATCGTAACTTGTGTCAAAAAATACCTCGATCACATTGTCCGCGGTGGGATCGGTTTGGCGCTGCGTGCAGCGGATCATGGCTCCGGCGGTAAGCAGTCCGTTGCACACCATCAGCAGCAGCACGATCCACGTAGCCACTTTGCCCAGCAGGGGCGGAAGCTTCTCAATGCCTTTGGACATCGGAGGGTAGAGCACCTTGATCCAGAAAACGGACAGCAGGCCCCAGAAAATGCAGTACAGCACGTTGGTTCGTCCGCCGATGTTCAGAGGCATTTCGCTGTAGTCCCAGAAAACGGTACCGAACAGCAGTTCCGTAAAAACGCTGCACAGATATTCATACGCACCGCCGATGACAAAGCCTGCCAGAAATACATACCGGTCCTGTTTTCCCGCCAGCCGCTGCAACGACACCGTGAGAACCACCGCGCCAAAGCCCCAGACGAAGCTGAAGGGACCGTACAGAACGCTGGAGCGGTTCATCCAAACGCCTGCGGACACCCGGCAGTAGCACATTTCGATCAAGGCTCCCAGGAAGGAAGAAACCAGGAAAACCCAAACCAGCTTGTCAAAACAAATCCCTTGGGCAAATACGTATTTGCCGGAAGGGGCGAACGCGTCTTCTTCCTCGATTCCCGGATACGCCTTTTGCAGACGCCGCCATATGGACGCGACGATCCGATCCGCGAGACGGCGGGTATTTTCCTGACGGGCCAGGGTATGCTTGGTCACGGTGTTGGTCCGAAGGGCGAGAATCATGCCGGCAAGATCTACGGCAACCAGCAATGCCCCTACGATCACAATAAGCCGGCACAGCCAATCCGGCATCAGCTCCACCAGACCGAAGATCATAGGATGGATCACCAGGTAAACGGCCAGGAATATGGCGGCCATAAGGAAGTACAGCAGAAAACTCCACTTTCCTTCCGTGCGCATCATGGAAGATTTCCGGCTGATCCCGCGGACGAACTGGTCGGAAAGGCTCTTGACCAGAAAGATTACGATCACGATCACGCAATATTGCAGAGCCAGATTGTGATGCAGGGTGGGCAGCACCGGCAGCAGCAGGGCGGTGACGATGCCGCAGGGCAAGTTCAGCGGAAGATTCAGAAAGCCCCGGTTGATGAAGTGCCTGTACCGGATGGCGTCGTAGCAAACCGCGAGCCCCCAGCCCAGAAACGAATAGATCAGCAAGTACAGTAAAAGATCCACAGCCGTGTAAGAGATCCCCATGACGATCCTCCCAAATCAAAAAATAATTCCCCGTCATTGTACCATTTTCTGAAATAATGACAAGAGACTGGGGAGATTGTTTTCAGTTTCGACACAGTTTCGACACATTTCGATGCCGGAACGAAAGCAAAGAGGCTGCCGCCCGGGGGGTTGCCCAGGGAGACAGCCTGCCGCGGGAAATATTATGCTGAAATGGAATAAAACACCGGCAGTGTCCGGCATTCAGCCAAAGACGATTTACTATGAAAGCTCCCCATTCATAGCAAACTTCAAACAATTACACGCATCTTGCCCCTTGCGGGACAGCCGATGCGGATGCCTATCAATACCCATGCGCCGAAGCCTTTCGTGAGTGGCGGCGAACTGCGAAAGCGCGTGGGTATTGATTCAGCGATTCCTCGGATTTTCGTATCAGTTGAACCGGACCACCTTGTTGGCGACCTTGTACACAAGACCGGAAAATTTCTGCCCTGCGGTTCCGGGGCGGCAAATCAGCCACAGAGGGGTCTTGGTCTTGAAATGCCTGCCCCATTTCTCGTCAAAGGCAATGCAGTTTTCCCACATTTTTTCCAGGGCCTCATCGGTTTCTTTGGATTTGTTCAGCCGGGTGAAGAGAATGGAAATGCCGAACATCATAAACAGCTCGTGCTTCATATATCGCTTCAGCCGGGGTTCGGTGATGTCGTCGAGGTGGCAGGAGGTAAAGCACTTTTCCGTCACCAGGATCTGATGGTGGTAGCGCTTGGACATAACGCTTTGCTGAACCGACTGGTCCGGCCGCCCGATCCAGTACCGGTACAGGTCCGCGTTCATGTAATACATTTTCTGAATGTGGGGAAGCGTCTTATAGACCATCAGATTGTCTTCGTAGAATACATGCTTGGGAAGTTCTTCGCCCCATTTCCGCATGGCCTCGGTCCGGAAGGTGCAGGAGTGGATGGTGAGCATTTGATGGATCAAAAAGGGCTTGGTTTCCGGCCAGGTGAAAATCCGTCCCTGGGGCAGCACGAGGGAATAATCGATGGAGCGGTCGCCTTCGCCGTCGGCATGGACATAGTAGTAGTTGCTGATTGCCAGATCCACGCCGCCTTCATTTTCGCACTGCTCCAGAGCGTCCAGGAATTTCGGGAAATCGGCGCTCAGGGTGTCGTCGCTGTCCACCACCTTAAAGTAGATGCCGGTGGCATGCTTCAGCCCCTGATTGATTCCCTCACCGTGGCCGCCGTTTTCCTGGTGGATGACCCGGCAGATGTTGGGGTATTTCTCCACATAGGTGTCGGCAATTTTGCCGGTGTTGTCCGTGGAGCCGTCGTCGATGATGATGATCTCCACGCGGTCCCCGCCGGGAAGCAGGCTGTTCAGGCAGTTTTCCATGTAATCCTGGGAATTGTAGCAGGGAACCGTAACGGTCAGCAGTTTCATTTTTCTTTTCCTTTCTCCTGGGTCAATTCCTGATTTGCCAATTTCAGGGCAGACAGAAGCACGGCGTCCATATCATAATAGCGGTATTCTCCCAGACGTCCGCCGAAAATGGTGCCGGTTTCTTTTTGGGCCAGGGCCTTATATTGGGCATAAAGGGCGTTGTTTTTCTCGTCGTTGACAGGATAGTACGGTTCCATTCCGGGCTGCCACTCAGAGGAGTACTCCCGGGAGATCACGGTTTTCGGCTGTGTGCCGAATTCGAAGAATTTGTGCTCAATGACCCGGGTGTAGGGCGTCTCGGCGTCCGTATAGTTCACTACGGCGTTGCCCTGGTAATTGGGCATGTCCAGGATTTCTGTCTCAAAGCGGACTGAGCGGTAGCTTAAATGTCCGAGGCAGCAGCCGAAGTAGCTGTCAATGGAGCCGGTGTAGACTACGGTTTCTGCCATGGCGTCCCAGCTGGCCTTGTCCTCCAGGTAATCCACATTCAGCCGAACCTCAATGCCGGCGAGCATTTTCTCTACCATGGCCGTATAGCCGCCTATGGGAATGCCTTGATATTTCGCGTTAAAATAGTTGTTGTCGAAGGTGAACCGCACGGGAAGCCGCTTGATGATGAAGGCGGGAAGCTGGTCGCAGGGGCGGCCCCACTGCTTTTCCGTATAGCCTTTGACAAGCCGTTCGTAGATATCCACCCCGACCAGGGAGATCGCCTGCTCCTCCAGGTTTTTCGGTTCTGTGATCCCAGCCGATGCCCGCTGACGGGCGATTTCGGCCTCGGCCTCCTGGGGCGTGACCACGCCCCACATCTTGTTGAAGGTATACATATTGAACGGCAGGGAGTACAGCTGGCCGCGGTAGTTGGCCACCGGGGAGTTGGTGTAGCGGTTGAATTCCGCAAATTGATTTACGTAGTCCCAAACGGTTTTGTCATTGGTATGGAAGATATGGGCGCCGTATTCATGTACCTGGATTCCTTCCACCGCTTTGGTGTACACATTGCCGCCGATGTGGCTGCGCTTTTCAATGACCAATACCGATTTGCCTGCGGCGGCCATCTGCTGGGCAAAGCACGCGCCGAATAATCCGGCGCCTACAATCAAGTAATCATATCGCATGGGGAAATCTCCATCCTTGTAATTTGAAACTATGCAGGTGATACCATGTATCGTCATAAATATACCATACTTGACGAAATTTGTCACCTGGAATCCGCTTGAAAAAGAAAGAAATGATTTAAGATTTCGGGGACCTTTCCAGTCGGGCGGAAAAAGCACGCGCCTGGCTTTGATCGGTTGGCCCGAAATATATGGGAATCCTTCCGTGAAGCTTTGCTCGCCTTCGCGGGGAAGCCCGCCGCCCCGGTCCCGGCAGGGAAAAGGAAATGAACATTTATCAATACTTGCATTTTGCGGATGATTTGATATAATCTTTTTGGAATTATGAAAAAAGGAGAAAAGTACTGTGCTGGATGTACTTATGCGTGCCGGCAATTTCATTGCCATCATTGTTCTGGGGTATGTTCTCAAGCGGATCGGCTTTTTCAAGGACGAGGATTTTACGATCCTCTCCCGGATCACCATCCGGATCACCCTGGCGGCTGCCATCATTACAAGCTTCGCGGACAAACAGATCGACGTTTCGCTGCTGAGCCTGACTCTGCTTGCCATTGGCTGCGGAGCGCTTTACATTGCCATCGGCTATTTTATCAACCGAAAGCGTTCCAAGGAGCAGCAGGCATTTGAAATGCTGAACCTGGCCGGCTACAACATCGGAACCTTTGTCATTCCCTTTGCCCAGAGCTTTCTGGGACCCATGGGCGTCATTGCCACCAGTCTTTTTGATACCGGCAATGCCGTGATCTGCCTGGGCGGCGCATACAGCCTGGCCTCCATGGTCAAAGACGGCAGCGGTTTTTCTGTCAAGCGAATTCTGAAGGCGCTATCCAAATCCGTCCCCTTTATCTGCTATGTCACCATGCTCCTGCTGAATCTGCTTCGGATCTCCGTCCCCAATTTCGTCCTGTCCACGGCCCAGATCGTTGCCAATGCCAACGCCTTTATGGCCATGCTGATGATCGGCGTGGGCCTGAAACTGGATTGGAATCCTTCGCAGATGCGGACCATTGCCAAACTGATGGGGATCCGCTATGGGATAGCGGCGGTCCTGGCTCTGATCTTCTACTTCCTTCTGCCCTTTGAGCTGGAGGTTCGCCAGGCTTTGGTGATCCTGGCAGTCAGTCCCATCGGCTCCGCCGTTCCGGGCTTTACCGGAGAGATGAAAGGCGATGTGGGCCTGTCCAGCGCGCTGAACTCCATTTCCATTGTCACCAGCATCGTCATAACGGTGATTCTGCTGTCCGTGATGGTCTGATGATGCAAGGTCTTATCAAGAAATAGTACCAGTATCCATGAAGTTTTTTATGCTGAGCTTATACAGCAATGGGGCCAGGCTGATCGCCTGACCCCATGATTTATTGTGGAATTCTTTTTGTCTGATTCAATTGCAAAACCTTCATTTTGCGGGCGCTGAGCCGTGTGAACGCGGTTTAACCGCCGTAGGCCAGCCAGATGTAGATGTAGGCAGGGAGAATGGCAGACAGGGTGAAGGGGATGCCGATTTTGAAGAAGTCGGAGTTCTTTACCTCGTAGCCTTCCTTGCGCAGAATGCCGATACCGGTGATGTTGGCGGAAGCGCCGATGGGGGTGCAGTTGCCGCCCAAGGTGGCACCGGAGAGCAGACCGAAGTACAGCACAGTGGGATCGCAGCCCATTTCCGTGGCGATACCGGCAATGACCGGGATCATGGTGGCCACATAGGGAATGTTGTCAATAAAGGCGGAAATCAGCACGGAAGCCCAGACCACGATGGAGTACATCAGGAACAGGTTGCCCTGGCCCAGGTCCGCCAGCAGCTGCGCCAGCGCGCTGATGACGCCCATGTTGGAGATGCCGCCGATCATGATGAACAGACCAACCAGCAGTCCGAGGGTTTCAAAGTCAATGGCCTTCAGGGGAGCCACAATGGCGTTCAAAGTCTTCTTTTTCGCGTAGTTATAAATCAGACCAATGACCAGAACGCTGCAGCAGATGATGCCGTTGGTCTCAGCGGGCAGGTTCCAGCTTTCGGGGGCAAAGGAGGCGCAGATCAGCAGGCCGATGGCGCCGAAGAGCAGAACGGTGGGAACGTAGTCGGTCACTTCCGTCAGCTTGCCGGACTTGGGAATGGGAGCCTTCTCTTTGCGGAAAGTGTAGTATACGATGCAGGCGGACAGAACCGCGCCCATTTCCACCACGAAGAACATGGACAGCTTGCCATTGTACCAGAAGAAGTCCATGAAGGTCATGTTCAAGGCAGAACCCAGCATGATGGAGGTGGTGTCGCCGACCAGGGTAGCGGCGCCCTGGAGGTTAGAAGACACGGCGATGGAGATGATCACCGGTACGGGATTGGTCTTGAGCTTTTTGCAGATCTCCATGGCCACGGGGGCGACCATCAGCACGGTGGCCACATTGTCCACAAAGGCGGAGATGATGCCGGCAAACAGGCTCAGGCAAACGGCGGCCCATTGAATGGTGGGTACCCGCTCCATGATCATGTCAGCCATGCGCTCCGGCATGCGGCTGTCGATAAACAGCTGTACAAGGCCCATGGTGCCGCCGATCATCAGAAGGACGTTAAAGTCCAGGGCGGGGATGATTTGATCCAGGGGCAGCATTCCGGTGAGGATAAAAATCAGACCGGAGGTCAGGGCGATGTAGGGACGATACTTGCTGAAGGTCAACATCAGCACATAGGTTACAGCAAACAGCACGATTGCAGGCAGCATAAGTTTCTTCCTTTCCAAAAACGTATTGAATTTTTTGCCGGATAGCTGATAAATGTTATTATAAATTGTAAAAACCGGGATGTAAATATCCAGCCGGTGAAGAAAGAGTAAAGAAAGCCTATACATTCGGCAAAATCCCCCCGAAACGCGCGAAGCAGTTTCAGGGGGATTTCGGAAAAACGGGGCCGGAAATGGGTTACAGAGCGGCCAGAGCCTTGCGGATTCGCGCTTCTGTGCGCTCTTTACCCAGGATCTGCATGACCGTGTAAAGATCCGGGGAGTTGGTTTTCCCGGTGACGGCCAGGCGGATAAAGGTGGAGACGTCGGCAACCGTACCGGGGAAGGCGCCGGGATCGGCCTTATAAGCCTTCATGTCTGTGGTAAAGCCAATTTCCGTGGTGATGGCTTTGACCTTCTCAAACCAGACTCCGGAATCGTCGTGAATGTCGAAGGACGCCAGGAACAGATTGAGGACCCTGGCAATGACCGCCTTGTCAAAACGGGCGTCAAAGCGCGCCTGTTCCAGGTACTGGTCGTAGAAGAAGCCCATGTAGGGCTTGGCGTCTTTCCACACAGCCAGATCCTTCCGTGGCTTCTTGCCGCCCCGGCCAATGGCCAGGATCTTTTTCGCGTAAGCGGGATCCTCCCGGAGGGCCTGACCAAAGTCGGGGTCATACTCCTGAGCCCACTGGCTCAGCAGATCGTAAACCTTGAAGGCGTCCATGGTGGAGATGACGTTTTTTGAAACGTCGGTAAGCTTGGCATAGTCAAACAGGGAACCGGCGGGGTTGAGCTTCTTGGGGCTGAATTTGAAGGTGTTGGCAGGGGCCGTGGGGTTGGCACGGCGCCAATCCTCAAAGTTGGAGTTCAGCAGCGTCATGATATACTCATAGACCGCCTCCACAGGGAAGCCCTCGGCCTTGTAATAGGTCAGGGCCAGCTCCGGGTCTTTGCGTTTGCTCAGCTTGCGCTTGGAGGTTCCGTCCATCTTCATCAGAGGTCCGATGTGGACATACTTGGGCAGCTTAAAGCCCAGGGACTGGAACAGCTGGATGTGGAAGGGCAGGGTGGGGAGCCACTCGTCGCCCCGGACCACATGGGTAGTGCGCATGAGATGATCGTCTACGGCATGGGCGAAGTGGTAGGTGGGAATGCCGTCGGATTTCAGCAGCACATGATCGATGTCGTTTTCCGTGATGGTGAGCTTGCCCTTGACCAGGTCGTCGAACTTGAATTGGCGCTCAATGCTGCCGGTGGAACGGAACCGAAGGACCCAGGGATTTCCGGCGGCCAGCTGGGATTGGATGTCCTCCAGAGAGCGGTCACGCCACATGGCGTATTTGCCGTAGTATCCGGTATTCTCCTTGTTCGCCTCCTGCTGTTCCCGCATGGCGGCAAGCTCTTCTTCCGTGCAGAAGCAGGGGTAGGCCATCCCCTCGCTGACCAGCTTCTTGGCGTAGACATGGTAGATTCCTGCCCGCTGGCGCTGCCGGTAGGGGCCGTAGGCGCCCTGATCCGCGTCAATGGTGGCGCCTTCATCGAACTGGATGCCGTAGTGCTTCAGGGTGTTGAGAAGCACCTCTACGGCTCCTGGCACCTCCCGCTTGGCGTCGGTGTCCTCTACCCGCAGGAACAGAACTCCGCCGCTCTGGTGGGCCATGCGCTCCGCGGTCAGGCCCTGGACCAGATTGCCCAGGTGAACAAAGCCGGTAGGGGAGGGAGCCATGCGTGTGACAATGGCGCCTTCGGGCAGGTCTCTGGGGGGATATTTTTCTTCCAGTGATTCGGGCGTTTCCGTCACGTCCGGAAACAGAAGCTGCGCAAGTGCTCTGTAGTCCATAAGATACGTTCCTCTCTTGTGATTTTCTACCAAGCAGTATAGCACAAACGCACAGGGAAATCAATTCTTGTTACAATTTTTCCGGATTGTCTAAAAATTCGGGAAAAAGCCTTGACTTTTTCCATTAGATGTGTAAAATACATTATGAAAATTACATACCAGCCTTATCAAGAGCGGTGGAGGGAACGGCCCGATGAAACCCGGCAACCTGTCCGAAAGGAGAAGGTGCCAAATCCGGCGGCAGACGAAAGATGAGGATTCGATATTCACGCACATCGGATTCTCCGGTGTGCGATTTTTCATATCTCCATAGAAAGAAAGGAAATACGAATGATTATGGAAAAGAGACTGTTTACCTCTGAATGTGTTACCAACGGCCACCCGGACAAGGTCGCCGACTCCATCTCCGACGCCATTCTGGACGCCTGCCTGGCCCAGGACCCCCAGTCCCGGGTTGCCTGCGAAACCATGGTCACCACCAATTTCTGCATCATCTGCGGTGAGATTACCACCAAGGCTGTGGTGGACTATGAGGCCGTGGCCCGGCAAGCGGTCCGGAACATCGGGTATGTCCGCCCCGGCGACGGATTTGACGCGGACTCCATGGAATTTCAGTGCCGGATTCATACGCAGTCGGCGGATATCGCCCTGGGAACCAACGAGGAAGTGGGCGGGGCAGGGGACCAGGGCATGATGTTCGGCGGCGCCTGCGCCCAGACGCCGGAGCTGATGCCCCTGCCTGTGGCTCTGGCAAGAGCGCTGTGCAACCGGCTCACCGACTGCGTAAAGGTCAACCCCCTGCTCCGGCCTGACGGAAAGACCCAGGTCACGGTGGAATTCGATGAAAACGGAAAGGTCGCGGGCGTGGATACGGTGGTGGTCTCCATTATGCACAGCGCGGACTTCGCCATGGAGCAGCTGCGCGGCTATGTGAAGCGGGAAGTGATCGCGCCGGTATTGGCCCAATATGGATTCGCCCTGGACGATGTTCGCTGCGTCCACATCAACCCCACCGGGAACTTCGTCATCGGCGGCCCCAACGGCGACACCGGCCTGACCGGACGGAAGATCATCGTCGATACCTACGGCGGCTACTTCTCCCACGGCGGCGGAGCTTTCTCCGGCAAGGACCCCACCAAGGTCGACCGCAGCGCCGCTTATATGGCCCGCTATATGGCCAAAAACCTGGTGGCGGCCGGACTGGCCGAGCAGGTCCAGGTCCAGCTGGCGTATGCCATTGGCGTTGCCGAACCTGTATCCCTGCGGGTGGACAGCTACGGTACCGGCCGCGTCAGCGACGAGGAGATGACACGGCTTCTGCGCCGGACCTGTGATCTGACTCCCGCGGGCATCATTCGCAAGCTGGATCTGCGCCGTCCGATTTACGCCCCCACCGCGGCCAAGGGCCACTTCGGCGTGGCCGACATGCCGTGGGAGCGGACGGATCTGGCCCAGACTCTGAAGGAACTGGCAGCCGTATAAACAAGGACAGACCGCCATACGCTCCGGACCCCCGGTTTTGCTTCGTGCAGAATCGGGGGTCCGTTTTTCGCGGGCGCGGGTTCTTCGCCCGGATACCGGATTCCGGGCTTGCCTTTCGCCGGGAATCAGACTATAATGAGACCATACAGTCTGCTGGATGAAACGGGGGAATCCATATGAAGAACGGGTGTTATCAGAAAGAATGGAAGATACAGGCGCTGCTTCGAAAAAAAGGAATGTGTCTCGTCCTGGTGATCTGCGGGCTCCTTTTGAGCGGATGTACCCCCAATTCCCACGCTTCCGCCCAGCGGCAGAATCCGGAATTTGGGACTTCCGCTCCGACAGAGCCGCCTGTGGAGACCACGGAAGCTTCCAATCCCCCCGGGGAGGAAGCCGCTGCGGAGGCCTCCCTGGTTGCCGACGCTTTTTTCGACGACTCCTGCGCCGGAATGGAAAACCCGGTCTTCGGCATGGACAAGCCCATGTATTTCCACATTCCACGAATCAACCTGGATCATCCCTCCATTGGCGCGATCAACCAGGAGATTTTCCACGCCCTGTACTACGACGTTATGGGCACCTGCGTATTCCGGAATCGAACTTCCCCCACGATTTCCCAGATGGCCTATGCCTGCGGCGCAAAAGGGGATATTCTGTCCATTCTGGTCACAGTTTATGACCGGTATACAGCGCAGTATTGGGATTCCCACCAATATATGGTGTACAATGTCTCTGTGACGGAGGGCGCCTATGTCCCGGACGATTCCCTGATCGCCGCCTATGGCCTGACCGGGGAAGAATATGAAAGCCGATTGCGGGAAGCGGTGAGGGAAAAGTCCCGGCAGCTTTATGAACGAAGCGCGTCAGCAGACGAAAGCTACGACGATTACTGGCAGCAAACGCTTTCCGAGTCCCTTTCTGAAGAGAATCTGGCTGAAGCAAAGCCCTATATCGATGCTTCCACAGGCGATTTGTGCGTGGCTGTTCGCATCTATATTACAGACGGCGACGGTTCCGAAGAGTATACGCTGAATCTGACCGGCTCGGCTGAGCCGACAGATCCGGCGTCCTATGGGGATATACGCGTTCGCCGGGGAGATTCGCAGAATTTCTGGGAGCCTCCGACGGCGGCGGAATTTGAAAAGGCTTGTACAGGCCTGGAGGTTTCCCCACCGTCCGTAACGGATTTTTATCTGTACCCCGCGGAGTATTGGCCGGAAGAAGCGGTCTGGCGGCGATATCTGGAACTCAAGGTCGACGGGGGAGGAATCGTGGGCGCCTATCTCAGGGCGGATTCCTGTGAGCTTATGGGCACAGTCTCTATGTACTACCCGGAGGACCCGGATCACTTTGGCGAAAAAACGGGGTCCGGAGACTTGCGCGTTCTGCACGGAAGCTGGGTCCGGAAGGAGGCTTCGCCGGAGGATATGCCTGTTCAGGTGATCTTCCGGGAGGATGGCACGGCGCGATGGATTCTGTCGGACAAAACGGAAGAAACCCTGCCGTATCGCCAATTTGAGCGGGAGCCCTGCGTAATCATCGGGGAGCGAAAGTACTTGTTCAGCTTCTGGGAGGCGGAACTGTACCTTTTCCCGGAGGGCGAATCAGAGAATCCCGCGGTGTATGGGCTGGAGGAATGAGCCGGAACAGTCCGGAGGAATCCCCCGAACAGGCTCTCGGGGTTCGCCGGAATTCATATTTTCTTGGCAAAACGGGAAGGGTATGGTATAATGAACCATACGTTGTTCGCGCTTCAATCTGTTGTTGTTTGGAGGAATATCCATGCTGGATTTTATTCGGATCGCCTGCGCGGTTCCGGCTGTTCGGGTCGGGGATGTAAAACAAAATACCCGGGATATCTGCGATTTTATGAAGCAAGCGGAGGAAAACCAGGCGGACATTCTGCTGTTTCCGGAAATGGCGCTGACCGGCTACACCTGTCAGGATCTGTTTTTTCAGGACGCTCTGTACAATGCGGTCCTGGATGGCATTCGACAGATCACCGCCTGTTCCAGGGCCTGTCCGGCGCTGACCATTGTGGTAGGCGCGCCGGTCCGTGTTGGGATGCAGATGTTCAACTGCGCGCTTGTGATTTCCGGAGGCGCGGTGCTGGGTGCGGCGCCTAAGACCTATATCCCCAATTATAACGAATTCTACGAGAAACGCTGGTTCTCTTCCGGCACGGAGCTTCGGGACAGCAGCGCGGATCTGGGGGAAGGACTGGGGAAGGTTCCCATTTTCCGTCAGCCGGTGTTTCAGATCGGCGGCGCCAGGGTCGGCATTGAGATCTGCGAGGATCTCTGGACGCCGCTGCCTCCGTCTGTCATCATGGCTCTCAGCGGCGCGGAGGTGATCCTCAATCTGTCCGCTTCCAACGAAACCATCGGAAAGCGTGCCTATCGCAGGGATCTGGTGAAGCACCAGTCTGCCGCGTTGAACTGCGTCTATGCCTATTGCTCAGCCGGCGAGACGGAGTCTACTCAAGACTTGGTATTTTCGGGACAATGCATCCTTGCGGAAAACGGAAGGATCCTGGCCCAGACCCAGGAAGCGATCGCCGGGAATTATCTGCTGATCCAGGACTGTGACCTGGGACGGGTCCGGGCAGACCGCCAAAAGAACAAGAGCTTTCAGGACACCGCCGCGGGGTATCGGGAGCATTTCGGTCCCGTGATTGTGACGAACGCCCCGGATCTTCGCTCCGACGGCAGCCGCTATCCCCTGGAAAAGCTGCCCTTCGTCCCGTCCGGAAGGCAGGACCGTGTGGAGCGCTGCATGGAGATCTTCCGGATGCAGGTGGCGGGTCTGAAGCAGAGACTGTCTGTCATCGGCGGAGCCAAGGCGGTGGTAGGCATTTCCGGCGGCCTGGACTCCACCCTCGCCCTTCTGGCAGCGGTGGAGGCCATGCGTCAGATGGGCCGTCCCGCTTCTGATGTTCACGGCATCACCATGCCCTGCTTTGGCACCTCCGACCGAACCTATCGCAACGCCTGGGAGCTGATGCAAACCTTGGGCGTCAGCGCCAAGGAAATCAACATTCGCGGCGCCGTTTCCCTCCATTTCGCGGATATCGGTCACGACCCGGACGTTCACAACGGAACCTACGAAAACTCCCAGGCCCGGGAGCGGACCCAGATCCTGATGGACTATGCGGGAATGGTCGGCGGGATTGTTGTGGGTACCGGAGATTTGTCTGAGCTTGCCCTGGGCTGGTGCACTTACAATGGGGATCACATGAGCATGTACGGCGTCAATGCCTCCATTCCCAAGACCCTGATCCGGTGGATGATCGACGCGATTTCCGACATGCCGGACTTCTCTGCCGCCCGGGCGGTCCTTCAGGATGTGCTGGATACGCCGATCAGCCCGGAGCTGCTGCCGCCGGATGCCCAGGGGAAAATTGCCCAGTATACGGAAGACCTTGTGGGCCCCTACGCGCTGCACGATTTCTTCTTGTACTATGTGCTCCGGTACGGATTCTCTCCGAAAAAAATCTATACGCTGGCCTGCCGTGCCTTTGCCGATGATTTTCCGCCGGAGACCATCCGCTCCTGGCTCCAGGTCTTCTACCGCCGCTTCTTCAGCCAGCAGTTTAAGCGGAGCTGTCTGCCGGACGGGGTTAAGGTCGGCTCAGTCTCATTGAGCCCCAGAGGAGATTGGCGAATGCCCACCGACGCCTCGGCCAGAATCTGGCTGGACGAACTGCAGTCGCTTTCACCCTGATATGCGGAATCAAAGCGTCCTCGGGCATGATCAGGGATAAATAGCCAAAACGCGTATTTTTTAGGAGAACACCCAAAATGTTGTTTCATGGAATGAAGCTATTTTTAAAACAGTGCAGACTAAATGTGAAATTTACAATTTTGACAATGATATGTTTGATCAGCAGTTTTTGGGCCTTAACTCAAACTTCGCACCCCGTTTCGGGTGCAGAAGTAGCCATTAACCCTGCAAAATCGAGGAAACGCTTCGTGTCAGC
>CALXFT010000032.1 GCA_944387635.1 uncultured Oscillospiraceae bacterium | reverse complement strand
CTGGTGGGACCCTCCGGCGGGGGCAAGACCACCGCCGCCAGCCTGATCCCCCGGTTCTGGGATGTGGACAGCGGCAGTGTCACTGTGGGCGGTGTGGATGTGCGGGGCCTGGACAGCGCCGCTCTCATGGGGCAGGTGGCCTTTGTATTCCAGGATACCAGGCTGTTTAAGGAGAGCCTGCTGGAAAACATTCGGGCCGCCAGGCCGGACGCCTCCCGGGAAGATGTGCTGGCCGCCGCCCATTGCGCGCAATGCGATGACATTTTGGCAAAGCTGCCCCAGGGGCTGGATACGGTGGTAGGCTCCAAGGGCGTCTACCTCTCCGGCGGGGAACAGCAGCGCATTGCCCTGGCAAGGGCCATTCTGAAGGACGCCCCCATTGTGGTGCTGGATGAGGCCACTGCCTTCGCGGACCCGGAGAATGAGCATCAGATCCAAAAGGCCTTTGAGACGCTGACCCGGAGCAAGACGGTGCTGATGATCGCCCATCGGCTGTCCACGGTGCAGAACGCGGACAACATCATTGTCCTCAGCGAAGGGAGGATCGCGGAGCAGGGCAGCCACAGCGCCCTGCTGCGGAAAAACGGCATCTACGCCGCCATGTGGGCGGACTATCAGCGCAGTATCCAGTGGAAAGTCGGGAAGGAGGCAGCGGTATGACTAAGAAGCTGCAGCACTGGTTTGCCCTCAGTGAGAAAGGGGCGAAGGATCTGGTCAAGGCCGTGTTCTGGTGCTTTGTGTGCAATCTCGGGCTTATGCTCCCCGTCGGGGCGGTCCTGTTCACGATTCAGCACCTTCTGAGCTGCCTGGAGACCGGCAGCAGCCCCATGGATGGGTTCTGGCTCTATGTGGGTTTTGCCTGGATTGTGCTGACCCTGCTGTTCGTTCTCCACTGGTTCCAGTACGCCGCCCTGTACCTGGCAACCTATAAAGAGAGCGCCAATCGCCGGGTGAGTCTGGCGGAAACGCTGCGCAGGCTCCCGCTGTCCTTTTTCGGTAACCGGGACCTCAGCGACCTGACCTCTACCATGATTGCGGACTGCTCCAGCCTGGACCAGATGTTCTCCCACTATATCCCCCAGCTGTTTGCCTCCGTGGGTTCGACGCTGGTGATCGGGGTGTGGATGTTCATCAGCGACTGGCGCATGGCCCTTGCGGTGCTGTGGGTGGTTCCCGTGGCGGTGGCTCTGACGGCGGGCTCCAAAAAAATCCAGGACGCCTTTGGAACGAAAAACATTCTGAGCAAACGGGCGGTGGCCGACTTCGTTCAGGAGGGTCTGGAGACCATCCGGGACATCAAGGCCTGCCACCGGCAGGAACGTTATCTGAACGATCTGGAGGAAAAATTGGCCGCCATGGAGGCCGGCTCCATCCGTTCCGAACTGGCTACCGGCGTCTTTGTTTGCTCCGCCCAAGCCTTCCTGCGCCTGGGGCTTGCCACCACGGTGCTCACCGGCGGAGGGCTTCTGCTGGCCGGGGAGCTCTCCTTCCTCTATTTCCTGGGGTTCCTCTTTGCCGCCGCCCGGCTGTATGACCCCCTGGGGCTGGTGCTCCAGAACATCGCCGCCACCTTCAGCGCCAAGCTGCAGATCCAGCGGATGCGCTCTATTCTGGAGCAGCCGGAGCAGACGGGGACAGAGGACTTTCACCCCACCGGCTGCGACATCACCTTTGACCATGTATCTTTCGCCTATCGGGAAGGCGTAGGCGTGCTGAAGGATGTCAGTTTCACCGCCAGACAGGGGGAAGTCACCGCTCTGATCGGCCCCTCCGGGGGCGGTAAGACCACCGCATGCAAGCTGGCCGCCCGGTTCTGGGATGTCACCGCCGGAAAGGTGACCCTGGGCGGCACGGACGTGTCCACGGTGGACCCGGAGACGCTCCTGCGCTTCTACTCCATGGTGTTCCAGGATGTGGTGCTGTTCCGGGATACGGTGATGGAGAACATCCGCCTGGGCCGTCGGGGCGCCACCGATGCGGAAGTTCTGGAAGCGGCGAAGGCCGCCCAGTGCGACGAGTTTATCCGGAAACTGCCCCAGGGCTACCAGACGGTGATCGGCGAAAACGGTTCCACCCTCTCCGGCGGGGAGCGGCAGAGGATCTCCATCGCCAGGGCGCTCCTGAAGGACGCGCCGGTGGTGCTGCTGGACGAGGCAACCGCCAGTTTGGATGTGGAGAACGAGAGCGCCGTTCAGACCGCCCTGTCCCGCCTGCTCCGGGGAAAGACGGTGCTGATCATCGCCCACCGGATGCGCACTGTGGCCGGAGCTGACCACATCGTGGTGCTGGAGGGCGGCCAGGTGGTCCAGCAGGGTACTCCGGCGGAACTGATGGAAGCCGGCGGCCTTTACCGCCGTATGGTGGAGCTCCAGAGCGAAAGCGCCCGCTGGCGGCTTGGTTGATTCCTTCCATCATTCAGGTTCCTTGGCCGGAGCCGGCTGAACGGCAGCCGGCCAAGGAAGGCAAACCCACAGGAAAAACGGTTCTATCATAGTGGGGTCAGGCAATAGGCCCAATGTCACCAGCGCAAGGACATTGGCCGGCGCCTGGCCCCATTGTTGTAAAATTCAGCCGCCCAGAGATAAAGTTTCTTATTCTCTGCCATTGCCCGGAACACGGAGCAAAAGCGGATACGCCGCCCGCATTTTTCCCCGCCTCTGCAATACGCCAGGGTGCAGGGTTCCAAAGAACCAAGGGAGTTATCCCAAACCCCTGGTATGAGATAACTCCCTCTTTTGATTCCGGTATCCGGGAAACCGCGGAGCGGTTCAGAAATTCATGCCTGCGGCATCAAGCCGGTCTGGCCAATCCGTCAGAAGTCAACCTCCGTGCCGTAGTAAATGCACACGAACAGCTTCTCCATGGCGGCCGGATCGATGGGGCGCGGGTTGGAGCCGGTGCAGGCGTCGCCTACGGCCAGTTCCGCGATCTTTGCCACCTTCTGCTTGAACTCCTCCTCCTGGATGCCGAACTCCTTCAGATTGGCGGGGATGTTCAGCTGCCGGTTGAAGCAGTGGATCTTTCCGATCAGGCTGTTGATCAGCGCCTGTTCCGAGGTTCCGGCCAGACCCATTCTGCGGGCGATTTCGGCGTACCGCTTGGCCGCCACGGGGTCCTTGGCGTTGTAGGCGATGACGAAGGGCAGGTACATGGCGTTGGCGCAGCCGTGGGGAATGTGACCTGTGGAGAAGGCGGCGCCGGTCTTGTGGGCCATGGAGTGGACGATGCCCAGAAGGGCGTTGGAGAAGGCCATGCCGGCCAGGCACTGGGCGTAGTGCATCTGCTCCCGGGCGGCCATGTTGCCGCGATAGGAAGCCGGAAGATAGTCCAAAACCATTTCAATGGCCTGCAGGGCCAGGGGGTCCGTAAACGGACCATTGAGAGTGGACACATAGGCCTCAATCGCGTGGGTCAGGGCGTCCATGCCCGTGTACGCCACCTGCTTGGCAGGCAGCCCCGTCACCAGGTCCGGGTCCACAATGGCGATGTCCGGGGTGATGTTGAAGTCCGCCAGGGGGTACTTCACGCCGGTGGAATAATCGGTGATGACGGAAAATGCCGTGACTTCCGTGGCCGTGCCGGAGGTGGAGGGAATGGCGGCAAATCTGGCCTTGGTGCGCAGCTCGGGGAAGTTAAAGGGAATGCACAGTGCCTCAAAGGTGGTCTCGGGATACTCATAAAAGGCCCACATGGCTTTGGCCGCGTCAATGGGCGATCCGCCGCCCATGGCAACGATCCAGTCCGGTCCGAATTCGGTCATGACCGCCGCGCCCTTCATGACCGTCTCTACAGAGGGGTCCGGCTCCACGCCCTCAAAGAGACGGACTTCCATTCCCGCTTCTTTCAGATAGGCCGCGGCCCGGTCCAGGAATCCCTGGCGTTTCATGGAGCCGCCGCCTACTACAAGGACAGCCTTTTTTCCCTTCAGGTTCTTCAGTTCCTCCAGGCAGCCCTTTCCGTGGTAGATATCTCTCGGTAAACAAAATCTGCTCATTGCGGTATCTCCTTTCCATGGCATCATAGAATTTCGGCTTGCCGTATGGATATATTTATTATACTTTTCTTCCGAAGAAAAAGCAATTCATTTTTAAAAATCCACAATTTATCCATGCATATTCCATAATTTTTGTGCATTCTGTCAGCATCTTTCCCCCGGAACGCAAAAAGCTCCGGAAGCCGTCAGAGGGCTTCCGGAGCGGAAATGCCATATGGAGATATGCTTACCACCGGTAGCAGAACACGTGTCCGCCGATCTCGCCCCAGACGTTTTCCGTAACCGGGTAAGTGGCGAAGAATACCACGTCGATGGGCAGGACGTAGGGGCCGTTCAGAGCCCGGTCAATGGCCTCGTACTGGGTCTGGGTGTCCTCCGCGTCCTCCAGGAAATCCGCGGAACGGAACTGATTTTCGGCATAGATAACACTCTTTATGGTGTCGGGGAAGTCGTCGGCCACCAGCCGGTTCAGGACCACCTCGGCCACGGCCTGCTGCCCCTCCACCGGCTCGCCCTGGGCCTCAACCCAGATCATCTTCGCAAGCAATGTCTTGTCCTCCTGGCTCAGCTCCAGGCCGGGGTACCGGCACTCCACCTCGGGTTCCGGCTCTTCATAGTAGATGAAGGGCTCTTCCGGCATGGCGTCCACGTCGTAGATCCAGGAGCCGCTGTAGCCGGTGCTGATATAGCCCTGAGGGAAGCCGTTGGCAAAGCCGTCCTTCAGAGCCCAGTGGTCATAGTTGGGTTCATAGGGATCGTTGACCAGAACCTTTCCATCCTCGGTCAGGCCGGTCAGAACCATGAAGTGCTGAGACTGGGTGAAGGCAGACTTGCTGTTCATCAAGACAATGACCAGCTTGCCCTCCTGGAGAGCCCGAAGGGACTCATGCCAGTTCTCGGCTTTCTTCCAGGGCAGCTGCAGCTGGGTGGAGGCGTACTCCAGACGCTCCATGTTGTTGCCCACGTAGCCGCCGAAGTACCCGGCCAGCTCGTCGGGCATATACACATGCCCCGTCATATAAGTGGCCACCATGGCAAGACTGGTGATGCTGCACCCGGAAGTCTCAATGGTGCCGCTGCCGTAGAGGGTGTCGGGATAGTCCGTCTGGAAATACAGAGGCACCGCGTCAACGGACTGCAGCTCCGGCTCCGTGGGCTGGGTCTGCTGCTCCGGTTCCGTGGTCTGAGGCTGCTGCTCAGCCTCCGGCTCGGAAAGCCCCGCGGCTTCGGTCCATGCCTGCTCCTGGTCCCCGGTCACGCTCTCCGGCGGCAGCGTCTGGACAGTCGGGCGCTCCTCGTCCTGAGGCTGGGCGGCGGTCTGCTCCGTCGCTTCCGGCTCTGTAACCTGGGGAATGGTCTCCACCCAGGCCCGCTCCTCTTTTGGCACGCCGGTGGTGGACTCCAGCGGTTCCGTGATCTGGGCCGCCAGAGCGGGAACCGAGGCTATGGACATCAGGTTCACGCAGACCAGCAGCATACATATCCATCTGAATCGTGTACGCACCTTGTCACCTTCCTTTATTCTGAGCGCAGGGCTTTGGCGTCTCCCCGCGCGGGAGTCTTGGTTACAATTATATACATTGTAACACATTGTATTGAAAATGCAAGAAATAAAATCCCTCTCACTATATTTTCGGCGTTTTCACGGTTCCTCCGCCGTCTCCGTCCGGGGCGTGGCCAGCCAGCGGACCAGCAAGGTCAGTCCCACCACGGCGGCCAGGCAGGCACTCATCACGCTGTAGGCGAAAACCGCCTCATTGCCCCGCCGCTGAACGTAGTACTCCATGTATCCCGCGCCGCCGATCAGCGCCGCCATGAGCAGCCAGACGGGAACGCACCAGAACCGGAAGCCCCTGGTCCGGATCAGCCGTCGGGAGAAGACCACAATGGCCAGGACCACAGCCAAAGCCCCCAGGACCTGGACCACGCTGACGAAGCCGTTGCTGCGGAAGAACAGGGAGTCGTATCGGGTGCTGTCCAGGACCACCTGGGACGCGCCGTAGCACATCAGGAAGATCAGGCAGATATCCCCGTCCCTGCGGCGGCGAGTCCGGCGGTCATACACCGTCAAAGCGGCGAACAGCCCGGCGGCCACCATGGACTGGATCATAAAGGTCGCCAGCCGGTACTCCGTCTGGCCCGAGACGGCGTTGGTCACAGGCCAGGCGAAGGGCAGGCTTTTCAGAGAAGAAAGGATCTGCCCCCGGTCCGAGGAGTTGAATAAGGAGGCCAGCCGCCCCACCGCGATTCCCGCCGCGCCGGCCATGCTCATGCAGTCGAGCATCATGGGCGTATTCCGGTGAAGCCGGATCAGCCGCAGCAGCAGGGCCGTCAGGACGCACCCCAGAAACACGCCGGTCAGGGCGTAGCCGCCGCTGCGGTAGTTGGTCATGGCGTCCAGGAATCCGCTGTAGCTGTCCGCCCGGGAGTACCAGTGGAAAAACCGGGCGCACACCAGGCTCAGGACCATGGCCGTCGGAATCGCGGCGAATCCCGCCGCCACGCTGCCGCCCCGGCCCAGATAAAACGAAAGGAAGAAACAGGCTGCCACACAGGCGGCCAGGGTCAGGACGATGCCGTTCCAGTAGATCACCGTCCGGCCGTCGATCACAGCTATGGCATCCATGGTATCAACCTCCGTCCGGCAGCGCCGTGGCAAAATAGATGATGTCGCTGATCTTGCGCTGCTGGCCGTAAACCGGCCGGCTGATCAGCTGATCGTTCATGACAATGGCGGCCGTCTGCCCGCCGTCCAGGCAGTAGGCCATTTTGCAGCCCGTAGCGGCGATGTTCTTCTGGAACATCGCCACGGTTGGGATCTCCTGATAGGCCCCTTCCGTATTGGCGGCCACCACAATGTAGTGAAGCTCGCCCATCTGGCACAGGGCCGCCCGGGCGTAGCCCTCGTTGATCTCGCCCACTCCGTACCAGGTGTGCTCCACAACCTGGTAGTCATCCACCAGGATCGGTCCGAAGGCCAGGCTGAAGCGGATGTCGTTTTCGTCCACATAGGCCTGGGCCGTCTCCGTGTCCAGAAGCTCGCCGCCGTAGGTAAAGTGCATGTTGCCGCTGCCGTCGATGTAGCAGGTCTCGGCATAGGTCCCCTCCACCCGGCGGACCTGGCCTTCATAGACGCTGACGCCGAAGTCCCGGAAGCGGTAGAAGTCGCCGCTGGAGGCCACCACGGCGTTGACGCTGGCGGCCATTTCCGTGGTCAGATACTGCTTGTCCGAGCCGTACTCGCCGTCGGCCAGGTGCCGCCGGAACTGAGACGGATGAGAGACCTTGATCTCGGAAAAGGTGTAGACCGAGCCGTCGTGGACCTCCTTCCAGGTGACAGCAAAGATGCTGTCATCCAGATAGTAGTGGACCACGCTGTCCTGGAACAGCTCCACATCGGTGCGGAAGTACAGCTGCTGGCCGTCCAGCAGATAGGACGCCTCATCCAGCAGCCACTGCAGGCTGGCAGGATCGCCGGTCTGGCCGTAGCAGTCTTGGTCCGGCTCCGGCGCCACCAGGGTCCCTTCCTCGATCCAATAGACCTTGCGCACAGGCTCCACCGCGGGAACCGTCTCCTGGGGCTGCTCCTGGGGGGCCTGAACGTCCAGAATCCCCTCCCTGGCAGCCAGAAGGGCTCCGCCCACATAGCCGTCAAACTGTTCCGAAATGGACTGATCCGGCACGGTCTCAGGGGTGGTCTCCTTGGGCCGCCCCACATACAGTACCATCAGCGGCAGCAGCTTCCACACCGCCGCCGCGGACAGAGGCGCCACCAGAATCCCCAGCAGAATGAGCCAGACGGAGTGTCCCTTCCGCTTGGGCTTTCGCCCGGCGGCATATTTCGGTTGATATCCCACAGCGCTTCCTCCTTATGCCTGACCGCCGGAAATGGCCCGCAGGAACGTCTGATCCGGCAGGACCCACCACTGTCCGTCCTCATAGACCAGCTGCAGGGTGGCCGTATCGGTTACGGTGTCCGTCTGGGCCTCCACAGCCTCCTCCACCGCCTGATAAAACACCTCGTCCACCAGGTCCTGGCGGAAATTGTTCTCCTCGTCGTAAAGCTCCGACATATCCTGGGCCTGCTCCACCCGCTGGGTCAGCAGGGTGTGGGCCCGCTCCCCCGCGGATTCCGTCAGCGCGGCCACATCCAGGGTGGTCACCGTCACATCCCGGCAGAAGCCGCCGTCCCGGTACACGCAGTCCCCGTCAAAGGAGAAGGTCATGCTCCGGGCGAAGGCGTCCCAGATCATGGCTGTCTGGTCATCGGTCCGCTCACCGGACACCCCCAGGTCGGGCTGGCCGTACATCCTGTCCGCCGCGGCGTCAAAGTCTCCCCGCTCCAGGGCCTGGATCAGTTCCTCCGTACACGCCTGGGCCTCCTGGGGAATCTGCCGGACCCAGGGGTCCGCGTCCCGGAACCAAAAGCACAGCCCCACGGACCCCGCCATCAGCACCAGTCCCAGGCAGAACAGGATTCCACCGAAAAATCTCGCCGCCTTCATTCGTCCACCTCTTTCTTCCCGATCTGCGCGAAGTCTTTTTCCATTGGTCCATTATACCTTCTTTTCCGGTTATGTCAACAAACATGACCGGAAAACGGCAAAGTGTCCCGGCCGATCCGAAAACCAGCCGGGACAACCCTTACAGAACCGATTCATAGACGCTTTCCATAGCGCTGCCGAATGCCTTTTTTTCAAACCCGGCGGCAATCTCTTCGCTGCGCTTCGACGCCGCTTCCCGCCATTTCGGATCTCCCATCACCTGGTGCATGGCCTGCAGGAACTCCTGGGCGCTGGCGTACTCATAGCCGTTCTCCCCGTCCTTGAGCACATCTTCCAGGCAGTCGTCCTGGCGGCACAGCAGGGGCAGGCCGTTGGCCGCGGCTTCAATATAGGTCAGCCCCTGGGTCTCGCTGGTGGAGGCGCTGACAAAAACGTCGGCCAGCTGGTAGTAGTTCTGCACCTGGGAGGGGTCCACCATGCCCGTAAAGATCACGTGGTCCGCCACCCCCAGTTCCCGGGCCTGCCGCTCCAGATCCTCCTTGGCCGGGCCGTCGCCCACAATGAGGAAGACCAGGGCCTCATTGGACCTCAGAGCCTCGGCAAAAAACGCCATCAGCTCGCCCAGGTTCTTCTCCGTGCCAAGGCGGCCCAGATTCAGCATCACCTGCTGATCCTCCCGGATTCCCAGCTGGCGGCGCTTCCTGGCCCGCTCCTCCGGAGAAAGCCGCCGGTAGTGCTGCTCCAGGCTGATGCCGCTGGGCACGATCTGGATGGGGTTGTGGACGCCGTAGCTTTGCAGCGCGTGCTCCACCTTTGCCGTAGGAGCCACCACGGTCTTGACCTTCCGCAGCCGCTCTCTGGACAGCAGCCGCACCAGGTAGTGGCCCAGCCGCTTGCTGGGGACCAGGTAGGTGACATACTGCTCATAGAGGGTGTGATAAGTATGGATGATGGGCGCCCCCGTGGCCCGGGAGATCCGGGTCGCGAACTGGAAGCTGAAAAATTCACACTGGCTGTGGATCACATCGGGCTTCCAGTCAATGAGCTCCTGAATCCACTTGTTATTGGGCAAGGACGCGGGCATCCGCACATCGGGATACACCATACCCAGGGGCAGGGAGCGGACATAGTACACCGCCCCTTCCTTGTGGGAATGGATGTCTCCGGAAATGGTCAGGATCCGCACATCGTGGCCTTTCGCGGTCAGTTCGTCAAACAGATTTTGTATCGAGGTGACAACGCCGTTGGTATTGGTGGCGTAAAGATCCGTGGTAATCAGGATCTTACGCTTTTGGCCCTGGGATACCATAGAATTCCTCCGTGAATACCGTAGTTTACCCGGCGGTCCCGGGCAAGGATGCGGAAATCGCCTCTCTCCTCTTTCGATTTCCGCCGGTATACATTTGGTGGTTATTATATCAAAAGGAAAAATAAAAATCTACTGGGAAAATTCTTAAGATTTTCCTGTATTTTCTCCGGGTAAGATGCCGATTGCTTGCCTTTGCTTTCGTTTTGTGCTACAATTGAGAGCATCTTATCCAGGAGGCGCCCATGTACACACACACAAAATCGCGGATTCGCCGGCCTCTTCTGATTCTGCTGGGCCTGCTTGTTTTTTCCTGCCTGATCTACGGAATGTGGCTGCTGTATGACAGCCATGTGGACCGCAGCGGCTGGGTGGAGAAGGACGGCGTCCGCATTTACCGGGATTTTCACGCCAAGCCCGTGAGCGGCTGGCTGGAGCTGGAGGAGGGGACCTACTGCTTTGCCGAGGGCGGCATCCCCCTGACCCTCTGGCAGACCATCGACTCAAACACCTATTACTTCGGTGAAAACGGCATTCTGGTCACCGGCTGGCTGGAGCTGGACGGCAAGACCCACTACTTTGACGCGGACGGCGTTCTGACCAGCGGATGGCTGGAGCTGGACGGGGATTGGTTCTATCTGCCCCAGGGCGTCATGGCCACAGGCTGGCAGGACATCGACGGCCAGCGCTACCACTTCGCGGAGGACGGCCGCATGTCCGTGGGCCTGACCGAAGTGGACGGACAATACTACTTCTTCGGTCAGGGCAGCGCGTCGGTCTCCGCCGCCGTACAGACCGCCGCGCCCCCCGGAAGCATGGTTTGCGGCGTTGTGTCCCTGGACGGCCTGCAGTACCGGTTTGGCGAGGACGGGGTTATGGTCACCGGCTGGTATGACGGCGAGGACGGCCGGTATCACTACGGCGCTTCCGGCCCCATGGACACAGGGCTGACCGAGGTGGACGGGAAGCAGTACTACTTTGGCGAAGACGGTCTGATGGTCACAGGCCATGTGACCATCGACGACCAGCAGTACCGCTTCGGAGAGGACGGGGCCATGCTGACCGGCTGGGAGCAGACCGACAGCGGCAGCCGCTACTACCTGTCCGACGGTCCCATGGCCCTGGGCTGGACCGAGGTGGACGGGAAGCAGTACTATTTCGACTTCCTCAACGATGGCTATGCCCACACCGGCTGGATGCAGCGGGAGGAATACTGGTATTATTTCCAGGACGACGGCTCCGCCGCCACCGGCCCCACCTGGATCGACGGCAAGCTTCACTACTTCTCCCCCAAGGGAATCTCCGTGGTCCTGGTCAACGCCAAGAACCCTCTGCCGTCGGACTACGAAATGGAGCTGGTCAACGTCACCGAGTATCACGACGTGGACTCCCGGTGCTATGACGCCCTGGTCCGGATGCTGGCCGACTGCGAAGCGGCGGGGATCGAGTACGTCTTCAACTCCGCCTACCGGACCCAGAAAGAACAGACCGAGATCCTGGAGACCCGGACCGCGGAGCACATGGAGGACTTTGACTTAAGCTACGAGGAGGCCTACGAAAAGGCCCTGGAGACTGTAGCGCTGCCGGGCACCAGCGAGCACCAGCTGGGACTGGCCGTGGACCTGCTGGGTGATGAGGCCATCGCATGGTTCCATGAACACTGCTGGGACTACGGCTTCATCGTCCGCTACACCGAGGAAAAGGAAAACTGGACCGGCATCATCGACGAGCCTTGGCACTTCCGGTATGTGGGCCGGGAGGTGGCCCTGGACATTCAGGCCTCCGGCCTGTGTCTGGAGGAATACCTGGGCGCGGAGCCCGTGAAGACGGAGGAATGAACAAAGCCATGCAGATTCGAAATTACCGCAGCGAGGACTGCCCGCAGATCCTGAAGCTGTTCTATGACACGGTTCACACCGTCAACGCCCGGGACTACTCCCCGGAGCAGCTGGCGGTGTGGGCCACAGGGCAGGAAGACCCCATTGGCTGGGACGCCTCCCTGTCCGCCCACCGGACCCTGGTAGCCGAGGAGGACGGCGTCCTTCTGGGCTTTGGGGACATAGACGAGACCGGGTACTTAGACCGGCTGTACGTCCACAAGGACCATCAGGGCCGGGGCGTGGCCTCGGCACTGTGCGGCCGCCTGGAGGCCGGAGTCAGCGTGGTCACTACCCACGCCTCCATCACCGCCAAACCCTTCTTCCTCCGGCGGGGCTACCGCTGTGTCCGGCGGCAGCAGGTGTGCCGGGGCGGAATCGAACTTACCAACTTCGTCATGGAGAAAGATCAGAGAAAATTGAAAATGCCGTAGACAATCCGCCGCTTCCGTGATAGAATTCCATGGATATCTATAAAGGAGCGTATGTTTCATGGAGCTGTCAAGCCGGCAGATCACCCAGGGCGTGATCTGGAAGCAGTTGCTTTTCTTTTTCTTTCCCATTCTGCTGGGAACCTTTTTCCAGCAGATGTACAACACCGTGGACACCATCATCGTCGGCCGTTTCGTGGGCACCCAGGCCCTGGCCGCCGTAGGCTCCACCGCCGCCCTGATCAACCTGATCAACGGCTTTTTCATCGGCCTGAGCACCGGCGCCACGGTGCTGCTGTCCCAGTCCTTCGGCGCCAACGACCGGCAGGGGGTCCACGCCGCCCTGCACACCGGCATGGGCCTGTCCCTGGTCCTGGGCGTCCTGGTCACCGCCGTCGGCGTCAGCGCAGCCAGGCCCGTGCTGACCCTGGTGAATACCCCGGCGTCCTGTATGGAAGACGCGGTTCTCTACACCCGGCTGTACTTCTGCGGCTCCCTGGCCTCCATGGTCTACAACATGGGCTCCGGAATCCTGCGGGCCATGGGCGACTCCCGGCGGCCCACAGGTTTCCTCATCGCCGCCTGTTTCACCAACATCATTCTGGACCTGGTCTGCGTGGTGGGCCTGAACATGGGCGTGGCCGGAGCCGCCGTGGCCACGGTGGCCTCCCAGGTGGTCAGCGCCCTGCTGGTGATTTTCTCGCTGCTGCGGCTGCCTGAGGACATCCGCCTGCGGCCCAGCCGAATCCGGCTGGACGGACGGCTTCTGCGGCGGATTCTCTATGTGGGGGTCCCGGCGGGACTTCAGTTCATCACCTTCGACCTGTCCAATCTGCTGGTCCAGTCCGGCATCAACTCCTTCGGCGACACCACCGTGGCCGCCTGGACCGCCTACATCAAAACCGACGCCCTGACCTGGATGATCTCCGGCGCCTTCGGCGTGTCCATCACCACCTTCGTTGGTCAGAACTTCGGAGCCCAGAAATACGACCGGATTCGCCGGGGCGTCTGGGTGTGTATGGGCATGAGCGTATCTCTGGTCGGTCTGCTCAGCGTTCTGGTGATCTCCTTCCGGCACATAATCCTGGGCATCTACACCACGGACCCGGAGGTCATCGCCCTGGGCGCCTTCGTCATGACGCTGACCGTACCCTTCAACTTCCTGTTCATGCCCGTGGAGGTCTTCGCCGGGACCATGCGGGGCACGGGCTATTCCGTAATCCCCACGGCCATCACCTGTGTGTGCGTATGCCTGTTCCGGGTGGTGTGGGTCTTCACCGTAGTGCGGCAGTTCCACCGGATCGAGCTTCTGGCCATCTGCTATCCCTTAAGCTGGCTGCTGGCCTCCACGGTCTTCTACATCGCTTACCTTCGGGGCAGCTGGCTGCGCAGGCGGATCGCCCAGTGCGGCATGGACCCGGAGGTCCGCTGATTTTTCAAAAAATGCTTATCGACTTTGCGCGGCAGAAAATGCAGGTATCCGTTCTTCCCATGCAGACTTCCGTCTGGGCAGCTGCCAGGATGCTTACGCTGCACACGGACACCGCACCGATTTGGCGCTTAAGGCAATACCTGCACGAAACGAAGAGCGCGCCGGGAGGGGTCCAGGGGAGGGCGGCTTTGAGAGCGGGAGCCAAGGGCCTGGCTGTGATGGAAACACTATGCATAAGGCTGACGCTTTCTGAAACGTTTTGCTGTGTTAAGCTGATAAGCACGTTAAAAAATCATACCGCTGACGGACAGAGCCGTCAGCGGTATGATTTTTATGACAGGCGGACCACTTTGGTCGCCACATGTTCACAGAAGATCCGGTCGTGCTCCACGAACAAAATGGTGGGCTTGTATTCCAGCAGAAGATCCTCCAGCTGCATCCGGGAGATCACGTCGATGTAGTTCATAGGCTCGTCCCAGATATGCAGGTGGACATTCTGGCACAGGCTCCGGGCCAGAAGCACCTTTTTCTTCTGACCCTCGCTGAGCTGTGCCATATCCCGATCCATCTGCTCCTTGGACACGTCCAGCTTGGCAAGCAGGGCCAGGAACAGGCTTTGGGCAATGCCGCTTTCCCGGGCCAGGTCCGCCAGCTTCCCCTTCAGGCCGGAGGTGTCCTGGGGTACATAGGAGATCTTCAGGCCGTTTCCCAGCCAGACCTCCCCGGTGTGGGGGATCTGCTGTCCCAGAATCAGCCGGATCAGGCTGGATTTTCCCGAGCCGTTGGGTCCTTCCAGGGCGATCCGGTCTCCCTGGTCGATGGTGAAGGAGATGTTTTCACACACCCGCCTGCCGTCAAAGGCCACTGTCACATCCTTCAGGCTCACCATGCGGCGCAGGTGGAAGGGCGTCTGGAACAGCTTCAGGCTGTCGGAGCGCTCGATGTTTTTCAGCAGGGCGGACTTCTCTTCCACAGCCGCCTGCTGCCGCTTCTCAATGGCCTTGGACCGGGCCATCATCTTGGCCGACTTATGGCCGATGTAGCCCCGGTCAAAGGCGCCGGAGCCGATCTTGGTGTCCTCCACCCGGTCCGACCATTGAGCCTTCTGCCGGGCGGTCTGCTCCAGACGGCCGATCTCCTTTTTCAGCCTTTCGTTTTCCGCCATTTCGAAGGCGTCCTGCCGCCGTTTGTTTTCATACCAGGAGGAGAAATTGCCCCGCTGGACCTCAATGTTTGTTTTGTTGATGGACAGAATGTGGTCCACGCAGCCGTCCAGAAAGGCCCGGTCGTGGGAGACCAGAATAAACCCCTTCTTTCCGCTTAAATACCGGCTCAGCTTTTCCCGGCCCGCCATGTCCAGGTGGTTGGTCGGCTCGTCGATGAGCAGGAAGTTGTTCTCCCTGGAAAACAGCACCGCCAACTGCAGTTTGGTCTTCTCCCCGCCGGACAGGGTCTCATAGCTCTGATACAGCAGCTGCTCAGGCAGCTCCAGGGCGTTCATCTCCCGGACCAGCCGCCAGTATTCGTACTCCGGGCAGATCCCCTCCGCCACCTCCACCGCCAGGGCTTTGGGGTCCGCCGCCTGGTAGGGAAAGTAGGAGAAGGCCGTGCCGGAGACAATGCTGCCCCGGTATTCCAGCTGCCCCAGGAGCAGCCGCAGGAAGGTGGTCTTTCCCCGGCCGTTTCTTCCGGTGAAGCCCAGCTTCCAGTTGGTATCCAGCTGAAAGCTCACATGGTCAAAAATCGTATGATGGCTGCCGTCGTAGCCAAAGGTCAGGTCATTTACTTGAATCACAGACATATATGCCCTCCAAATACAGAAAAATGGCCGCAGGAACACGCTTCCCGCGGCCACCCTCTCAGGGCATAGCAGCAGGGTGAAAGATCACGCGCGTTCCCGCCAACAGGCATAGCAAAGCCAGCGGCCGGTCAAGCCGCTTTGATCTTTGTTCGCCCAAACATCAGCAGGAAACAGAGCGCATTCTTTCACCCCTTCGTGTATATTTTTTATAGTATACCATAGATTTTTCCCGGCGGCAATGGTATAATGGGGAAAATTTTCTCCGGAGGCATTCCATGTCCCAAGTGATCGAAATAACCGACTTCTCCGCCCCGGAGCTGGACGTCTACGCCCGGCTCACCGAGGCCCAGCTCTTGAACCGCTTCGAGCCGGCCAAGGGCATGTTCATCGCCGAAAGCCCTAAGGTCATCCACCGGGCCTTAGACGCGGGCTGCCAACCCGTGTCGCTGCTCATGGAGCGCAAGGACATCGACGGCTCCGCCCGGCAGATCATCGCCCGGTGCCCGGACACGCCTGTCTTCACCGCCGACGAGGAACTGCTGTGCAACCTCACCGGCTACCACCTGACCCGCGGCGTCCTGTGCGCCATGTCCCGGCCCCCTCTGCCCTCTGTGGAGGAGGTCTGCGCCGGGGCCGGCCGGATCGTGGTTCTGGAAAACGTCATGAACCCCACCAATGTGGGCGCCATTTTCCGCTCCGCCGCCGCCCTGGGCATGGACGCGGTGCTCCTGACCCCGGGGTGCAGCGACCCACTGTACCGACGCAGCGCCCGGGTGAGCATGGGCACCGTGTTCCAGATCCCCTGGACCTTTACGCCTCCCTGGCCGGAACCCGGCATGGCCGACCTGAAAAACCTGGGCTTTCAAACCGCCGCCATGGCGCTGAAGGAGGATTCTTATGCCATTGACGATCCCCGTCTCGCCGCCGCGGACAAGCTGGCCGTGGTCCTGGGCAGCGAAGGCGACGGTCTGTCCCACACCACCATCGCCGCCTGCGACTACACGGTGAAGATCCCCATGTACCACGGCGTGGACTCCCTGAACGTAGCCGCCGCCAGCGCCGTTGCCTTCTGGCAGCTGCGCAAGGGAAGCTCTGCTCCATCGTCCGCGGCTGAGCGGCAGATCATAGCGCATCCCAAGAAATAAGGAGGAATCCTACTATGCTGACACTGGAAAACGGCCGCCCCGCCGACTGCGCCGGACGGCTTGCCAAGGAAATCCGCTGCTACGACCTGCTGGACAAGCTGCAAGTCCCCTATCAGCGCATCGACCACGAGGCCGCCATGACCATGGATGCCTGCCGGGCCATTGACCTGGCCCTGAACGCCACCATCTGCAAAAACCTGCTGCTGTGCAACCGCCAGCGCACGGCCTTTTATCTTCTGATGATGCCCGGCCAGAAGAGCTTTCGGACCAGCGTCCTCAGTAAGCTCATCGGCTCCTCCCGGCTGTCCTTCGCTCCGGCCCAGGACATGGAGGCCTTCCTGGACATCACTCCCGGCTCCGTCAGCGTCCTGGGGCTTATGAACGACAGGGAAAACCACGTCAAGCTCCTCATGGACCGGGAGGTCCTGCAAGGGGAGTACTTCGGCTGCCATCCCTGCATCAACACCTCCAGCCTGCGCATCGCCACCCGGGACCTGATGGAAAAGATCCTGCCCGCCATGGGCCACCAGCCCCAGGTCCTGGACCTGCCGGAAGCCCTGTAAAAAACGCCCCCGCCTCCCCCGGTCACGCCGCCTCATGCGCGGCGGCTCCGGCGGGCCGGGGGCGTTCCTTATCGTTCCTCGGGCAAAGCCAGATCCTTGATCACTTCCCCGGCCAGGATCAGTCCCGCGGCGCCCGGCACAAAGGCCACGCTGCCGGGGATCTGCCGCTTACCAAGAGCCGCGGCTTCCTCCTCCCAGCCGGCGGGGGTCCTGGCCTCCTCCTGAGAGCAGACCACCTTCAGATGCCGGATGCCGCGCCGGGCCAGCTCCTTGCGCATGACCCTGGCCAGAGGGCACATGGAAGTCTTGGAGATGTCCGTCACCCGAAAGGCCGTAGGGTCCAGCTTGTTCCCCGTACCCATACAGCAGATGATGGGCGTCCCCGCTGCCTGAGCCTGTTCCACCAGAGCCAGCTTCCCCGTCACCGTGTCGATAGCGTCCACAATGTAGTCATATTGGGTAAAGTCAAAATCCCCGGCGGTCTGGGGAGTGTAGAACACGGGCCAGACCGTGACCACGCAGTCCGGATTGATGTCCAGAACCCGATTCCGGGCGGCGTCCACCTTCCGCATGCCCACGGTGGAGCGGGTGGCCAGGATCTGCCGGTTCAGATTGGAAAGGCTCACGGTGTCGCTGTCAATCAGATCCAGGCGGCCCACGCCGCTGCGGGCCAGGGCCTCCACGGCATAGCCCCCTACGCCGCCCAGGCCGAAGACCGCCACCCGTGCCTTTTGCAGCCGCTCCAGGGCCGGGATCCCCAGGAGCATTTCCGTGCGCGAAAACTGTTCTTTCATGGTTTCCTCCAATGCTTTAGAAAAAGGCGGCCCGGGGATCTCCGGACCGCATTCTGATTTTTGATTCAATCCTCCACCCGGCGGATATCCGCGCCCAGGGCAGTGAGCTTCTCCACAAGGTTTTCATAACCCCGCTCAATGAAGTGGATGTTCTCCACATAGGTGGTGCCTTCCGCCGCCAGGCCGGCAATGACCAGGGCCGCGCCTGCCCGCAGATCGTGGGCGCTGACGGAGGTCCCGTAGAGCCGTTCCACGCCAGTGACCGTGGCGGTCTTGCCGTTGATGCGGATGTTGGCCCCCATGCTCTGCAGCTCCGTGCAGTAGCCGAAGAACCGGGTCTCATAGACGCTCTCGGTCAGACGGCTGACGCCGTTGGCCAGGGCCATGCACACGCAGATCTGAGCCTGCATATCCGTGGGGAAGCCGGGATAAGGCCGGGTCTTCACCGTGGACTGGCGCAGACGGCCGGTGCGCATGATCCGGATGGAGTCGTCGTAGTTGGTGATGTTGGCCCCCATTTCCCGGAGCTTGGAGGTGATGCAGTCCATGTGCTTGGGGATCACGTTCTGCACCAGCACATTGCCGCCCACAGCCGTCACCGCAGCCAGGTATGTACCGGCCTCGATCTGGTCGGGGATGATGGCGTAGGTGCCGCCCCGCAGGGAATTGACGCCCCGGATCTTCATGGTGTCCGTACCCGCGCCGTTGATCCGGGCGCCCATGGTGTTCAGGAAGTTGGCAAGATCCACGATGTGGGGCTCCTTGGCCGCGTTTTCAATGATGGTCTGGCCGGGGATCAGGGTGGCGGCCAGCATGATGTTCACCGTGGCGCCTACGGAAGCCATGTCCAGGCAGATCCGGTCGCCCCGCAGGCCTTCCGGTCCGGGAGACAGGGCCACATAGTCCTCCGTCTCATCCACCTCAGCGCCCAGGCCGCAGAAGCCCTTGATGTGCTGATCGATGGGACGGGAGGCAAAATTGCAGCCTCCGGGCAGGGCCACATGGGCCTTGCCGAACCGCCCCAGCAGGGCGCCCATGAGGTAATAGCTGGCCCGCATTTTCCGGACCAGGTCGTCGTCTGGCTTGGTGTACTGGATCTGGGAGCAGTCGATCTCCACCGTGCTGCCCTCCAAGGACTCGATCTTCGCGCCCATTCCCCGAAGGATATCCATCATGATCCGGACATCGGAAATATCAGGCACATTCTCGATCCTGCACTTGCCGCTTACCAGCAACGCCGCCGGTAAGATCGCCACGGCAGCGTTTTTTGCGCCGCTGATGGTGACGGTTCCGCTTAAAAGATTGCTGCCATGGATTTCATATCTGGCCAAGGAATACCCTCTCCTTGTGATAAATTCACGATAATTACTGAAAAAAACCGAAAATGCTGTCAACGCAGCTACGCGCGTCAGCCTTTTTACTATACCATAACTTCTTCATTATGTAAAGTCCCATTTCCGCCCCCCAATTGGCCCCGGAGCGCCGTTTTTCACCGGCGCAGGCCCTTGGGATAGTGATTTTTCAGCACCCGGCCGTCGCCCTTTCCCCAGCCCAGGGAGCAGCCGTCCACCCGGACCAGGCACCAGCCCTTCCGGTCCGATGGCACCGCCTCGCCGTGGAGATAGGCCGCCGCCTCCGGGGCGTCTGCCGGGATGTCCTGCACCTTGTCGCAGCCGCCCAGCCACAGGGCCAGCGCGTGGGCCGGTTCGATCCTGCCCTTTTTCATGGTCCCCAGCTCCAGGCCCGGCCGCAGGACCTTCATGCCCCCCAACTCCGGCAGGTCGGAAGGCGCCCAGAACAGCCCGGTTCCAAAGGTCACCGCCTTCCCCGGGGGCAGGGCGATCCCCAGCTCCTTTTCCAGATCCGTCCACTCCCGGGACAGCCCCTGCCCCTTGTGCATAGGCAGGTCCGCCGGCTCCCCGGCTCCCGTCCGCTTCAGCACCGCGGCGAAGTGTCCCTCGCCCAGGAGCTTGTGGGGCCACATCCGCCAGCTGCCGTCAGGCCCCGGCGTAAACCAGGGAGCCTCCACGGTCTCCGGGGCGAAGTCCGGATGGTCCGCCAAGAACCGGGCCACAGCCTCCTCGTCCTCCTCCGGGGCAAAGGTGCAGGTGGAGTACACCAGCCGTCCGCCGGGCCGGACCAGTTTTGCGGCGCAGCGCAGGATTTGATCCTGCCGCCGGGCGCACATCCGGACCGTCTCCGGGCTCCAGTCGGCAACCGCGGCCTCCTCCTTGCGGAACATGCCCTCTCCGGAGCACGGGGCGTCCACCAGCACCCGGTCAAAGAAGCCGGGAAGCCGCTGGGCCAGCCGTTCCGGCGTCTCGTTGGTCACCAGGGCGTTGGATACCCCCATGCGCTCGATGTTCCGGGACAGAATCCGGGCCCGCTGGGGATGGATCTCGTTGGCCAGCAGAAAGCCCTGCCCCGCCATTCGTCCGGCAATCTGCGTGCTCTTTCCCCCCGGAGCGGCGCACAGGTCGCAGATCCGCTCTCCGGGCCGGGGGTCCAGCAGGGTCACCGGAGCCATGGCACTGGCCTCCTGTAGATAGTATACGCCCGCCTCATGAAAAATGTGCAGACCGGGCCGGGATTCCGGGTCATAGTAAAATCCCTCCGGCTCCCAGGGCACCGGCTGCCTCACAAAGGGCAGCCGAACCTTGGGTCCCTTGGCGGGGTTGAACCGCAGAGCCGCCGCCCGGGGCCGCTCCAGGCTCTTCAAAAAGTCCTCATATTCTTCGCCCAGCTGATCCCGCATCCGCGCGAGAAACCCTTCCGGCAGCATGGCGTCGCCTCCTTACGATGGTTTTCGCTCCATTATACCACAGCCTGTCCCTTTTTTCCAGCACGCCCCACGATCCGAAAAATCCGGCGGCATCCGCTTAAGGGCGAATACGCCGGGCCAAGGTTCGTTCTCCTGCCGGAAACGCCGGCGCCCGGTCCGCGGCGCGGCGGCGGGCATTCCCTCCCCTCTCCCCTTTGCTTGCCGCCATACCGCCCCCTGTGATTCAGAGGCCGGAAATTTCGGCGGTTCGCGTTTACGGAAGACAATAAACCCCCCTGCCGGACGAACTTCTGCGCTTATCCGGCAGGGGGAACGCTTAAGGAGGATCTGAGGCGGCGCTTTTGGGGATGGTGATGGTCAGTACAATCTGCCGGTCGGTCTCCCGGCGCTCAGACACCGCCGGAATCCCGCCGCGCTGGATTCGCTGGAGACTCTGGTCCAGACCGCTTAAGAAAGCGGAGACGTTGACCCTGGCCGGGGACTCCCGGCGCTGGGTCAGCAGTCCTTCGATGTACTTCTCCGTCCGGGCCACGCTCATGGCCTGCCGTGCAATTTCGGCGATGGCGGCCAGCTTCTCTTCCTCCCCGGACAGTTTCAGCAGAGCCCGGGCGTGGCGCTCCGTCAGGCCCGCTTCCCGCAGGGCCTCCAGCACCGGCCGGGAGTGGCGCAGGATGCGAAGCTTGTTGGCTACGGCGCTCTGGCTCTTCCCCAGAAGCCGTGCGGTCTGCTCCTGACTCATGGCACAGACCTCCATGAGCCGGGAGATGGCCATGGCCTCCTCAATGAAGTCCAGGTCCTGCCGCTGGAGATTTTCCACCATGGCCGCCAGGCCTGACTCCTGGTCGTCCATGCGCATGATGATGCAGGGAATGTCAGTCAGACCTGCCTGCCGGGCCGCCCGAAGCCGCCGCTCTCCGGCGATGAGCTCGTAGACGCTGCCCTGGCGGCGGACGGACAGGGGCTGCAGGATGCCGTGCTGGCGGATGGACTCGGCCAGCTCGTCCAGGGCCTCCGGCTGGAAGACCTTTCGGGGCTGGGCGGGATTGGGTCGGATGGCCTGGGCAGGCAGGAACACCACCCGCCCGGTCTCCATGTAGGTTTTCAGCTTCTGACACTGCATAGCCCGTCCTCCTTATAGTTATGAATGGTTGTATTGTAAGGCGTTGGAGGCCGGGAAAACCAGCGAAATCGGCCAAGAGCCCCGGGAAGCGTGCGACAAGATGCGCCCCGGGACGCCCGGCTTTGGCACCGCGGCGTACTTCGGGACCATTTTCCGGAATTATTTCCAAAAACCTATTTACATTTCCGGACAAATCGTGTATAGTGGTCCTCGAACAGAGTAGGAAACCTCGCGTAAAGTGCTGCCAAGATGGGGAGTTGTGTGGCAGACGAAGGACCGCGGTCCGCGATGGGGTATCCGCACCCGCTGCGCCATATTGGACTTACCCTCCTTTATGTAGCAACGATACTCGGTGGAGCGAAGGCGTGCCTGGTATTTGCCGCTTTTTTCCACGGGTGGTCTTTTTGCTCCCCTTTCGGCTTTGCCGGAGGGGATTTTTTGTTGGCAGCCTCCGGCCGGCAGGCCCGGCGGCTCCTTCCCCGGCAAAAAGACCCGCTGTGGCACTGCTGCGGCCGTCTCGCTGAAAAAGGAGGTATTTTTTTGAACAAACAGAAAAGCAACCCCCATTCCCCGGCCATGACGACGAGGCGGCTTGCCCACTGCGCCCTGCTGGCAGCTCTGAGCGTGGTGCTGGCGCGGATGATCATCCCCATGCCCAACGCCACCACCCGCTTCTCCATTGAGGCTGTACCCATTTTCCTGGCGGGTATGCTCTTCGGACCCCTGCCTGGGGCCTTGGTGGGCTTCTGCGCGGACTTTGTGGGCGCCCTGTTTTCCGGCTACGGCTTCAACCCCCTGTTCTCTCTTCCGCCGGTGCTGTATGGGATCTTCGGCGGCCTGGCGCAGTCCTATCTGGGGCAGAAACTGTCTGCGCCCCGGCTGGCTGCGGCCTTCCTGCCGCCGGTGGTCCTGGGCTCCATCCTCTGGCAGAGCGCGGCCCTGGCCTTTGTGTACAACAGCAAGGGGAGCTTCTATGCCAGCTTGCTGTATTTCCTGACCACCCGCTCGGTCCAGTTTGCCGTCACCCTGGCGCTGGACGTGCTGGTGATCTTCCTGCTGACCCGCGGGGGGATCTTCACCCGGTTGGGTCTGTGGCCCCCGGTGAAGGAGGCAAACCAATCTGCTGAAAGGAAGTCAGACCATTCATGAATGCCGAACAAGCCATTGCCTATATCCACTCCGTCTTCTGGAAGGGCAGCGTGCCGGGACTGAGCCGTACCCGGACCCTTCTGGAAAAAATGGGCAATCCCCAGAAAAAGCTGAAATTCGTCCACATCGCCGGAACCAACGGCAAGGGCAGCACCGCCGCCATGACCGCCTCCATTCTGGAAAAGGCGGGGTACCGGACGGGGCTGTACACCTCTCCCTACATCTACCGGTTCCACGAGCGGATGCAGGTGGACGGGGTCCCCATCTCCGACGAGGATCTGGTGTCCGTCACGGAGTTCGTCAAACCCCTGGCCGACTCCATGACCGAGCCCCCCACGGAATTTGAGCTGGTCACCTGCATCGCCTTTGCGTATTTTTACCGCAAGGGCTGCGACATTGTGGTGCTGGAGGTGGGCATGGGCGGCGCTCTGGACTCCACCAACGTCATCGACACCCCCGAGGTAGCGGTGATCACCAATATCGGCCTGGACCACACCGAATACCTGGGCAGCACCGAGGAGGAGATCGCCCGGACCAAGGCCGGGATCTTCAAGGATCACGGCCGGGCTGTGATCTACCGGGGAAAGCCCGAGGTGGAGGCGGCTCTGGAGCAGGTCTGCCGGGAAAAGCATGTGGACTTGAAAAAGGCGGACTTTGCCTCCCTGAACCGGAAACAGCACAGCCTGGAGGGCCAGGTCTTCGACTGCGGCAGCCGGAAGGACCTGTTCCTGCCCCTTCTGGGAGATCACCAGCTGCACAACGCCGCTGTGGTTCTGGCTGTGGCGGACACCCTGGTGGAAGCGGGGTGGCGGATCACCGAGGACAACATCCGCCAGGGCCTGCGGGACGTGCGCTGGCCCGGCCGGTTCGATGTGGTGAGCCGGGAGCCCCTGTTCATCATCGACGGAGGCCACAATCCCCAGTGCATTGAGGCCCTGGTAAAGAACATTGCCGACTATCTGGAGGGAAAGCGGATCATCGCCCTGACCGGCGTTCTGGCGGACAAGGACTATGCCGACATGTACCGGCCGGTGCTGCCCTCTGTGACCAAGTTTGTCTGCATCACGCCCCCCAACCCCAGAAAGCTGGAGGCACCCGTTCTGGCGGAGCATCTGCGCCGGGCCGGGGCGGAGGCGGAGGCCTGCGGCACCATCGCCCAGGGTGTGGCCAGAGCCAGAGAACTGGCCGGCCGGGAAGGCGTTGTGCTCTGCTTTGGGTCCCTGTATTCCATCGGACCCATTCGGGATGCCCTGGAGTCCCAAAACCAAGCTTGATTCATCCACCCCCGGCGGCACACACCGCCGGAAAACCGGAGCTTATATGAAGGAGGATCGGTTATGAACAAAATCGAGAAAAGCACCGCTTTGTATCGCTCGCCTTTTTGCCTCGGCTACTGGCGCGACGCCGCCGCGGAGCTGAAGGATACCAGAATGCTGGTCTTCGCCGCCCTGATCATCGCCCTTCGGGTGGCCATGAAGATGATCTACATTCCCCTGGGTCCCAACCTGAAGATCAGCGCCGCCTTCCTGGCCAACGCCCTGGGCGCCATGGTCTACGGTCCGGTGGTGGGGGCCTTGGGGGCGATCATCTCCGACGTTCTGGGGGTGATGCTCAGCGGAGATACCTATTTCGTGCCTTTTGTGCTGACGGAGATCGCCGGCACCCTGGTCTTCGCCCTGTTCCTGTACCGGGCCAGGGTGACGCCCACCCGGGTGATCCTGAGCCGGTTCTGCATCTGCCTGTTTGTGAACATCCTGCTGCAGACCCCCATTATGATGCTGTATTATGAAGTGATGATGGGCGGGAAAACCTATGTGCTGACCATCCCCGGGATTCTGAAGAATCTGTTTATGTTCCCCATTGAGTCTGTGGTGCTGACCCTGTTTCTGTCCGTTATGCAGCCCATTACCTACCGAATGAAGCTGACCTACAACTCCGAACGGAGCCTGCGCTTCAAGAAGAGCCAGATTGCCACTCTGGCCGCGCTGTTCATCTTCGGCTGCGGCTGCGTGGTGGGCTACCTGGGCTACTACTACGAGAACACCTCCCTGACCGTGGGCTACACCACCCAGGAGCGGGTGGAGAAGAACCAGACCATGGACGCCATCATCGAGGAGAACCTGGGCCGGGCAGACGAGGGTACCGTGTCCATTATCGGCAGCGCCTACCGGCCCTTCCTGGGCAGCGAGACCACCTACAACGTGGCCTACTACGCCGTGGACCCGGACACGGACACGGATATGCAGACCCTCTGGAGCCTGAAGAAGACCCCTGCCAGCCAGGAGGCGGCCCTGACCCTTCTGGGCGACGCCCAAATCGTCCTGGATGACAAGACCGGACAGGTGCTCCAATACAGCTACACCCCCGCGACATAAGCGGCCGCCTCCGGCCTGGGCAAAACAGGCCGGAGGCGATTTTTTCCAAAATTGAATTGGGAAAATTTGCAAGAAATTTTGCAAAAAGGTTTGCTTTTTCCGTAGGGTCATGTTATACTAATTCTGCCTAATGGGGCAGTGAAAATATGCAATAAAAAAAGCGAAAATAGTACATCGAAAGAACGAAAGGGGTTGTGAGAATGTCTCACAAGTATGTCTATCTGTTTACAGAGGGAAACGGGAAAATGCGTGAGCTTCTGGGCGGCAAGGGCGCGAACCTGGCGGAAATGACCAGGATCGGTCTGCCTGTACCCCAGGGCTTTACTATTTCTACCGAGGCCTGCACCAAGTACTATGAAGACGGCCGCCAGATCAACGACGAGATCAAGGCCCAGATCATGGAGTACGTAGAGAAGATGGAAGCCATCACCGGCAAGAAGTTCGGCGACCACGAGAATCCTCTGCTGGTCTCCGTTCGCTCCGGCGCCCGGGCCTCCATGCCCGGCATGATGGATACCATTCTGAACCTGGGCCTGAACGAGGACGTGGTGGAGGTCATGGCAGCCAAGTCCGGAAACCCCCGCTGGGCCTGGGACTGCTACCGCCGCTTTATCCAGATGTACTCCGACGTGGTCATGGAAGTGGGCAAGAAGTACTTTGAGACCCTCATTGACCAGATGAAGGAGCGCAAGGGCGTGACCCAGGACGTGGAGCTGACCGCCGAGGACCTGAAGGAACTGGCCGGTCAGTTCAAGGCTGAGTACAAGGCCAAGCTGGGCGTGGACTTCCCCACGGACCCCAAGGAGCAGCTCATGGGCGCCATCCAGGCCGTGTTCCGTTCCTGGGACAATCCCCGTGCCAATATCTACCGCCGTGAGAACGACATCCCCTACTCCTGGGGTACCGCCGTCAACGTCCAGTCCATGGCCTTCGGCAACATGGGCGACGACTGCGGCACCGGCGTGGCCTTCACCCGGAACCCCGCCACCGGCGAGAAGAAGCTCTTCGGCGAGTTCCTGACCAACGCCCAAGGCGAGGATGTGGTGGCCGGCGTCCGGACTCCCATGCCCATCAGCGAGATGGAGCAGAAGTTCCCCGAGGCCTTCGCGCAGTTCACCCAGGTCTGCCAGATCCTGGAGAACCACTATCACGATATGCAGGACATGGAGTTCACCGTGGAAGCCGGTAAGCTGTACATGCTCCAGACCCGCAACGGCAAGCGCACCGCTCCCGCCGCCCTGAAGATCGCCTGCGACCTGGTGGACGAGGGCATGATCGACGAGAAGCAGGCCGTTGCCATGATCGATCCCAGAACCCTGGACACCCTGCTGCATCCCCAGTTCGACGCCAAGGCTCTGAAGGCCGCGGCGCCTGTGGGCCGGGCTCTGGCCGCCTCTCCCGGCGCCGCCTGCGGCCGCATCGTCTTCACCGCCGAGGACGCCAAGGCCTGGGCCGACCGGGGCGAGAAGGTGGTCCTGGTTCGTCTGGAGACCTCTCCCGAGGATATCGAAGGCATGATGTCCGCCCAGGGCATCCTGACCGTCCGGGGCGGCATGACCTCCCACGCCGCCGTGGTTGCCCGCGGCATGGGTACCTGCTGTGTCTCCGGCTGCACGGAGATCGCCATGGACGAGGAGAATAAGCAGTTCACCCTGGCTGGCAAGACCTATCACGAAGGCGACTGGCTGAGCCTGGACGGCTCCACCGGCTGCATCTACGATGGCCAGATCCCCACGGTGGACGCGGAGATTGCCGGTGAGTTCGGCCGGATCATGGCCTGGGCCGACAAGTACCGCACCCTGAAGGTCCGCACCAATGCCGACACCCCCCGGGACGCCAAGAAGGCCCGGGAGCTGGGCGCCGAAGGCATCGGCCTGTGCCGTACCGAGCACATGTTCTTCGAGGAGGGCCGGATCGCTCCCTTCCGTGAGATGATCTGCTCCGACTCCGCGCAGGAGCGGGAGGCCGCCCTGGCCAAGATCCTGCCCATGCAGCAGGCCGACTTCGAGGCCCTGTACGAGACCATGGAGAACGATCCTGTGACCATCCGGTTCCTGGACCCCCCTCTGCACGAGTTTGTGCCCACCACCGAGGAGGAGATTGCCGCTCTGGCCGAGACCAAGGGCAAGACCGTCCAGCAGATCAAGGACATCATCGCCTCGCTGCACGAGTTCAACCCCATGATGGGCCACCGGGGCTGCCGTCTGGCCGTGACCTATCCCGAGATCGCCACCATGCAGACCAAGGCCGTCATTCGGGCCGCCCTGGCGGTGAAGGGCCGTCATCCCCAGTGGAATCTGGTCCCCGAGATCATGATCCCCCTGACCGGCGACATGAGGGAGCTCAAGTACGTCAAGGATGTGGTGGTGAAGGCCGCCGACGAGGAGATCGCCGCTTCCGGCATCGAGCTGAAGTATGAGGTCGGCACCATGATCGAGATCCCCCGTGCCTGCCTGCTGGCCGACGAATTGGCCAAGGAAGCGGAGTTCTTCTGCTTCGGCACCAACGACCTGACCCAGATGACCTTCGGCTTCAGCCGTGACGACGCGGGCAAGTTCCTGGAGGCCTACTACGCCGCCAAGATCTTCGAGAACGACCCCTTCGCCAAGCTGGACCAGAACGGCGTGGGCATGCTCATGGAGATGGCCGTGGAGAAGGGCAAGAAGGTCCGTCCCGGCCTCCACGCCGGCATCTGCGGCGAGCACGGCGGCGACCCCATGAGCGTGGAGTTCTGCCACAAGATCGGCCTGGACTACGTCTCCTGCTCTCCCTTCCGTGTCCCCATCGCCCGTCTGGCCGCCGCCCAGGCAGCTATCAAGAACCCCCGCAAGTAAGAGTTCTGTCATTCACCATTGGATTTGATGAAGCACAAACCTTCTATAAATCCCAT
>CALXFT010000031.1 GCA_944387635.1 uncultured Oscillospiraceae bacterium | reverse complement strand
CTGTTTTTCCGGGAGTGGATGAAACACAAAAAGCAGAAGGAATATCTGGCTTACGATGTGACCAGCATTTCCTCTTATCTATGCTCTGTGGTGTAGCGTTAATATAAGGGTCAAGTTCCACAGACAGAATGGAGTCGATTTTCATAAAATGCTCTTCATCGTTTCTGGTGAGGGTGACTGCAAGATCCATTACAGAAGGTGCAGCTACTGCAGAAGGTGCTGTAGGCACTTTCACCATCACACTGCCTCCTTATGAAAAAGTTGGTGTATACGAATACACGCTGAAGGAAAAGTCTGGGAATCTTGCTGGTGTTACCTACTTCTCTGGAGATATCAAGTTGGTTGTAACGGTCATTGAGCAGAATGGTATCATCCGTGTGGCGGCTGTTCATACCGAAACTCCTGTGTCTACTGGTCCTAATAAGAAGTCTGATGAGATTGCCAACACCTACTCCGCCGGCTCTCTGGAAATTACCAAGACCGTGACCGGCAACATGGGCGACAAGACCAAGTACTTCGATGTCACCGTGACCCTGACCGGCGAGACTGGTAAGACCTATGCTGAGAGCTACGGGGTTACCGGCGGCAGCCACGCAGACAATCCCGAAACCATCAAGATCGGCGTGCCTACCATGTTCAAGATCAAGCACGGCGATACCATTACCATCGACAACCTGCCCTACGGCGTGACCTACACCGTTGAGGAAGCTGACTACACCGGTACTAATGGTGGTTATGACGCTGCTGCTTACACTTTCTCCGATGATGCTCAGAAGATCGACTCCGAGTCCGACACCGTTACCATCACCAACAACAAGGGCGCTGAAATCGACACCGGCGTGACTCTGGACGCTGCTCCTTACTTCCTCCTGCTGGCTGTGGCCGCTGTGGGCATGTTCCTGCTGCTGAGCAAGAAGCGCTTCGCCCGCGACTGATTTCATAAAGAGTTTCTCATTTCCCGGCGGAGGGCCTGACGCGGGCCCTCCGCCATGATCCATTTTCCAAGGAGGACGCGTATGTCCCGGTTTCTTCTTCGATTGGCCAACGGGATCTTTACCCTGGCGCTGGCCCTGGGCTTCGTCATCGCCGGCGCCTACGCCTGCTACGCCCTGTGGGACAACAACCAAATCTACGCCGCTGTGGAAAACGCCCAGGCGGATCTGCTGAAGATCAAGCCTGTGGTGGAGGAGGCGGAGGAGGGGATCTCCTTTGAAGAGATCCTGAAGATCAACGATCAGGTCCGGGCCTGGATTACCCTGGACAACACCAAGATCGACCATCCGGTGGTTCAGGGTACCGACAACTTTACCTACGTGAATACCGACGTATACGGGGAGTTCTCCCTGTCGGGAAGCATCTTCCTGGACTGCCGCTGCGACGGGAGCTTCGGGGATCCCTACAGCCTGCTCTACGGCCACCACATGGAAAACAGCGGCATGTTCGGGGATCTGGATCTTTACAAGGAGGCGGACTTCTTCCGGGAGAACACCACCGGCGCCCTGCTCCTGCCGGAGGGGGCCTATGAGCTGGAGATCTTCGCCTGTCTGCTGGTCACCGCCTCCGACGACTGCGTCTTTGAGCCGGAATCCTGGAAGGCCGATCTGCAAGGGTGCCTTTCCTACGTCCGGGAGAACAGCATGCATCTGCACTCCCAGCTGCTGGAGGAGATTGCCCAGATGGAAAACCCCAGGATCCTGGGCTGCACCACCTGCTCCTCCGAGTTCACCGACGCCAGAACCGCCGCCCTGGCCCTGATCCGCCCGGCGGGGGAGAATTGAGCCAATGGGAAAGCCTGGTTTGCCGCGGCGAAGCCGTAACCGGGGGATGGAACATCTCTCCCTTTCCCCCAAGTCCGGGGAAATACCCATTGCCTGCGGCACAATCTCCCCTTGTGCAAAGAGGGCCTTTGGCGCTGTGAGGGCCGGAAGCTTTTTCTACACTCTGGAGCTCCCCTTTGGGGGAGCTTTTTGCATCCTTTCGAAAGGAATCCGCGGATTGCGCGTTTCCCTCCTGCCGCCCGGGGCTGTTAATTGACATTGGGCCGATTTTTCGATATGATTATAGAAAAAACTAGGAGGGCGCTGAAATGACAGAGACCATTGTTGATCTGTACGAATATTATCATCAGGAACGGGGGCAGGCCCGGGGGGGATGTTTGACCGCATGGAGGATCCCCACCGCTCCGGAGATCAGCCCCTGCCGGGTTCGTCCGGGAGTGCTGATCCTGCCCGGCGGGGCCTACCGGTATACCTCGCCCCGGGAGGCGGCGCCGGTGGCCCTTCGATTCGCCGCCCGGGGGTTTGTGCCCTTTGTGCTGAACTACTCCTGCGCCCCCAGCGCCTTTCCCACCGCACTGCGGGAGGCGGCCATGGCCATGAAGTATATCCGGCAAAACGCCCGGGACTATGAAGTGGGAACGGACATGGTGGCGGCGGTGGGCTTCTCCGCGGGGGGCATCTGTGCGGCTGCCTGGGGACGCTGTACGACTGCCCGGAGCTAAAGGACATTGGCCCGGGAGAGCTTCTCCGGCCGGACGCCCTGGGGCTGTGCTATCCGGTGACCCTGGGCTTCGGCAAGACCCACGAGGAAAGCTTACAGAACATCTCCGGCGGTTCTCCCGAACTTCGTGAGCGCCTGTCTTTGGATGCCTGCGTCCGGCCGGATATGCCCCCGGTGTTCCTCTGGCACACCCGGGACGACGGCTCTGTGCCCTGCCGGGGGAGCCTGCTGCTGGCGGCGGCCATGGAAGCGCAGGGGGTGGACTTCGCCTGTCACATCTACCGCCAGGGCTCCCACGGCCTTTCCACAGCCGACCAGGAGGTTTTCCCGGTGGGGAGCGTGCCGGACATGAGCCGGGAGATCCCGGGGTGGGTGGAGCACATGATCGCCTTTTTCCGGGAAGTGGGCCTTACCCAGCGGGACGGGGAGGCCAGGGCATGAACCGAATCTTATTTGTGGGGGAACACCCCAAAACCTTCGACGTTCGCTGGCACAGCCACGAGCACTGGGAGATGGTCTACTGCACCAGCGGCAAGGGCTGCTTCCGGTTTGAAAACGGATCCCAGATCAGCTACCGGGAAGGGGAGGTGGTGGTGATCCCGCCCCATACCATCCACAGCAACGTGAGCGACGAGGGCTTTACCAACATCCACATCACCATGGCGGATCCGGCCTTCCGGGACAAAAGCGCCTTCCGCTTTTTTGACGACGAGGAAAAGAATGTAGGCTCCGCCTTCGCCCAGGCCAAATACTACTACATGGGAGACTTAAAGCATGGGGATCTGGTGCTGGCGGCTTTGGGGGATCTGATCGCCAGCTATATCATCGTGCGCCGGAGCAACGAAGGCTATTCCGAACCGGTGGAGAAGCTGCGCTCCAGCATCCGCCGGAACTACTCCCGGACAGACTACGCCCTGGACGAGACCATTCGGGCCATGCCCTTTAACTATGACTACTTAAGAAAGCTGTTCAAAAAAGAGGTGGGCATGTCCCCCCTGGAATACCTGACCAGCCTGCGGATGAAAAGCGCCCAGACCCTGCTCACCGCCATGTGGACCAACGAGTACTCCGTGGCGGAGGTGGCGCAGATGTGCGGCTATGACGATGCCTTGTATTTCTCCCGAGTGTTCAAAAAATACTATGGCTGCGCACCCAGGGATTTTTCTAAAAATAAAGGAAAAAACGAGAAAAATGACCAATATCGCCGGGAATTCCCGGAAAAAGATTTTGAATAATCCGAAATACCGGATCCGGGCTTCCCGGATCCGAAATTTTTTGTAAAGAAATTATGTCCGTTTTTTGAATATCCTGAGTCGAAAAATACATGGCGCTCGACAAAATGCTGTATTATAATGAATGAACAGAAATGTTTTTGTGAAAAAGTGGTAAGAAATGGAGGGCGCTTATGAAGCTTTGCATCCGGGCCCACGACCTGGGCGTCAAGGGTACCGACGCCATCCTGGACCGGCTGGACCGGCTGGGGATCGACGGGGTGCAGATGGTTTGCTACAAGGCGTACGAGGACATTCCCTACGCCCCCGGAGCCATCACAGAGGAGAAGGCGGCGCAGATCGGCGAGGCCTTCCGGAACGCGGGAAAGATCATCCCCCTGGTGGGCGCTTACTTCAATCCGGTGCATTCTGACGGAAATAAGGTGCTTCGGTGTCGGGAGATTTTTGCGGATTACCTGAAAGTGTGCCGCTTTATGGGCTGTGACGCCGTGGGCTCCGAAACCGGCTCCTTTAACGACGATCAGTGGACCTACCACCCCCAAAACCGAACCCGGGAGGCCCTGGATCGGGTGGGAGATATCTTCGCCGGGCTGTGCGACGAGGCCAAAAAATGGGGAAGCACCGTCGCCATGGAAGGGGCCGCCGGTCATGTGTGCTGGAGCGTGGAGGCGCTGGCCCAAACCAGGGCGCGCATGGGCCGGGAGACCAAGGTGATTTTCGACCTGTATAACTACCTGGATCAGACCAATCAGGATGTGTATATGGACATTTTGGAGGAAGGACTGAATACCTTCCGGGGACAGATCCTGCTGTTTCACATGAAGGACTTTTTCTTCCAGCCCGGTCAGCGTCCCCGGCAGGCCCCCTTCGGCGCCGGACAGATGGACATTCCCGCTGTTCTTGGGCGGATCAAGGCCTATGATCCAAACGCCGTATTGACTCTGGAGGGCACCACCGGGGAGGACATCCCCCGGGCGGTGGATACTATTAAAACCATATGGGAGCGTGTTTGAAATGAGATTTGATGTACGTTACGCCAATCATCCCGAGGATTCCAAGCATTACGACACTGAGCAACTTCGCAGGCACTACCATATCGGCGGCATCTTTGAAAAGGACGCCATCAACCTGACCTATTCCCATCAGGATCGGATCATTGCCGGCGGCATCATGCCCGTGGAAGAGGACCTGGTGCTGGAAAGCTGCAAGGAGCTGGCGGCCCCCTACTTCCTGGCCCGCCGGGAGCTGGGCGCCATCAACATCGGCGGCGACGGCGTTCTGGTGGTGGACGGGGTGGAGTATCCCGTGAAGCACAAGGACGGCATTTACGTTGGCATGGGCGCCAAGGAGCTGGTGTTCCGCTCCATGGATAAGGAGAACCCGGCCAAGTTCTATATCAATTCCTCTCCCGCCCACCGCACCTGCCCCACGGTGCTGATCCCCATGGAGAAGGCCCGTTACAACCACCTGGGCGCTCAGGAGACGGTGAACGAGCGGATTTTGCGCCAGTACATCCACCCGGCGGTATGCGAAAGCTGCCAGCTGAGCATGGGCATGACCGCCCTGCTTCCCGGCAACGTGTGGAACACCATGCCCTCCCACACCCATGAGCGGCGGATGGAGGTCTACTTCTATTTTGAGATCGCCCCGGATCAGGCGGTATTCCACATGATGGGCCAGGGCAGCGAAACCCGGCACATCGTTATGCACAACGAAGAAGCGGTGATCTCCCCCAGCTGGTCCATCCACTCCGGCGTAGGCACCGCCAACTACACCTTCATCTGGGGCATGTGCGGCGAAAATCAGGATTTCGACGACATGGACGGCATCCCCACCAACGCCCTAAGATGATGATTTACGTAACCCCGGACGACAATCTGCAGAAGATTCTGGACGCCGCCCCGGAAAACGCGGTGATCCGCCTGTCCGGCGGGGTGTGGCGGCAAAAATGCGTGATCCGCACCAATGGCCTGACCATCCTGGGACAAGGCCCGGAAAAGACGCGGATTGTCTATGACGACTACGCCAACAAGGAAGACGGGGAAGGCTTTCGCTACATCACCTTCCGAACCTACACCCTGGCGGTGTGCGCCGACCATGTGACCATGGAAAACCTTTCCGTGATCAACGACGCGGGCCAGCCGGAAAAAAAGGGCCAGCAGATCGCCCTGTCCGTCTGCGGCGATGACTTTACCATGAAAAACTGCCGCCTTACCTCCACCCAGGACACCCTGTTCCTGGGGCCCCTGCCTGAGGATCTGATCGAGCGGTACGACGGCTTCCTTCCGGAGGAGCTGCGCCGGGGCGGAATCCAAAGGCAGCGGTTTGTAAACTGTCGGATCACCGGCACCGTGGACTTTATCTTCGGCGGCGGCAGCGCGCTGTTTGAAGGCTGCGAGCTTCGCTCCGGCCGGGACGCCAGAAGCAAAGGCTTTGTGGCGGCCCCGTCCCACAGCCGGGAGCAGGCGGAGGGCTTCCGCTTCCAAGGCTGCTCCCTGACCCGGGAGGAGGGCGTGGCCGACGGCAGCGTCTATTTGGCCCGGCCCTGGCGGGACTACGGGATGGCCCGATTTGAAAACTGCGTCCAGGGGCCTCACATCGCACCGAAAGGCTTCGATCCCTGGGCCGGCACCCGCCGGGACAAGACGGCCCGGTTTTATGAATCCCCTCCGGTACCCGGCCGGGTAAGCTGGGTCAACCGGCAGGACACCCAAGGGCAAAGGTAAGCCTATGAAACAACACATTTCCTTCCGCCAATACCGCTGGATCGACCTGACCATCCTTCTGGCGGTGCTGGCAGTATCTCAATATCTCATTCACCACGCCTGTACCTTTTGGTACCCGGAGCAGCTGTATGTGGTGTCCCCGGTGGCGGCGGTGACCACCCTGGTGATGATGCGCTGGAACGGCTATGCCGCCATCCACGCCCTGTGCGGCGGGCTGCTGTTTGTGGCCCTGGCAGAGGGGGAAGGACGGCAGTACCTGGTTTACGGACTGGGGAACCTGGCCTGTCTGGGGGCGCTGGTGATGTTTCCCATCTTCGGGAAGGAGCGGATCCGAAACGACAGCTTTTTGTCGGTCAGCTTCGGCGTGGCGGTTCAGCTCCTGATGCTCCTGGGGAGAACGGCCGCGGCCGCGGCGCTGGGCTTTCCCGGGGAGGCTTTGGTTGGCTTTATTACGACGGATATCCTGAGCGTGCTGTTTACGGCCTTCCTCATGTGGATCATCCGGCGGATAGAGGGGCTCTTTGAAGACCAAAAACATTATTTGCTCCGCGTACAGGCAGAGCAGCAAACTGAAAGGGGAGTTAAGCATTGAAAAAAACCTTGGCAGGGGACTTCCTTGTGTACGACAAGTCCTCAAAAACCTACCGGGCAGACCCTGAACAGTTGGTGCGGGACGATGTGGAAAAGCACTACTGGCGCAACGTCCTGCGCACCATGGCAAAGGACTGGCGGCTGTACCTTATGCTCGTACCCATGATCCTGGTGTTCCTGTTCTGGCGGTACTTTCCCATGTATGAGCTTCTGCGGTGCTTTAAGGTGGCCGACGAAGTCAAACCGGTGTCGGAACAGTTTTTCTCCGGCTTCTCTTATTTCAAGCGGCTGCTGGCCAGCGGCGACGGCCTTTCCACCGAGTTCTGGCGGGCTCTGCGCAATACCTTCCTGCTGAGCTTCTATGGTCTGGTCTTTGGATTCCCGGTGCCGGTGATCCTGGCCCTGTTCTTCAATGAGATCAAGTCCGACATTCTGCGCAGCGCCTACCAGGTGCTCACCTATCTGCCCAAATTCATCTCCACCGTGGTCATGACCTCTCTGGTCACCATGCTGGTCAAGCAGGGCTCCCTGACCTCCAACATGGGCATCCTGTCTCAGGCCTTGTACAGTATGGGATTGATCAGTCATGAGGTGGCCTACGCGGGCCTGCTGAACAATCCCGACTTCTTCCGGGCCATTTACCAGATCAGCGGCATCTGGGAGACCGCAGGCTACGACAGCATCGTGTTCTTCGCCGCCATCATCGCCATCTCTCCCACCAGCTACGAGGCTGCCCAGATTGACGGCGCCAATAAAATGGCCCAGATGAAATACGTGGTGCTGCCCAGCATCCTGTCCACGCTGGTGATCATGCTCATCACCCGGATCGGCTCCCTGCTTCAGGTGGGCTACGAAAAGGTGCTGCTGCTGTACAATACCAATACCTACGTTACCGCGGATGTGGTTTCCACCTTCGCCCAGCGTTACGGTCTCGGCTCCTCCTCCGCCCAGGGCCTGGCCTCGGCGGCGGAAATGATGAGCAACGTGATCAGTATGCTGCTGGTTATCGGCGCCAATACCATTTCCCGGAAAGCATCGGACGTATCGCTGTATTAAAGGGGGCGAGGGAACGTGAAAAGAAAACTGGAAATCTCCGAGCTTATTTTTAAGATCATCAGCTACACCCTGCTTACCATGTTTGCCCTGTGCTGCCTGTACCCGTTTATCTACGCCATTTCCGGCGCCATTTCGGGACGGCACGCGGTGGACTACAGCGAGATCGTGCTCTTCCCCAAGGACATTCAGTTCGAGGCGTTCTCCCGGATGTTCAACGACAACATGTTCTGGAACGCCTATACCAATACCCTGTTCCTTACGGTCTACGGTACGGTCTGGGCTCTGGGCGTGTCCATCCTGGGCGCTTACGCCCTGAGCAAGAAGCGGCTGCTGTTTCGCCGGTTCTTCAACTTCTTCCTGGTGTTTACCATGTGGTTCTCCGCCGGTATCGTGCCCCAGTACTTAAACTACCTGGATACCCAGGAGGTATTCAACGCCATGGGCATCACCGACGATAAGTGGCTGGTGGTCATCGCCATGGGTATGGCGGCCATGAACATCATCCTGCTTCGCAACGCCTTTGAAGGGGTGCCCTCGGACATCGAGGAGGCGGCCATTGTGGACGGCGCCACGGAATTCCAGGTGCTCTCCAAGGTCTACATCCCCATGAGTAAGTCCACCATCGCCACAGTGGCTCTGTTCTTCGCCATTTCCCGGTGGAACGGCTACTTCTGGGCCCGGCAGATGATCTCCAACTCCAATGAGCATCCTCTGCAGGTGTTTATCCGGCTGAAGCTGGAGGAATACACCGACCCGGAGGCCATGGCAGGCTGGAACGAGATTTACTCCTCCGATTCTATTATTTACGCGCTGATCGTCTGCTCCATTGTACCCATCCTGATCATCTACCCCTTCATTCAGAAGTACTTCGCCAAGGGCGTGAATGTAGGCGGCGTGAAGGAATAAGCCCTCTTAAGTCGCGGCTTTGCCGTGGCAGCTCCCCCTGAAGAGGGGGTGAGTGGTGGTGTAATTACCGGTTTTCCGGTGGATTATAAAACTTTTACAAGGAAAAGGAGATTACCATGAAAGACACAAAACGACTGATTTCACTCCTGCTGGTTCTGTGTTTGACCGCCGCCGTGCTGGCGGGCTGCGGCCAGAAGATGGACGTACCTACCCAGACCACCGCTGCCCAGGTACCCGAAGGCGGCGATAACGCCGGGGCTACCGACGCCGCGGAAGCCGATGCCCTGAGCTTTGCCGAGGGCACCGTGCTGCGGATGGCCACCGGCTACAACAGCACCAAGACCGGTCTGTTCTTTGACGCGGAAGTTGCCGGCGACGGCGTGACCCTGGCCGACGGCATCACCTACCACGCCGGTGAGCTGAAGCCCACCTGGGTGGAAGTGCAGAACCGCCTGGGCATGGTATTCGAAAACAAGTACCAGGGCAACAGCGCCACCAAGGAATTTGAGTTCTGGAAGGACCGGCTGAACGAAGTGGACATGGTCAGCGGCACCGCCACCATCCTGTCCGAGTTCGGCGCCGCCGGCTCCATCGTCAACATTGCCGAATACCTGGATCAGATGCCCAACTTCAAGGCCTATCTGGAAGCCAACCCCATTGTCCGCCTGTCCATCACCGGCGATACCTCCACCGGCGCCATCTACTTCTCCCCCTACTTTGACGGCGTGAACGACATCGAGCGTATGCCTCTGATGCGTGTGGACTGGGTGGTAAAGCTGCTGGACGGCGAAGGGGAATTCACCGCCGAGAAGAGCGGCCAGCTGAAGAGCCCGGTTTACCAGCCTTATATGCCCACCTCCGGCAAGGTGGACATCGACGTGGTCAAGGCTGACGGCTCCGGCGTGGAGACCGTGACCAAGGACTACGACACCGCCGGCAACATCATTGCCAAGATGAACGAGGCCCTGGCCGCCGGAGCGGTGGACGGCGTGACCGCCGTGAACATGCTCCGCACCTACATTGACGAAGCCTACAACGGCTACTACGGCACCCAGCGCTCTAACCTGTTCGTGGGCCAGAACGCCGCCTGGGACGCCGACGAGCTGGTGGCCCTGCTGCGCTGCGTGGTGGCAAACGCCCAGACTCTGAACGGCACCGACTCCATTCAGGGCCTGTTCTCCCGTGAGGACAACAACAATCAGCGCCGGGTGGATATGTTCCGGTTCTGCGGCACCCTGTTCGGCGTCCGGGGCCTGGAGTCCCGTCAGGAATACCTGTATGTTGGCGCTGACGGAAAGCTCCATGACGCCCGGGGCGAAAAGGAAACCTATGAAGCTCTGGAGCGTATGTACGCCATGACCCAGGAAGGCCTGATCTCCCAGTCCTTTGTGGATATGTCCGAGGAATCCTCCGCCACCATGCTGGAGAACGACCTGGGCTTCATGCACTACGACTACAACCAGACCCAGACCGTTTACAACGCCACCAAGCTCCAGGAGGGCGAAAAATATATGGCGGCCATGGTTCCTGTGGCCCGCTGGTATGACGGCACCTCTGAGGACGGCGTGTACATGCGCTTTACCGAATCCTGGCGGTCCGTCAAGACCGACGGCTGGGGCATCAGCGTTGCCGGTGTGGGCGACGATCAGGACAAGCTCAACGCCTGTCTGAAGCTCATTGACTACGCCTACTCTCCCGAAGGCAAGATCCTCATGTCCTACGGCCCCGACGCCTTCATTAAGACCAATGACGACGGCAGCTATGTCACCTTCAACTTTAATGGTGAGGAAATGCCCGTGATCGCCGACGCCACCTACGAAGAGCTGTGGGAGAAGGCCAGCGGCAACTACACCAACTACGCCCGTCAGTACCTGGGCTCCACCCTGAGCTTTGCCAAGAGCCAGGCCTTTGAGTATCAGTGCACCCATGAGGTGGGCAAGGAAGGCGCCGGCTACATCTCCACCGCCATCAGCCTGGGCACCATCAAGCATCCGGAGCTGGCCGTGACCGAGAACCCCTGGTACACCTCCGTTCCCACCGTGCTGCCCACCACCACCCAGGAGAATGACATGATCAACTCCTACACGGACCTGAAGAATAAGTTCGATCAGAACAAGAGCGGCGCCAACGTGATGGTTGACATCATCGCCTCCGGCTATACCGAGGAGGGCTTGGGCTCCGCCGACGAGGCCGTGACCACCGTGCAGGAAACCTGGTCCGGCAAGCAGTATCTGCAGCTGAAGCAGGACGCTTACGACCGTCTGATTTCCTACTATAACAGCCTGAACGGCTGATTTTCCGGATTCGCGGCACCATATTTCATTCTACAGCTTACCCTCACCGAAACCCGGGGCTTCGCCCCGGGGGTTCGGGAGGGGAACCATCGGGGAGGTCACTATGTATAAAAAACAGTTGGGTTTCCAAAAAATCGCCTGTCTGTTTGCCGTTATCGCGGCAGCTGTCTGCTTTGTCTACTCCCTGGGCATCATCACGGATATCTACGACAGCCTGTACTCCACTATGAGAAATCCCAGTGATCTGACCCAGACGTCCGTTCCCGGCTCCATCATCTACTATGATATGCAGCCGTTCAACAAAACCTTTCTTAGCAGCAGCATCGGGCTGATCCTGCTAGCCGCGGCGCTGTTTCTTACCAATACCAATGTGCGCAGGAAATACTACATCAGCAACTACATTGCCACCGGCGCCTACTGTGTGGCAGCGATGGCGGTCACCGTTTGGTCCCACATTCAGATTCAGGGCTTCAAGCACCAGTATTTGACCACTGTGGATTTTGAAGCGCTGAAGGAATTCTCCGAAATGTGGAAGACCCCCTATATTGACTCTACCTTCCTGCTGGATCTTCACTATCTGGTGGGCGTCGTGCTGATCCTCTCCGCCGTCGGGTTGATCGTCAACCTGGTGTGGAAGGTGAAGATGATGCGCGGCGAGGAAGCCCTGCTGAAAAGCGGAAAGGAGGCCCTGGCATGACACAGGAAGAACGCGCCATACAGGCGGATCGCATGCGCTTTACCAAGGACAAGCTTTCATCCAACCTGGTGCTCATTGCCATTGTTTTTGACGCCTTGTATTTTGTCAGTTTGTATCAGACGGACATCGGCTCTTATTATTACAACTGGAAGATCGGAGCCTCCGTGGTGTATAACCTTCTGCTCATGCTCGCTGCCTTCCTGGCATCCGAGGGCGTGAAAAGCCGGAAAACCGGCTACACCGGACTGCTGATCTTTCTGGGTGTGATGCAGGTGGTGCGGATCTTCTATCTGCCTACCCAGGCGGCCAAGGACGTTGTCACCGTATCCGGAGTGGAATACCCGGCTATGGAGCGCGGCCAGTACATTTATGTGGTGGTATGCCTGATCATTTCTGCCGTTTGCTGCATCGCGGCCGCGGTGAACAGTTCCATCAACAACCGGCGTCTGGCCCAGCATATGGCCACGCTGGAAAATAAAACCGCATGAGAGGGAGTAAGCTATGGCAGAACTGAGTTTACAGCATTTGGAAAAAGTCTATGACAACAATGTTCAGGCCGTATACGACTTTAATCTCGACGTAAAAGACGGTGAGCTCATCGTTCTGGTCGGTCCCTCCGGCTGCGGAAAGTCCACCACTTTGAGAATGGTCGCGGGTCTGGAAGACATTACCCGTGGCAAAATGCTCCTGGGAGGCAAGGACGTCACCGACGCCCCGGCCAAGGATCGGGACATTGCCATGGTGTTTCAGAACTATGCGCTTTACGGCCATATGACAATCTATGAAAATATGGCTTTTTCCCTGACCCTCCGCAAGGAGGATCCCAATGTGATCCACAAGAAAGTCCTTGCTGCCGCGCAGGTTTTGGGCCTGACCGAGCAGCTGAATAAAAAACCCAACCAGCTTTCCGGCGGCCAGCGTCAGCGGGTAGCCATGGGCCGCTCCATTGTGCGCAACCCCCAGCTGTTCCTGTTTGACGAGCCCCTTTCCAACCTGGACGCCAAGCTTCGCAGCGCCACCCGGCGGGAAATTCTGCTGCTGCATAAGCGGCTGGGAGCCACCATGCTCTACGTGACCCACGACCAGACCGAGGCGCTGACCCTGGCGGACCGGATCGTGTGCATGTCCATGGGCCATGTGCAGCAGATCGGCACTCCTCTGGAGCTGTACGACACCCCGGCGAACCTGTTCGTCGCCAGCTTCATCGGCCTGCCGCCTATGAACTTCATCGACGCCAAGGTGGAAGGAAGCCGTCTGGTCACATCCAAATTTGCCCTGGAGCTGACCGGGGAGGAAAAGCAGCTGCTTACCGCCTACCAGGGCAGGCAGATCGTCCTGGGCTTCCGTCCGGAGAATACCCGTGTGGGCAGCGACTTTGAAATGCAGGTGCTGTCCAATGAGAACCTGGGCATGAACACCCTGGTTCACGGCCATATCGGCGCCGACGGCAAGGGTGAGAAGATCACCTGTAAGCTTGCCGGCTGGTGCAGCTACCGGGCCGGAGATGTGGTGGGTATTTCCATTACCAGAAAGCACTTCTTCGACAAGGAGACCACCAACGCCATCAGAACGGAGGGAAGCGGGAAATGAAAGAAAAGACCAATTTAAGCGCACCGGGCGGCCGCTGCAAGGAGTTCCTCCGCAAGCAGATCGTCAGCTTAAAGCGCAAGCCCTCCACCATTCCCATGGTGATGATGCTCATTACCTTCATCGTCTATTCCTTTAACCTGACCAGCATGTCCGACACCACCGCCAAAATCCAGGGCGTCGGCATGGGCCTGAGCCAGTTCTGCATTATGCTGTTCTCTCTGCTGAGTCTGGTGTGCCTGATGAACGCATTCCCCCGGCGGAAGAAGCCCAATGTGCCCATGATTGCTCTGATGTACGGCATGCTTGCCATCATCGCCTACTGTGACATCCACTACAGAAACGCCATTATGGCGGCTCTGACCCGCGCGGAAAGCCCCATTCAGGTCACGGAATCCACCGCCTACATTGCCGAAGCCTACAACATGCTGGGCACCCACCTGACCCTGATTATGGTCAGTGCCCTGCTGGTGGCGCTGCTGCCGCTGTACAGTAAGCTGCTGCGGAAGATCAACACCTCTGTGGAGGTTTCCGGCAACGAGAACATGGGACAGATCGAACTGGAAGACTAAGCCCCGGAAAGGGGAACCCCTAAAGCAATATGGAACAAAGCAAAAAGAATTATGAACTTAATAGCGAAGCGGTGGCGGACCTGGTTCGGGAGGAGACCCCGGAATATTCCCAGGAGGAGCTGAACAAATACCGGTCGCAAAGAAAGATCAAGCTGCCGGAGCTGGCGAAGGTGCTGCTGATCAAAGCCTGGTTTGCCGGGGCGGTGTGCTACTTCATCCTCTGGGGCCTGGGGTTCTACCTGGGCGGGATCATCGACATCCTGTTCGTCCTGGGCGTTGCGCTGGGTATGGTCACGGATCTGCTGACCAACAATGTGATCCGGTTTATTGAAAAGACCCCGGAGGCCAACGCGCCGCTGCTGATGATCCGGGGCAAGGGCGTGGGCCGGTTTTTCCTGAATGTAGTCTATGGTCTGGTGATCGTGATCTGTGTGTATCTGCTTTACAATGTGATCAATTTGACCATCAATACCATCACAGGCAACCCGGACGCCGTGCCCCTGGGGGTGGAGCCGGTGCTGTTCGGAACCTTCTGCATGGGATTTGATCTGCTGTTTGTGCGACTCAGGAATTTTCTCGGCCGGATCCTCCGGGAGACCCGGGAGAAGCTTCGCCCTCAGAGCCGTAAGTGAAATAAGGAGTGTGGGAATATGGCTTACTTGACCCTGAATGGAATCAATAAAATCTACCCCAACGGTTACCACGCGGTCCATGACTTCAGCCTGGAGATCGAAAAAGGGGAGTTCATCGTATTCGTGGGATCCTCCGGCTGCGGAAAATCCACCACCTTGCGGATGATCGCGGGCTTGGAGAACATCAGCTCCGGCGAGATGCTGATCAATGGGGTTTGGGCCAATGAAATGGGCCCCCGGGAGCGGGAAGTGGCGATGGTGTTCCAGAGCTACGCCCTGTACCCCCAGATGACGGTGTACGACAACCTGGGCTTCGGCCTGACGCTCCAGGGCGTGGACGAGGATGTGATCGACAAGAAGGTCAGGGAAGTGGCGGGCATTCTGGGCCTGACCGACTACTTAGACCGGATGCCCCGGGCGCTGTCCGGCGGCCAGCGCCAGAGAGTGGCGGTAGGCCGGGCCATTATCCGGAAGGTGGGCATATTCCTCATGGACGAGCCCCTTTCAAACCTGGACGCCAAGCAGCGTGTGACCATGCGCTCGGAGATTGCCCAGATCCACCGGCAGACCGGCGCTACCACCATCTACGTCACCCATGACCAGGTGGAGGCCATGACCCTGGCGGATCGGATCGTCATTATGAAGGACGGCTACATCCAGCAGGTGGGCACCCCCAAGGAGCTGTACTTTGAGCCCGTCAATCTGTTCGTGGCCGGGTTTATCGGCGAGCCTCCTATGAACTTCATCCGCACCACCGTCCGGGGCGGCAAGGCGAACATGGCCGGGGTTACCTATGACCTGAGCCCCAACCTGAACAAGGCCGCCGAATATGAGGGCAAGGATGTGTACTTCGGCTTCCGGCCCGAGGACATCCTCCTGGGCAAGCAGGAAGGGTGCTACCAGTTCCAGGCGGACGTGGAGCTGACGGAAATGCTGGGAGACAACACCAACGTCTACGTGAATATGCCCGACGCCAACGCCATTTTGAAGGTGACGCCTTACGAGGCCCCCAAGATGGACGAGCACATCTGGTTCTCCGTGCCCACAGAACGGACGTATCTGTTCGACGCGGAGACGGAAATGGTCATAAAGTGATCCCAAAGAACGATAGAAGATTTAGACAAAAGAGGAACGAATTGTGAAATTTCATTTGCTTTATACTTCCTCTGTGTCGGCTTGCTTTGAACTGGAAAATACATCCCCGTATTACGCGGAAAAAGCCTTTGACGTAAACGTGAATGGTGCGCCCGCCCTGAAGGGCGTGCGCACCAATGTTTTTTCCCTGTTCGATTTGCAGCCCGGGACAGAGTATTTTGTGGAGGTGGAGGGCCAGACCCTGACCTTCACCACGGAACAGGAGACCGGCTGCGTCAGTGTCCTGTCCTTCGGTGCGGCGGGAGACGGCGTCACCGACGATACCGCCCCCATCCAGGCGGCCATTGATCTGTGCCCCCGGGGCGGCCGGGTGACGGTGCCGGCGGGCACCTATCTGATCCGTCCTTTGGTGCTGAAGTCCCATATGACGCTGCATCTTCAGGCGGGGGCAACGCTGCTGGCGGATCCGGTGGAGGAGCACTATCCCATTTTGCCGGGAGAGATCCCCGACGGCCTTACCGGGGAGATGATCCAGGTCAGCTCCTGGGAGGGCAATCCCTGCCCCTGCCGCCAGAGCATCCTCAGCGCCCACTACGCCTCCGATCTGGCCATTGTAGGCCAGGGAACGCTGGACGGCAACGCCGTAAACGGCGCATGGTGGGTGGATGTAAAGCTGCGCACCATCGGCCGGCCCAAGCTGGTGTTTTTCAACCACTGTGAAAACGTCGCCTTCCACGGGATTTTGGGAAAAAATTCCCCCTGCTGGCATTTTCATCCCTTCTTCTGTAAGCGTGTCCACTTCTACAACATTGCCGTGGAGGCTCCCAAGGACAGCCCCAACACCGACGGCACGGATCCCGAGTCCTGCGATCAGGTGTCCTACATCGGCGTCCGGTTCTCCGTGGGAGACGACGCCATTGCCATCAAGGCGGGAAAGATGTACATGGGCATGAAGTACCAGACCCCGGCAACTCGCCATGTGGTTCGCAACTGCCTGATGGAGTACGCCCATGGGGCCATGGTCTTAGGCAGCGAAATGTCCGGAGGCGTGAAGGATCTGACCGTCTCCCAGTGCTATTTCAAGCACACCGACCGGGGCCTGCGGATCAAGACCCGCCGGGGCCGGGGTAAGTACGCGGTGATCGACGATGTGGAGTTTTCCAACATCCGCATGGACAATGTGATGGTTCCCCTGGTGATGAACATGTACTACTTCTGCGATCCCGACGGTCACGAGGAGATCGTCTGGAGCAAGGAGGCCCATCCTGTGGACGACACCACGCCCTACCTGGGGGCCTTCCGCTTCCGGGATATGGAATGCACCGACTGCGAGTGGGCGGCGGGCTACTTCTACGGCCTGACGGAGCGCCCCATTGAAAGCGTGACCATTGAAAACGTAAGCTTCACCTTTAAGGAGGACGCCTCCGCCGGACGGCCCGCCATGATGGACTGTGTGGATCCGGTGCGAAAGCTGGGCCTGTATTTCAATCAGGTGAAGCAGGTACATTTAAAGAACGTTACCATGACCGGTCAGGATGGGGAACCGGTCATCCCGGTGAATGTGGAAAGGGTGGTGCGGACGTGAATCAAATCGAGGCCTATGTGGAACGGATCCTGGGGGAATCCACCCCGGAAAGGCCCCTGTGGAACATTGAAAAGATCAAGGAGGGGAAGATCAACGGCTGGAACTACATCGACGGCTGTATGATGATCGCCCTGCTGAATATGTACCGGATTACCGGTCAGGAAAAGTACTATACCTTCGCCGAACAGTTCCTTGACTACTATGTATTTGAGGACGGCTCCATCCGGGGCTTCCGGGAGGAGGAGTATAACCTGGACAATATCTGCGAGGGAAGAGTGCTCTTTGACGTGTACCGGCTCAGCGGAAAGGAGAAATACCGCCGGGCCATGGAGACGGTCTACGGTCAGCTGAAGCGCCAGCCCCGAACCTGGGAAGGGAGCTTCTGGCACAAGGCCATCTACCCGGATCAGGTGTGGCTGGACGGGCTTTACATGGCCCAGGTGTTCTACTGCCGGTATACCGGGGAACTGGAACAGGGGGCGGGATATGAGGACATCCGCCGCCAATTCGCCACGGTGCGCAAGCGGATGTACGACCCGGAAACCGGGCTGTACCGCCACGGCTATGACGCCAGCGGCAAGGCCTTCTGGGCAGGGGAAAACGGCTGCTCTCAGAATCCCTGGCTTCGGAGCCTGGGCTGGTTCAGCGCCGCCCTCATCGACGTGTGGGCGGAGGCGGAAGGCCCCGGGGGAGAGGAACTTCGCCGGGAGCTGGAGACCATCGCCGGAGAGCTGGCGAAGAATCTGCTGCCCTACATCGATCAGGAAACCGGCATGCTCTGGCAGGTGCCCAACCAGATCGGTCGGGAGGGGAATTACCCGGAGACCTCCGGCTCCGCCATGGTGGCCTACTTCTACCTGAAGGGCGCCCGGCTGGGGATTTTGGAGCCTGGCTACAGTCAGGTGGGCCGGAATATTTTTGAGAGCATCTGCCGCCGCTACCTGACGGAGCGGAACGGAGAGCTGAATTTGGGGGGCATCTGCCTGGTGGCAGGTCTTGGCCCGGAAAATAACCGCCGCCGGGACGGCACCTATGAATACTACATCTCCGAGCCGGTGGTGGAAAACGACGCCAAGGGTCTGGCCCCCTTCTTAATGTGTTATACGGAATTGCTGCTATCAGAAAAGGAGGAACAATCACAATGAACATGTTTGACTTGACCGGTAAGGTGGCCCTGGTCACCGGCGGCGCCCACTCCATCGGCTTTGCCCTGGGGGTAGGCCTGGCAAAGGCGGGAGCCACCGTGTGCTTCAACTGCTCCAGCGAAGGAAGCCGGGAGCGGGGCGTGAAGGCCTACGCCGACGCCGGAATTCAGGTCCACGGCTATGTGGCGGACGTCACCGACGAGGAAGCGGTGAAGGCCATGGTGGCCAAGATCGAAGAAGAGGTTGGCGTCATTGACATTCTGGTGAACAACGCGGGCGTTATCAAGCGGATCCCCATGACGGACATGAGCGTGGAGGATTTCTCCAAGGTCATTGACGTGGATCTCATCGCACCCTTCATCGTCTCCAAGGCGGTGATCCCGGGCATGATTAAAAAGGGCCACGGCAAGATCATCAACATCTGCTCCATGATGAGCGAGCTGGGCCGGGAGACCGTGTCCGCCTACGCCGCCGCCAAGGGCGGTCTGAAGATGCTCACCAAGAACATCTGCTCGGAGTACGGCGAGGCCAACATTCAGTGCAACGGCATCGGCCCCGGCTACATCGCCACCCAGCAGACCGCCCCCCTGCGGGAGCGGCAGGCGGACGGCAGCCGGCATCCTTTCGATCAGTTCATCATCAGTAAGACCCCGGCAGGCCGCTGGGGCACCACGGAAGACCTGGTTGGCCCCACGGTATTTCTTGCCTCCGACGCGTCCAACTTTGTCAACGGCCACATTCTGTATGTGGATGGTGGCATTCTGGCCTATATCGGCAAGCAGCCGTGATCAAACAAAGGGAGCGCCGGGCTTTTCGGCGCTCCTATTTGGGTTGGAGAGAAACGATGGAGGGACAGCGATTGGACACAGAGAAATGTCCCCTGGTTCCTCCGGGGAAACATGTCTGTCATCCCGAGCGAAGCGAAGCGGAGTCGAGGGATCTTCGCACTGGACTGCTGCAGGCACTGAAATGGTTCCTGGGGTGGAACCAATGGACGCTTCTCCGCCCGGGAGTGCGTGGATCTCTCGACTCCGCTCGAGATGACATGATTTTTTCTGCCCAGTATCCATTTAGCCGCCTACGGCCCTTTGCTGCGGACAAAGTGAAGAGTGAAGAAGTGAGGTATTTTCCTTCGGAAAATGGATTTAAATAGACCCTTCCCGATTGCCGCTTTCTTCCCCTGGGGCGCTTTCTTTGGCCTGCTGTCCAAACGCCCGGGGGGACAGGCCGTACTCTCCTTTGAAGGCCCGGTAGAAGCCGGCGTAGTCGTTGAAGCCGCAGTGGCTGTACACCTGGGAGGCGGGCTTTCCCTGGCTCAGCAGCTGGCGGGCAATGAGCAGCCGCTTTTTCTGGATGTACTGATAGACGCTGGTGCCCACCTGGCGGTGGAACTCGTGGCTTAGGTGGTATTTGCTCACAAAGGCTTGCCGGGCCAGGGTGTCCAGGGACAGCTCCTCGGCGTAGTGGAGGTTGATGTAGTTCATGGTCTGTTGGACGGCGCGGCTGCCCCGGCTGTCCTCCTCCACGTGGCAGCCCTGGCGGGACACCAGCCGGTTGATGGTCACCAGCAGCTGGGTCAGCAGGGAGGCGCAGAGCAGGTCGGAACCGTAGTCCTCGCTGTGGCTCTCCTGGGACAGCTGGTACATTAGCTTTTCCAGCTGCGTCCGATCCTCCGGGCTGGGGCGGTACTGGTTGCCGTAGCCCGGACGGTTAGGATCCAGTCCCCGGTGCAGATCCGTCAAGTCTGTGGACAGCCGGGCGATGGTCTGGGGCTCCACCCACAGCACGAATCGCTCGTATACCGACATCTCCGGCCGGATGCACACCTGATGCAGCTCCCGGGGGGAGATCAGCAGCAGATCCCCGGGCATCACCTGAACCAGTTTTCCCTCGATCAGGTAGGTCACGTCCCCGGACAGCAGGAAGTAGATCTCGTAAAAATCGTGGTGATGGAGGGCCACATCCTTCAGGTAGCTGTCCCGCTTGTATTGCAGTTCAAAGTCCGCCCGGCCCATTTGCTGCCGGGGATCGAAGCTTTGGGGCTGCTTTGCCATAGCAGATCCCCTCCTTTTTCCAAGATAAAATTATGATACCCGTTTTCCTGGAAGATGTCAAGAAAACCGGCGCAATAATCACAATGTTTTGTCGCAAAGAACACTATTTTCATGGAAAAACATTGGGCATATAATATAGAAAGCATAGATACACCCGGAATAGAAAAATCTAAATTTGGAGGACGATACATATGGAAAAGCTCAACTATCAGGTACTGAAAAAGGCCGGCTATGACGGCTACATTCTCCCCTCCGCCCCGGAGAAGGTGATGCAGTTCGGCGAAGGCAACTTCCTGCGGGCCTTTGTGGACTACTGGTTTGATCTGGCCAACGAGAAGGCCGGGTGGAACGGCAAGTGCTGCCTGGTGCAGCCCATCGCCCCGGGCCTGGCGAATATGATCAATGAGCAGGAGGGCCTGTACACTCTGTATCTCCGGGGCAGCCAGGCGGGACAGAAGGTGGATGACAAGCGGGTGATCTCTTCCGTATCCCGGTGCCTGAATCCTTACGAGGAAGCGGGCTTTAACGCCATGATGGAGCTGGCGGTCAGCGATGAATTGGAGATCATCGTCTCCAACACCACGGAAGCGGGCATTGTCTACGACCCGGCCTGCGCGCTTTCCGACAAGCCGGCCTCTTCCTTCCCCGGCAAGCTGACCCAGGTGCTGTATCACAGATACCAGGCGGGCAAGAGCGGCCTGCTGATCCTGGCCTGTGAGCTGATCGACAACAACGGCAAGGAGCTGCAAAAGTGCGTCAACCAGTACATCGACCAGTGGCAGCTGGAGGATGGCTTTAGAAATTATGTAAACCAGGCGTGCACCTTCTGCGGCTCCCTGGTGGATCGGATCGTCCCCGGCCGGATTCGGGATCCCCAGGAAGTGGCGGCCCTGGAAGAAAAGCACGGCTACTGTGATCCCCTGCTGGACGTGGGCGAGGTATTCGGCGTGTGGGTCATTGAAGGGGACCCCAAGCTGAACGATGTGCTGCCCTTCAAGAAGGCGGGGCTGGAGGACAAGGTATTCGTCACTCCTGACATGACCCCCTACAAAAAGCGGAAGGTCCGCATCCTCAACGGCGCCCACACCGGCTTCGTCCTGGGAGCCTACCTGGCGGGCTACGACATTGTCCGGGACTGCATGCACGACGAAACCATCCTGGGTTACATGAACAAGATGCTCCTGGAGGAAGTGGTGCCCATTCTGCCCCTGGATCAGGAGGACTGCAAGGCTTTTGCCGCCGCCGTTCAGGATCGGTTCAACAATCCCTTCGTCAACCACGAGCTCATGAGCATCTCCCTGAACTCTACCTCCAAGTGGCGGGCCCGGAACATGCCCTCTTTCTTAGAGTACATCGAAAAGAACGGCAAGCTCCCCAAGTGCCTCACCATGAGCTTCGCCGCCTACATTGCCTTCTTCTCCAATGACATTCAGGAGCTGAACGACAAGGGCCTGGTCTGCCGCCGTCCCAAGGGCAATACCTACGTCTGCTCCGACGACCGGTGGGTCCTGGAATTCTACTGGGAGCACCGGGGTGATTCCGTGGAGGATCTGGTTCACGCTGTGATGACCAACGAGCAGATGTGGGGCCAGGATCTGACCCAGGTGCCCGGCTTCGAGGCAGCCACCGTGGAGAATCTGAAGAAGATCCGTACCGAAGGCGCCCTGGCGGCTTACGCTTCCTGCCTGTAAGGTACGCTTGGGAGGACAGGCGACGGAGTCCCGATTGCTTCCGCCCGGGAAAAAGATATGTCATCCCGAGCGGAGCAAAGCGAAGTCGAGGGATCTACGCACTTACCGGCTGTAGGCACGCAAATGGTTCCACCGGCGGAAGCAACGGACACTTTTCCGCCCCGGGGTGCGTGGATCTCTCGACTACGCTCGAGATGACATGGTTTTTACTGCGTGCCATTCAACGGCCCCTTCTTCCTCTCGAAAAATGCCAAAATCCCGGGCCGATTACCCATACCTCCCCGAAGGGGGAGCCATTTCATAATCTACAGGAGGCGATTGTATGCCTGATTTTATTCACATTCATCCCAATGACAATGTGGTTGTGGCCCTTCGGCCCATTCCCGCGGGGACGATTTTTGAAGGCGTGACTGCCGCTATTGACATTCCCCAGGGCCATAAGATGGCGCTCAAGCCCCTGACGGCGGGGGAGCAGGTGGTGAAATACGGCTTTTCCATCGGCCACGCCACCGCCTCCATCGCCCCGGGGGACTGGGTTCATACCCACAATATGAAAACCAACCTGTCCGGGGAGATGGAATACACCTACAACCCCAACCTGACCTGGCCGGAGCCTGTGCCCCCCCGGAGTTTCCGGGGCTACCGCCGTTTGGACGGCAAAGTGGGCATCCGCAATGAGATCTGGATCATCCCCACCGTGGGCTGCGTCAACGATGTGGCCAAGGCCCTGGTAAGGGAAAATCAGGATCTGGTCACCGGCTCCATTGACGGCCTGTACACCTTCCCCCATCCCTTCGGCTGCTCCCAGACCGGGGCGGATCACGCGCAGACCCGGAAGCTTCTGGCAGCCCTGACCCGGCATCCCAACGCCGGCGCGGTGCTGGTGCTGAGCCTGGGGTGCGAAAATCTGACCCACGAGCAGTTTGTGGCGGAATTGGGACAGTACGATCCCAACCGGGTGCAATTCCTCACCTGCCAGCAGGTGGAGGACGAGATGGAGGCGGGCCGGGAGGCTTTGTGCCAGTGCGCCGCCTACGCCGCCCAGTTCACCCGCCAGGAGATCCCCGCCTCCGAACTGGTCATCGGCATGAAGTGCGGCGGTTCCGACGGCCTGTCCGGCATCACCGCCAACCCCACCGTGGGCCGGTTCTCGGATATGCTGGTGGCCCAGGGAGGCTCCACGGTGCTCACCGAAGTGCCGGAGATGTTCGGCGCGGAGGGCTTCCTCATGGACCGGTGCGTCAATGAAGAGGTATTCGGCAAGGCGGTGAACATGATTAACGGCTTTAAGGATTACTTCCTCCGCCATGGAGAGGTGGTCTACGAAAACCCCAGCCCCGGCAATAAGGCCGGCGGCATCACCACCCTGGAGGACAAGTCCTGCGGATGCGTCCAGAAGGGCGGCTCGGCCCCCATTGTGGACGTGATCGGCTACGGGGAGCCGGTATGCAAGAAGGGCCTGAACATGCTCTACGGCCCGGGGAACGACCTGGTGTCCTCCACCGCCCTGACCGCCGCCGGGGCCCATATGGTGCTCTTCACCACCGGACGGGGCACCCCCTTCGGCGCCCCCGCACCCACCATGAAGATCGCCACCAACACCCCCCTTGCCACCAAGAAGCAGGGCTGGATCGACTTTAACGCCGGTGTGGTGGCCGACGGCACCCGGACCCTGGAGGAAGCCGCTTCCGATTTGATGGATCTGGTGCTGGAGGTAGCCTCGGGCAAGCAGACCCGGGCGGAGCAGCGGGGATTCCGGGAGATTTCCATTTTCAAAGACGGAGTGGTGCTGTAATGAATAAGATATTCTACATCGGCGACAGCACGGTGCAGAAAAACACCATTGAAACCTATCCCCAAACCGGCATGTCCCAGGTGTTGTCCCTGTACACCCGGGAGGATGTGCTGGTCCTGCCCCACGGGAAAAACGGACGAAGCACCAAGTCTTTTTTGGACGAAGGGCTGTTCCGGCCGGTGGAAGAAGGGATGGGGGAAGGGGACCTGCTGCTGATCCAGTTCGGCCACAACGATGAAAAGACGGATCCTGCCCGGCACACGGAAGCCTTCGGGGATTATCAGGACAATCTCCGGCTGTTTATCCGGGCGGCGGTCAGCAAGGGGGCGTACCCGGTGCTCATTACCCCCATTGCCCGGCGGCTGTTTGAAGGCGGGCTGTTCTGCCCCGGCAGCCATGGGCCTTACCCGGAGGCGGTGCGCCGACTGGGGAAGGAAGAAGGCGTGCCTGTGGCGGATCTGACCGCTTTGACGGAAAAATACCTGGCAAACCTGGGGGACGAGAAGTCGAAGCCCCTGTTTGTCTGGCCGGTGGACAACACCCACTTAAAATATGAAGGGGCGGTTGCCATGGCGGGCTTCTTGGCCCGGGAGCTGGCCCGGATGGGCAGTCCCTACGCCGATTTCCTGCTTCCCGCCTGTAGAAATTGAAATAATTCCTCCGCAGAAAAAAGTCTGTCATCCCCAGCGAAGCGAAGCCCAGGGATCCGCGCACTTACCGGCTGCAGGCGCTCAAACGGTTCCACCGGAGGAACCAATGGACATGTTAGGACTCGAAGGTGTCAGGATCTCTCGGCTGCGCCGGAGATGACAGGGGGAACGGCCCTTTCCCGCCCGGGAGAGCCAAGGGCCTGCCATTATGGCTTTGACCATTTGTTAGTTAATGTGTACTGAACAACGCAAAAGTCCTTGCAAGCCAAGGCTTTCCGGACTTTTTTGCGTTGTTCCGGTGCAAGGTTTTTCCGTCTTTCAGCGAAAAAATCTTGCACCTGTTTGGATGGTGCGGTGCGCCGCACCATCCAAAATACACATTGATACGCGCCTGAATTGAAAAAAACGGTTGGAAAGAGCCGTTTTTTTCAATTTCCCGCCTACAGCGGGGAATAAGCCGCTTTCCTCGGCTTATTCAGCAGGCACTAGTTAGAAGAAAGGCAGCGAAACACTATGGCTTTGATTGCCAAACAGGATGAACAATTTCGGGAATATGCGCTCACCGCGTCGCCTTTGCGGGTGATCTTTACCACCTGCGCGCCGCTGGCTCTGTACCAGTCCTTGCAGGGGATCTTTAAGATCTTTGACGCTTTGATGGCCTCCTACATCGGTTCGGAGGCGGTGTCCGCCGTGTCCGCCATCAGCCAGGTGACCCTGATGGTCACGGCCATCGGTTCCGGCCTGGCGGTGGGCGGCAGCATCAAGATCTCCGAGGCCTACGGCCGCAGGGACTATGACGCGGTGGAGAAGCGGGTGTCCACGGTCTACGCCCTGGCGATTCTGGTGAGCCTGGTGGTGGCGGCGGTGCTCATTCCCCTGGCGGAGCCTTTTTTGCGGCTGCTCCAAACCCCGGAGGATCTGATCCGGGAGGGCGCGGGCTATTTCCGGGTGGAGATCCTCACGCTGGTGATCCAGTTTTTTAACACGGTGTACATTGCCATCGCCCGGTGCCGGGGACAGGCCAAGAAGATTTTGCTTCTGAATCTGGCGGTGATCCTGGTGAAGCTGCTGTTTTCCGCCCTGTTCGTCTACGGCTTCCAGGGGGGCGTGGTGATGATCGCGGTGGCTACCCTCATCAGCCAGGGCTTAATGCTGCTGTTCATCCTGGTATCCATGGCCCGGGATCAGGGGTGCTTCCGGTTCTCCCCCAGAAATGTCCGCATGGACAGGCAGACCCTGGGCCCCATTTCCAACCTTTCCTACCCGGTGACCGCGGAAAAGCTCCTGTTCGCCGCGGGGAAGGTGATGGTCAACGCCATGTCCGGGGTGTACGGGGCCCTGACCGTGGGCGCCTTGGGAATCTCCAACAACATCGGCGGACTGACCACCAACTGGCACGCCGGGTTTACCGACGGAGCCGCCCCCCTGATCAGCCAGAACCGGGGCGCGGGGAAGTACCGGCGGACGCTGCAGCTGTTTTTCTGGCTGCTGATTCTGGATGTGATCATCGGCGCGGTGGGCATCGCCCTGGTATCCTGGGGCCTGCCCTGGCTGGCGGCGGTGTTCGCCCAGTCGAAAAATCAGTTTGACCCGGCGTTCCAGCAGATGATTGTGGATATCCACAGCTGGGAAATGCTGGGCTATGTGACCCTGGGCATCAACTCCGCCACCATGGCCCTGCTCCTGGGCTACGGCAAGACCAAGGCCACGATGATTTTGAATGTGGCCCGGGTATTCGTGTTCCGGGTGCCGGTGCTGTGGCTGCTTCAGAATTTCACGGATATGGGCCCGGAGGCGGTGGGCGTGACCATGATGGTAAGCAACGTATCTACCGGCCTGGCCTCCGCTGCCTTTGCCATCCCCACGGTGGCGAAGATCCGCCGCCTGGTTCGAGAAGAGGAAACCGGGCAGGATACAGAGCCTGCCAAACCATAATATGAAGGAGGAACTGCCATGAAGGCGTTCATGAACGAGGACTTTCTGCTGAAAACGGAAACCGCCGTAAGGCTGTATCACGATCACGGGGAAAAAATGCCCATCATTGACTACCACTGCCATATCAATCCCATGGAGATCTATGAGGACCGGCGTTACGACTCCATCACCCAGGTGTGGCTGGGAGGCGACCATTACAAGTGGCGTGCCATGCGTTCCTGCGGCGTGCCGGAACACTACATCACCGGAGAAGCTTCTGATGAAGAGAAGTTCCAGAAGTGGGGCGAGACCATGCCCAACCTTATCGGCAACCCCCTGTATCACTGGACCCACCTGGAATTAAAGCGGTACTTCGGCATTGACGAGCCTCTGAACGGGGACAATGCCATGGAGATCTACAAAAAGTGCAACGAAATTCTCCGTCAGCCGGATATGTCTGTCCGGGGCATCATCCGCAAGTCCAATGTGAAGCTGATCTGCACCACCGACGACCCGGTGGACGATCTGAAGGCCCATGAGCTGCTGGCGGCCGACAAAACCGCTCCGGCTGTGGTTCTGCCTGCCTTCCGCCCGGACAAGGCCATGCGGGCGGACAAGGAGACCTTCCCCGCCTATGTGGCCCAGCTGGAAAGCGTGGTGGGGTACGCCATCGATACCGTTGCCGATATGCGCAAGGCCCTGCTGGATCGGATCGACTACTTTGAAAAGCATGGCTGCCGGGTATCCGACCACGCCCTGGACTACTGCTTCTGCGTAGAGGCTTCCGAGGAGCAGCTCAACGATATCTTCGCCCGGGCCAAGGCCGGCAAGCCCATTACCTGGGAGGAGCAGCTGGCCTACCATACCGACCTGCTGATCACCGTGGGCAAGGAATACTTTAAGCGGGACTGGGTATGCCAGTACCACTTCGGCTGCCTGCGGAACAACTCCCGGAAGATGTTCCCCAAGTTGGGACCGGACACCGGCTTCGACTCCATGAACGACCAGCCCAACGCGGTGGGCCTGGCCAAGCTGCTGGGTGTTCTGGAAGAGGCAGGGGCCCTTGGCAAGACCATTCTCTACTCTTTGAACCCGGCGGACAACGGCATCATCGGCACCATTATGGGCGCCTTCCAGACGGACAGCGGCATTCCCGGCAAGATTCAGCAGGGCTCCGCCTGGTGGTTCAACGACCACAAGCCGGGCATGGAGGAACAGATGATCAGCCTCATGAGCCTGGGCGCCATGGGCAGCTTCAACGGCATGCTCACCGACTCCCGCTCCTTCCTGAGCTACACCCGCCACGAGTACTTCCGCCGGATCCTGTGCAACCTGTTCGGCCAGCTGGTGGAGGACGGAGAGTACCCCGCGGACATGCAGACCCTGGGGGCCATGGTGGAGAATATCAGCTACTACAATACCCTGCACTACTTCCGCTTTGACGAACTGCTGAAGTAACGGTACGATCCCTATGATAAGACGCGGGCTTGTCCTTTTGGACAAGCCCGCGCTGCCTTCCCCATAGTAAAAGGATCCTGGAAATCTGGGTTCTATGTCAATAGTTGGGGTAGAGGCAAAATAGCGAGTTTTCCAGATCGTGTCGGAGAGGGATCTCCGGCACGATTTTTTATGTACTGGCAAAGAGGATCCTGTTGCGGAAGTTAGGGAAGTTTCGCATGCCAAAGCAGACTCTTTTTAAGACCTTGGTTTTATTATTGCACCCTTCAATGAATCCATTTGTCCAGGGGACGTCCATGAAGTTGACGATTTCGTTAAACCAGTTGTGGCAGGCTTTTGTGCAGTCGTGGAATTCAGGAAGATCCATGACTTCTACGGCCAGAAGCCAGTCCGCAAGTCGTTTCCTGCCCTCGGTGGAGGACTTTGTGCGGATCACCGTAAGAAATTCGTTTTTTAGACGATAGGCATCCGCCAGCCTGGGAGCGATCTCGAACATCAGAGCCAGCCGGTTCATCTCATCCTCGGTCAGCTTCTCCATAGGCTTGGCCAGGAGATATCGGGATCGTTTGAAGTATTTACGGAAGCGGACGGACAGCTTCCCCTGCTCGTTCTTTCTGACACGCTCCATGGCCCAGTAGGCTTGCCGAATCACATGGTATTTATCTGCTACCACCACAGCGTTTGGGAAGCAGGTTTTGGCCACTTGACGGAAGTGGGGATTCATGTCACAAACAAAGTATTTTACATTGGTTTTTGATGGGAATTGTGAGAAGTATTTGATCAAATTGTTTTCAAAACGGTCAGGGAGAATATCAAATATCTTCCGGTTTTGGGGATCGGCGACGATACAATTATACTTCTGACCGCTGGAGTTGCCCTTGAATTCATCTAGTACTCTGTAAATCCTAAATCTTTATAATGGGGTATAGATGCTTCAGCTTGGTTCTTGCATCATCGGTAGTGAAATGCCAGTCTACGCCTT
>CALXFT010000030.1 GCA_944387635.1 uncultured Oscillospiraceae bacterium | reverse complement strand
CCCGCATCTCGCCCCTTACGGGGCAACCGATGCGAATGCATATCAATCCCCATGCGCCAACTGCTTTCATGGTTCGTAGTGCGATCGTTTCGCATGGGGATTTAATTAGAGAACCATATTCGGCTGCGCCGCGCGTCCCTATTCCCACATATGCCAACCCCCTCCCGGTTTTGAAGCCGGGAGGGGGTTTCCTCATTCATTCACGTCACACTGGCTGTTGCCGTTGCTGCCCACGGCCACCAGGGTGCCGTCGGACCGCAGGGCCAGGGTGTGGTGCATGCCCGCGCTGACGGCCACCACGTCCGTCCAGCCGCCTACCTCGCACTTGCCGTACTGGTTGCAGCCTGTGGCAACCACGGTGCCGTCGGACCGCAGGCCCACGGTGTGATTGGGGCCGGCGCTGATGGCCACGATGTCCGTCCAGAAATCCACGTCGCACTGGCCGTCGTAGTTCATGCCCTTGGCCACCACAGTGCCGTCGGACTTCAGGCCCACAACGTGGAAATTGCCCGCGCTGATGGCCACAATGTCCTGCCAGCTGTCAATGTCCTGCTGGCCCGCGCTGTTGCTGCCGGCGGAGAGCACCATGCCGTCGGAGGTCAGGCCGTAAGCCGTCCGGTAGCCCATGGCCACATCCACCACGTCCTGCCAGGTGGAGACATTGCACTGGCCGTAGGTGTTGTAGCCCGCCACCACCACGGTGCCGTCGCCGGTCAGGCCGATGGTGTTGTTCTCGTTGGCGTCCAGATCCACAATGTCCCGCCAGGAGCGGATGTTGGACCCGCCCTGAACGGTGCCCGCCATGACAACGGTGCCGTCGGACTTCAGGCCGATGGTGTTGTTGTAGCCGGTGATCCGCTGGATGTCCTTCCACTGGTCGGTCATCCGCTGACCGTCAAAGCCTCTGCCCACGGTACCCACAGTGCCGTTCTCCCGAATCCACGCGCTGTGGTAGGCGCAGGCCGCGATCCGGTGATTCTGCGGCGTAAAGCCCGCCTCTTCCTCAGCGGTTCCCGCGTCTTGCGAAACAGGGGCGGCTTCCTCTGCCGCTTCCGTCACAGCGGTGGTCTCCGCCGTCGCTTCCGTGGCTGCGGCGGTTTCCTCCGCCGCTTCCGTCACAGCGGTGGTTTCCTCCGTCGCTTCCGTGGCCGCGGTGGTTTCCTCCGCCGTTTCCGTCACAGCAGTGGCTTCCGTGCTTTCGAATTCCCCTGCGGCCCGGGCAGCCAGGGGCCAGGCGCTGAGGGTCATGACCGCCGCCAGCAGCAAACAGGCAAATCTTCTCATGTTTCTCACTCCAAATCTGTTTTCTGACGTTCCCGGTTTTCACAGGGTATCTATTTTATTATAAAATCCCAGCCATTTCCAGTCAAGAAAACAATTTGCAACTTTTTTGCACCATTTTGCAATCTTTTCCCGGCCCTCAGACTTTGCACAAGACCAGGGTGCCGCACAGGTCCGGCAGCGGAACGGCGGGAATCCTCTGTCCCAGCTCCCGCTGCCACTGTTCGAAGGCCTCCGCCACGCCGTCCAGGCCGGGATTGCCCCAGTCGTGGAGCAGCAGATATCCGCCGGGCTCCAGCCGGGGCCAGAACCACCGCAGCCCGGTCAGGGTGCTCTCCAAAAAGTCCACATCCAGGGACACCAGGCAGAACCGGTCTTCAACCCCCTCCGCCGACTCCGGGAAGAAGCCCACCCGGAACACCGCCTGCTCCGGGTGGGGCAGCTGCCCGCGGACCTGTTCCGGGGAGGTGTTCCGGTGGGCGGCCTGGAAGGCCGGAGCCGCCCCCTCTTCGGGCCGGAATCCGGCGAAGCTGTCAAAAAGCCAGAGCCTGCGCTCCGGCAGCAGGGCGTTGACGCACCGGGCGAAGCCGCCCCGGTAGACCCCCAGCTCCGCGGCCGCTCCAGGCACCCGGGTCAGGCGGCGGCAAAGAAGCTCCAGCGAAGCCATGCGCACATAGTCCCCGGCCAGATCCCCCTGGGACAGCGCCGAGTCCGCCAGCTGGGCCGGGGTGGAGACGATTCGCTGCCGGGGCAGAAGCCGCCGCCAGACCGCCTCTTCCAGAAGCTCCCGGGCCTGGGGACACAGGCAGTTCCGGTCCCAGAGGGTGCAGTGGTTTTTCAGGAACAGTATCCGGTCCTCCGGAATCCCCAGTTCCCGGCACCGGCCGGCAATGGCCTGGCTGTCCCGGCTGGTGACAATGAGCAGGCCGCAGTCCTCCGCCGGCACCGCCTCCGGCCGCAGCACCGGCTTTCCCAGGAAGGTCCCGCCCCCAAAAAAGCTGTCCACATAGGCCGTCACCGCCGCCTCCGGCAGTCCCTTGGCCGCCAGCTCCGACGCGCCGCAGCCGGTCCCCCATACATAGATTCCCATTTCGACCCCGCCTTTCTTTTTCCCCGTCTTTCACAAAATTTCTTTTGTATTATATCAAATTTGCACAATTATTCAATAGGCGGCGAAGAAAGCGTTTACAACTTTTCCAAAATGCGGTATAGTATGTACATAATATTTTCAAATGCAACTCGCTTTTCAATACAAGTTGAAAGGAGACCATCCATGAAAACCGCCGCCCTGATCGTCGCCGCCGGCATGTCCAGCCGCATGGGCCAGTTCAAGCCCATGCTGAGTCTGGGCTCCATCACCGTGGCCCAGCGGGTGGTCGCAACCCTGACCCAGGCCGGGGTGGAGAAGATCGTCATGGTCACCGGCTGCAACGCCACGGCCCTGGAGCGGCACCTGAGCGGAAACGGCATCATCTTCCTGCGCAACGAGGACTACGCCACTACGGAGATGTTCGACTCGGTGAAGATCGGCCTGAAATACTTGCTCGGAAAGTGCGACCGGCTCCTCTTCACCCCCGTGGACGTGCCTCTGTTCACCGCCCAGACCGTCCGGACCCTCATGGACTCCGGCGCGGACCTGGCCTGTCCCGCCTGTCAGGGCCAACCGGGCCACCCCATCCTCCTGTCCGCCGCCCTGATTCCCCGGATTCTGGCCGATTGCGGCCAGTCGGGCCTGCGGGGAGCCCTGGATCGATGCGGCGTCCCCATCGTCTCCGTTCCCGTAGACGATCCGGGCACCCTCCACGACGCCGACACGCCCGAGGACTTTTCCGCCCTGGTGGACTACCACAACGCCCAGCTGGCGCGGCCGGTGGTCAGCGTCAGTCTGTGCAAGGAGAAGGTCTTTTTCGACCGCCAGATCGCCACGCTGCTCATGCTGGTGGACGAGACCCACTCGGTCCGGGCCGCCGGGCAGCGGATGCAGCTGAGCTATTCCAGCTGCTGGAACAGCATCCGCACCCTGGAGAGCCAGCTGGGCTGCACCCTCATCGCCCGCAGCCAGGGCGGCTCCCGTGGCAGCTCCAGCGACCTGACGGACCAGGGGCGGCAGCTGCTGGAACGGTACAACGCCTACGAGCACAGGCTCCGGGACCTGGCGGACCGGCTGTTCCCGGAGTACTTCGGAGATCTGCTGCCATGAAACACGTCTATCTCATCCGCCACGGCCTGCCGGACTTCCCGCCGGGGGAGCGGCTGTGCCTGGGGCGCGCGGACCTGCCCCTGGGTCCGGAAGGTCTGGCCCAGGCCAAAGCCATGGCCGCGGCCCTGCCTCCGGTGACCGCCGTGTTTTCCAGCCCCCTGAGCCGGGCGGTCCAGACGGCCCGTGCCATTGGAGAGCCCCAAATCCTGGAAGATCTGGCGGAGCTGTCCGCCGGAGACTGGGACGGGTTGCCCTTCTCCCGTATCCGGCAGCTGTGGCCCGCGCTCTACGCCGCCCGGGGAATCGACCCCACCCTGCCCCTGCCCAACGGCGAGCCCGAGGAGCAGGGGCTGGACCGGTTCCGCCGGGCCATGGATCTGGCTGCCCGGATCGCTCCCGGAGACTTCGCGGTGGTGGCCCACGGCGGGGTGATCCGGCTTTTTCTCGGCGCCCTGGGTGTCCAGGCCAAGAAACCCGGCTACGCCCAGGTGATCCATTTGATCTTTGAAAACGGAAACTTTCTGCCATTGGAGGAGGAAAATCATGCGTAATATGCTGAAAATCATGAGATCCCGGCTGGAGCAGGGGGAGGACCTGGTGCTGGTCACCGTCATCGCCTCCTCCGGCGCCACGCCCCGGGGCGCCGGGGCCAGAATGCTGGTGGGCAGGGAGGGCCGCCTGTGCGGCACCATCGGCGGCGGCGCGGTGGAGTATCGCTCCCAGCAGATCGCCTGGCAGGTCCTGCGGGAGAAGAACTCCCGGGGCCACGACTTCTCCCTGACCCGTGACGATGTGCAGAACCTGGGCATGATCTGCGGCGGCGCGGTGACCGTATATTTCCACTACATCCCCGCCGGAGACCGGGAGACCCTGGACCTGGCCCGGGAGGCGGAGCGCCGGTTTGACCGGGGCGGCGACCTGTGGCTCGTCTCGGATCTGGCCCAGGGCGGGCGGCTGTCTCTGGCCACCCGGGAGGACCCGGATCTGGCCCCCTACTTAAGCCGCCATCCCTGCCGCCTGGAGGAAAACGGCCGGAACCTGTACCTGGAGCAGATCCACACCAGCGGCAAGGTCTATGTCTTCGGCGGCGGCCATGTGGCCCAGGAGCTGGTCCCCGTTCTGGCCCACGTGGGCTTTGCCTGCGTGGTCATGGACGACCGGGAGGAATTCACCCGGCCCCAGCTGTTCCCCGGAGCCGTACAGGTGATCCAGGGGGATCTGACCAAAATCGCGGACTATGTGACCATCGGCCCGGAGGACTACGTGTGCGTCATGACCAGAGGCCACGCCTTCGACACCCTGGTTCAGGCCCAGGTCCTGCCCTGCCGCCCCTGCTACTGCGGGGTCATCGGCAGCCGCCACAAGGCCGCCGGAGTCCGGAAGGTCCTGAAAGAGGACTACGGCCTCAGCGACGAGATCCTGGACCTGGTCACCACCCCCATCGGCCTGGACATCCTGGCCGAGACCCCGGCGGAGATTGCCATCTCCATCGCCGGTCAGATGATCTGCCGCCGGGCCGGCGGCACGCTCTGATGCGGCGCCGGCTCTTTCTCACAGGACCCATGGGCTGCGGAAAAAGCACCGCCATCGCCCGTGCCTTGGGGGATGCCGCGGCCCTGGGCGGCGGCTTCTTCACCCGCCGGCGCGCATTCTCCCAGGGCCACGCCGTTTCCTTCTGCCTGGACGCCCCCGACGGCAGCCGGTCAGAGGTGTTCCTGGACTTCTCCCAGGGCAGTCCCCGGCAGGACCGGACGGTTTTCTCCGGCCTGGGCGTCTCTTTGCTGGAAGACACCGGCAAGCCCTTTGTGATCCTGGACGAGATCGGCGGCCTGGAGCTGCTGTGTCCGGAATTCGCCGCCGCCCTGGACAGGGTCTTTGCCCGGCAGGTTCCCTGCGTCGGTGTGCTGAAGGCCCCCGGCGCGGCCCGGTCCCTTGCCAACGCCCTGGGACTGGAAGACGCCTACACCCAGGCCGCCCAGGCCCTGACCCGGCGCCTGACGGAAGACCCGGACACCCTGGTCTATCCCTGCGGCCAATTTGATGAACACGCCCTGGAGCTGTGCCTCCGATGGCGTCAGGAGTATGTCAATGGATAATTTTTTTGCCTTATACGACGCCCTTCTCTCGGAAATACCGGACCAGCCGGTGCTCTCCTGCGCCATGGGGGACTACTGGACCGGCGTGGCCTCCGGCGGGAGCCTGGGCCTGGCCATGACCACCCGGGGAGACACCGCCCCCCGAATCCTGGCGGGTAACTACGAAGACATGACCCTGGGACAGCTGGCCCGGGGAATGAAGAGCTGGAACAATCCGGAGTCCGGCTGCGGCCTGGCCGCCGCCAACGCCTACTACAACACAGCCGCCCGGCTGGAGTCCCTGAAGGCCCGGGAGCCCTTTGCGCACTACTGCACCCGGGGCCTGGACCTGACCGGCAAGCGCGTGGGCGTGGTAGGCCACCTGCGGATGCCCGACTTTGTCCGGCAGCAGGCCGGGGAGATTTTCATTCTGGAGCGGAACCCTCAGCCCGGCGACTACCCGGACCCGGCCTGCGACTGGCTCCTGCCCACCTGCCAGGTGGTGATTCTCACCGCCAGCACCCTGGTGAACAAGACCCTGCCCCATCTGCTGGAGCTTTGCCGGGACGCCTATACCATCCTCGCCGGCCCCAGCTGCCCCATGTGTCCGTCCCTGCTGGATCTGGGACTCCACCGGCTGGCCGGGCTGGTGGTCACGGACGTCCCCGGCATGTGCCGGAGGATCGCGGACAACTTGCCGGGACCTCCCTATCCCATGGGAGAGCCTTTCCTGCTGACCAAGGAGGGCCTATGATCGAGAATACCAACGCCCGTTTCCGCCGCAGGATCGTCCTTATGATCCTGCTGCTGATCCTTTGCATATTGGCCTCCTTTACCCTGGGCCACTACCCTGTGCCTCTGAAAGAGCTTCTGGGCATTCTGGGCAGCCGTCTCGGCCTTTCCATCGAGCCCTACTGGACCAGCCAGATGGAGGCGGCGGTCTGGAACATCCGGCTGCCCCGGGTGCTTCTGAGCGTGCTGGTGGGGGCCTGCCTGGCAGGCGCCGGCGCCTGCTACCAAGGAATCTTCCAGAACCCCATGGCCTCCCCGGACATTCTGGGCGCCTCCGCCGGCGCGGGCTTCGGGGCTGCCCTTGCCATTTTGCTGGGCGCTTCCAGCGTCGGCATCACCCTGGGGGCCTTCGGCATGAGCCTGGCCACGGTGGCTCTGGTATTCACCGTCAGCCGCCACGCCAAGGGGGACCGGATTCTGGGCCTGGTGCTGTCGGGCATCATGGTCAGCTCCCTGTTCCAGGCCGGGACCTCCTTCATCAAGCTGGTGGCCGACCCCAACAACACCCTGCCCCAGATCACCTACTGGCTTATGGGAAGCCTGTCCGGAGTCAAATGGAGCGACCTGAGATTCGTGATTTTCCCCATGACCCTGGGGCTGATCCCCCTGCTCCTGCTTCGCTGGCAGCTGAACGTGATCACCATGGGCGACGACGAGGCCCGGGCCATGGGTGTCAACGCCTCCCGAATCCGGCTGCTGGCCGTGATCTGCTCCACCTTGATCACCGCCTCCGCTGTCTCCGTCAGCGGCATGATCGGCTGGGTGGGCCTGGTGATCCCCCACATGATGCGCCGGATTCTGGGCGCGGACTACCGCTATCTCATGCCCGGGTCCATGCTGGGCGGCGGCATCTTCCTGCTGCTGGTGGACAACGTGGCCCGCAACGTCACCACCGTCGGGATCCCCATCGGCATTCTCACCGCCTTCATCGGCGCGCCGTTCTTCCTGTGGCTGATCACCGGAAAGGGGGATCACTATGAGCATTGAAGTCAGGGACCTGAGCTTCTCCTACGGCTCCCGGCCCGTTCTGCGCGACGTCAGCTTCCGGGTGGATAAGGGGGAGTTTCTGTCCATTCTAGGCCCCAACGGCGCGGGAAAGAGCACCCTGTTCCGCTGCGTCCTGGGCCTGCTCACCGGCTACACCGGTACGGTGTCCATCGACGGGATGGACGCCCGGAGCCTCTCCGTCCGGGAGGCCGCCAGACACATCGCCTATATTCCCCAGTCCAGCCGCCCGGTGTTCAACTACAGCGTGTTCAACATCGTCCTCATGGGCCGCACCAGCAGCCTGTCGGTCTTCCGCAGTCCTTCCAAAGAGGACAACCAGCGGTGCATGTGGGCCTTGGAGAAAATCGGCATCGGCCACCTGGCCCAGCGGTGCTTCCACCGGCTCTCCGGCGGCGAGCAGCAGCTGGTCCTCATCGCCCGGGCCTTGGTCCAGGACGCCCCCATTCTCATGCTGGACGAGCCCACGGCAAACCTGGACTTCGGCAACCAGCTGCTGGTCCTGGAGCAGGCCCGGAATCTGGCCCGGGAGGGCTACACCGTGATCCAGACCACCCACCATCCGGAGCAGAGCTATCTGTACTCCGACCGGATTCTGGCCATTCAGGACGGCACCGTCCTGATCCAGGGTCCCCCTTCTCAGGTTCTGACGCGGCAGACCATGGAAGCGCTCTACGGGGTAGACGTGGAAGTGGTCAGCCTGTATCAGGATAAAGCCCGCATCTGCATCCCCAAACACATGATTTCTCAGGAGGTAACAAAATGAAAAAGCGCACGATCTGTCTGTTTCTGATCCTGTGCCTGCTGCTGGCCGGCTGCGGCCAGGCGGTAGCGGACCCCACCACCGTCCCGGCAGCCACGCAGCCCCAGACCTCAGAGCCCGCCACAGAGCCTGCCACGGAGCCTGCCACAGAGCCCGCCGCCCAGGGGACCCGGGAGTTTACGGACTCCACAGGCCGCACCGTGACCATCCCCCAGGAAGTGACCAAGATCGCCATCTCCGGACCCCTGAGCCAGGTCTACATTCTGCCCCTGGCCGGAGATATGCTGGTGGGCGTCAGCAACGCCTACGCCGAGGACGCGGCCAAGTACCTGCCAAGCTACCTGTATGAGCTGACGGAGATCGGGCAGCTCTACGGCGGCAAGGGCGAGATGGATCTGGAGGCCCTGCTGGCGGCGGGTCCCGACGTGGTCATCGACGTCGGCGACAGCAAGAGCACCATTGTAGAGGATATGGATTCCCTGACCGAGCAGACCGGCATTCCCTTCGTCCACATCGACGCCACTGTGGCCACGGCCCCCCAGGCCTACCGGCTCTTAGGGCAGCTGCTTGGCCGGGAGGAGAAGGCCGAGGAGCTGGCAGTCTGGTGTGAGACCACCTATCAGAATGCGGAAGCCATCATGGCCCAGGTGGACGCCGACGGGGCCCGGAAGACCCTGCTGTACTGCCTGGGCGACACGGGTACCAACGTCATCGCCCAGGGCTCCTTCCACGCCGAGACCATCAACATGATGGGCGACAACCTGGCGGTGCTGGAGGACGTGGTGTCCAAGGGCACCGGCAACGAGGTGGACATGGAGCAGCTGCTGATCTGGGACCCCGACGTGATCCTCTTCGCCCCGGACAGCTGCTATGACCAGATCGCCGACGCGCCTGAGTGGCAGAGCCTGAAGGCCGTCTCCCAGGGCAATTACTACCAGACCCCCTACGGCCCCTACGGCTGGCTGTCCTCCCCGCCCTCGGTTCAGCGGTACTTAGGCCTGCTCTGGCTGGGCGCCCTGCTGTGCCCGGACTACATCAACTACGACCTGCAGGAGGAAGTCACGGAATACTACAAGCTCTTCTACGACTGCGACCTGACCGACGAGATGTACCAGGAACTGATCCAATACGCCATGCCTCAATAAGCCAAAGGGGCTGTCTCAAAATAGCTCTTTCAAGAAAACGCACATAAAATAAGCTCGGCTGGATTACCTTTGTTTTTGGTAATCCAGCCGTTTTTTATTGCGATTTGTTGGGCTGTTTTTCAAAATTTGCATTTTGATACTATTTCTTGATTAAATTCCCATGCTGCAAACTGCGCCGCCAAAAATAAAAGTCATTAAAAATGTTCATGCTTATCGACTTGACACAGCCTGCGGCGCGCAGGTTTCTGAGCCGGTACGTTTCCTCTGCAATTTCTGCTGTTTATATTCGATAAGCATTAAAATGTTTGAATTTTACCGTTGTTTTAGCGACTTTCATAGTAAATATTAAATTTTAATCAAGAAGGCATCGCCTTGCGGCGCTGCCGAAGGCGATGGATTCAGCGGTTCCATAGATCATCAAAGGGAATAGGTCCGAACCACTTCCGTAGGGCCTTCCAGCAGGACCTCCCGGATCTGACCCGCTTCTTCCCGGACGGTCACGGTCAGGGTACCGCCCCGGTTGTGGGCGGTGAGGGTCTTCCCCGGCAGCAGCCCCCTGCGCCACAGGACGCAGGCAGCGGACCCGCAGCCCGTGCCGCAGGCCAGGGTGAAGTCCTCCACCCCCCGCTCGAAGGTCAATATCCGGATCTCTCCCTCCCCCAGGACCTGGTAGAAGTTCACGTTGGCCCCCTTGGGGAAGGCCGGGTCAAAGCGCAGAGCACGCATGGTCTCCCGCAGGCCCCCGGCGTCCTGCCACAGGTCCCCCCGGTACTCCGCCACGGCGTGGGGAACCCCGGGCGCTCCCAGCTCCACATAGGAAACCTCCCCTTTGCGATTTAAGTCCAGCACCGAGGGCAGGTTCAGCCGGACCCGGTAGCGGTTCTCGTCCAGCCGCCAGCCCGGCACCAGCCCCGCGTCGGTCTGAACCGTCATTTCCGCCCCGGCAATGCCCCGGTCGTAGGCGTAGCGGCAGACGCACCGGGCGCCGTTGCCGCACATCTCCCCCCGGGTGCCGTCGGAATTGTAAAAATGCAGCCGGAAATCCGCGGTCTCCGACCGGTCCACAGCCATGAACCCGTCGGCTCCGGTAACGGCGCAAAGCTCCACCGCCAGGGCGGCCAGATCCAGCTCCCGGTCCCGGGCGTCGATGACCATGAAGTCATTGCCCGCCCCGTTCATATAGGTCACTTCCACGGGCCTTTCCTCCTCAGCCCAGCATGCTCTGCATGTCGTACAGACCCGGTCCCTTGCCTTCCATAAACCGGGCGGCCTCCACGGCCCCCTCGGCCAGCATGTCCCGGGTGACGGCCTCGTGGCGCAGGGTCAGAATCTGACTGCCCGTGTGGATGTGGACCTCATGGACCCCCACCACGGTACCCATGCGCAGGGAGGAGATGCCGATCTCGTCCTTCGTCCGCCTGCACTCCCCGGACCGGCCGCAGTTGGCCGCCGCCTGGGGGCGGACCTGGCGCACGGCGTCGAAGAGCATCAGGGCCGTGCCGCTGGGAGCGTCCGCCTTCCGGTTGTGGTGGATCTCCACGATTTCAATATCCGCGTCGGGGAAGTACCCGGCGGCTTCCTTTGCCAGACGGCACAGCAGGGCGATACCCAGGCTCATATTCCCGGAGAAGAACACCGGGATCTCCCGGGCCGCCTGGGCCACCTGCTCCTTCTCCCGGTCCGTGTGGCCGGTGGTGCCGATGACGGCGGCGGCGCCGATTTCCCTGGCATAGGCCAGGACCTCCCCCACCGCCGTGTGGTGGGAGAAGTCGATGACCACGTCGGCCTCCACCCGGCCCAATTCGGCAAAGGTCCGGGCCACGCCGTTTTCTCCGTCCAGACTGACCTTGCCCACCGCCTGGCCGCCCAGGATGCCGCAGATCAGCTTGCCCATGGCGCCGTTGGCGCCGCAGATCACCGCTCTCATACTTCGATCCCCAGTTCCCGCATCCGCTGATACAGGTTGGCCCGGGTGTCGTCCTCCATGGGGGTCAGAGGCAGACGCAGGATCTCCCGGCCGAAGCCCATGGCGGACACGGCGGCCTTGGCGGGGATGGGATTGACTTCGCTGAACAGGGCGTTGATCAGAGGCATGAGCTTGCACTGCCACGCAGCGGCGGCGGCAAAGTCCCCGGCCTTGCAGGCGTCGGCCATGGCAACGGACTCCCTGGGAGCCACGTTGCTCAGTACGCTGATGGTGCCGGCGGCGCCCATGGCCATCATGGGGACCGTCAGGGCGTCCTCGCCGGAGTAGATGTGGAAGTCTTCGCCGCAGAGGGCCTTCAGCTCCACCATCTGGGTCATGTTACCGCTGGCCTCCTTAATGGCGCGGATGTTGGGGTGCTTGGCCAACTGGGCCACGGTTTTGGGCAGCAGGTTCACCCCGGTCCGGCCGGGGACGTTGTACAGGATCACAGGGACCGTGGAGACGTCGGCAACGGCGGTGAAGTGCCGGATCAGACCGTTCTGGGTGGCCTTGTTATAGTAGGGAGTCACCACCAGCACCGCGTCGGCTCCGGCGGCGCAGGCAGCCCGGGTGTTGGCCAGGACGTGCTCGGTGTTGTTGGTGCCGGTACCGGCGATCACAGGCACCCGCCCCGCCACCTTTTCCACGGTGTATCGGATCACCGCCGTCTGGTCCGCCGGCTCAATGGTGGCGTTTTCGCCGGTGGTACCCATGGCGACAATGGCGTTGATGCCGCTGGCGAGCTGGAACTCCAGGAAGCGGCCCAGAGCCTCATAGTCGATGCCCGTCTCCGTCATCGGGGTGACAATGGCCGTGGCCATTCCGGTGAAAATGGGGTTTGTCATAGGGATCTCTCCTCTCATATTTCTTTGAAACCCGGAGTCTCCGGGTCAGTTGGTAAACCGGTAAAAGAATTCGTACAGGTCCGTGAGCTTGGCGAAGTGGTCCGCCACCCGGTCCTTCAGCCCCGGTTCAAAGAGGCCGGGGTTCGGCTCCTCCTCCCGGATGCAGCCGATCTGCCCTTTCCAGGCGAAGTAGGGCTCCAGAGCCGGTTGGTCCGTGGGCTTGGGCCGCTTGTAAAGCTCCGCCGTTACGGGTATGCCCGCGGCGGCCTCGGCGGCGCGGATCATATCCAGGAAGGGCCGCGGCTCGGCGGAAATGTGCTTGCGGAAATCCTCCATGGCCGCCGTCTTGGGCTGCCAGAGGAAGAAGCCGTAGCTGACGCCCTCGGGGCAGATCTCAAAGAACAGGCACGGATGCTCCGCCCACCACGCCACATCCTTGCGGATGCAGATCCAAAGGCTCTCTTTATAGGGCTGGGGATGGTGGAGCCGGGCGTCCCGGTAGATCCGGCTGACCTTGAGGACGTTGCCCGGCCGGTTCTGAAAGGGCTCGAAGAGCTCCGCCCCCAGGGCCTTCATGGGCTCATACAGAGTCTGTACGTACTGCTGCTTGTGTTCCTGGAACCATTCCCGATTGTTGTTCATCCGGATGCCCCAGAGAAAATCAAAGGTTTCACCGCTGAAACCGGTAAACATGGACTCACTCCTATCAGAGCCGCTCCATGAGCGTCTCTACATTTCTGAATTTGGTCTTATAGATCACCTGACCATAGCGCTTCAGCTCCACAGGCGGGTCCTCGATCTCAAAGACATACCGCTCGTAGGCGTTGATAATCTTGGTCCCCCGGTACTCCAGGACCCGGGGGACGTCGTGACCGTAGGACATGTGGACATGGCCGTGGACCAGGTACTGCGGCCGGTACTTGTCCAGCAGTTCCCGCAGGGACTCGAAGCCCCAGTGGGCGCGGTCCTCCGCGTCTCCCAGCCCCGCCGGAGCCGCGTGGGTCACCACAATGTCCACGCCCCCCATCCACCGCAGCTTCCAGCGAAGCTGGGCAATCCGGCGGCGCATCTGCTGGTCGGTGTACTGGAAGGGACCCTCCCGGTATTTCCGGCAGCCCCCCAGCCCCAGAATCCGCAGGCCGTTGTAGACCACCAGCTGCCCGTCGATGCAGTCGCAGCCCTCCGGCGGGTGGGTCCGGTAGGTCACGTCGTGATTTCCGTGGACGTACAGCACCGGACACCGGGCCATGGTCACAAGAAAGCTCAGGTACTTGGCGTTCAGATCCCCGCAGGCCAGGATCAGGTCGTACTCCGCCAGCCGTCCCGGAACATAGTAGTCCCACAGGGCCAGACATTCCTCATCGGATATGCTCAAAATTTTCACGGGACTTCTCCTCCTTCTCCGGCGGAATGGAATCTCTGTATATACCCAATTCCCGGACCATGGACCTGGATTGCGGGAGGATCTCCTCGTAGGAAGGGATCTGTCCGATGACGCTGTCGCACAGCCAGTCCATATGTAGGATCTCATTGGGACTGAGGCCGCGGGAGCCGTCGTTTTTCAAAGTTCCGTCCTGGGCCACGATGCGCCGATGGAAGGGATCGATGGACCCCTCCGCCAGGCCTCTGCTCAGGATATTGGCCAGCTGCCGCAGGCCCTCAGGAAGCTTGTCGGAGATCTTGACGGCGATGACGCCGCTGTCCATGCCCAGCCAGTAGTTCACCGCCACGGCGTTGCCCTTGTCCCGGCGCAGGCCGCCGTCCAGGATGCTGCGGATGGCGAACTCGTAGAAACTGCCCCACTCCCAGACCGGCGTGGCCAGGGGGACCAGCTCGCCCCGGTCGTCCATCAGGTAGGTGCCGTAGTTGCAGAAGTCCATATACATCTGGGACTTGGTGGGCGCCTCCCGGTTGGAGAGCACCCGAATGCCGTCGGCTAAGAAGTCCGCCTGGGGCGTACCGGGCAGGCAGGACCAGCGCAGCTCCAGCTGCGCCCGGGGGTTGGTCATCCGGGCGCCCAGGGCGAAGGCATTGATGGAGGCGGTGACGCCGAAGATGGGATAGCCCGCGATATAGCCGATCCGGTCCTCGCCTGCCATGGCCCCGGCGATGGCGCCGGTGATGAATTTGGCCTCATGGAGCCGGCCGTAGTAGGTGCGGATGCTGGAGTAGGGCTGGTCCACGGAACAGTTGAAGAAGCGGACCTTGGGGTACTTGACCGCCGCCTTCAGGGTGGCCCGGCTCAGAGGCGGCGACGTGGTAAAGACCACCTCGGCCCCGTCGGCCACGGCCTGGTCAATGCACGCTTCGGTGCGTTCGAAGCTGGATGCCCCGTAGTAGCTCTTCACGGCGATCCGGTCCCCGAAAACCTCCTCCAGATGAGCCCGGCCGGCCTCGTGGCCCAGGACCCAGGCGCTGCCGGAGCTCTCCTCCATCTGGTGGATGAAGGCCACATACAGCTGCTCGATGCCCGCGAAGAGCCGGTTGATCAAGCTGGTCTTGCTCTCGTCCTTGGCCTTGGTCTGGACCTTCACCGAATCCTGGGCGGTGGTGGAGACCATGTCCTCCCAGAGGGCGGCGATGTCCTTGCGCAGGGTGGTGGCGGACAGCCGTTTCAGATTGGAGAAGGGGAACAGGTCCAGCCACAGCAGCAGGGCCTCCTCCGGCAGCAGGTCCACGTCGCCGTCGGCCTTGGCCTTCACCTCCCGGAATGCCTCCTGGAAGAAGTGGAAGCTGGCCTTGAAGTTGCGCCGCTCCGCCTCGGACCAGACCTCCGTGCGCTTCTTGCCCAGCTTGGTCAGAAGCCGGGCGTAGTCGCCGGGGCGTCGGAACTGCACGTCGTACAGTCCCGTGACCTTGTAAAACTCAATAAATTCATAGTATGCCCGGATACGAGGGGCATCGGACGCCGCCGGCAGGACCCGCTTGACGTTGCCGGGAATGCCGGGGGAGCCGAAGTGGCGCAGGACGCTGACCCGCTTGTTCCCCTCCTGGACATAGAAGTTGCCCAGGTATTCATAGCACAAGATGGGATCTGTGATTCCCGCCTCTCCCAGGTGGGCGGCGCAGAGATTGATCCACTTGGCCCCAAACTCCGACTTCGCGTCCAGAAGGGGACGGAAGCTGGCCGTAAACGCCGCGATCCGGCCGGCAGACTTGACGCCGATGATCCGCTCCGAGGGGATCTCCACCAGGCCCACATCCACAACCTGCAGCTCATTGTCCTCGGGCAGGACCTCGTCCAGGACCACCGGATAGGGAGACTTTCCCGCCATGAGCAATTCCCGGTATTCCTTCTGTCCTTGACGCAATGCCTGGGCATATTCTTCCATCGCTGCCTGCATCATTCCAAGCACCTCCGCAAAGCGAAAATTCATACATATATCATATCATAATTTTGTGTGTTTGCAACAAAGAATAAACCATTTCCAGGAAACTTCCCGGAAATTCTCTAAAGCTCATAAGGATTCTTCCCCCCGGCGATTTCCTTTTCAAACAATTCTCCAAATTTTAACATGCCTCTGAGCTAAGAACAAAGGTTTCGCAGAGAAAGACGTTTCTCCGGCGTTCCAGGGCCGAAAAAAGGAAATCTTAAGATTTCCGAAAACCCTTCGGCTTGTAATTCCCCCGTAAAAATAGTACAATGGGGCTGTCTGTATTCCAAAACGGCCCGCCCCGCCGCGGACCTTTGTCCATATTACGTTCAGGGACCGTTTTCGGCCTCCCTGGGAAAGAGGAAGCCTATGCAAAATCAAGACAACGCCGTCACCGGCTACGCCCAGCAGATTCTGAGCCAGGTGCGCAGGGTGGTGGTGGGCAAGGACCAGGCCCTTCTGTGGGTCCTGGCCGCCATTCTGGCCCGGGGACACATCCTCCTGGAGGACATTCCGGGGGTGGGCAAGACCACCATGGCCCTGGCCTTCTCCCGGGTCCTGGACCTGAGCTACAACCGGGTCCAGTTCACCCCGGACGTGCTGCCCTCAGACGTGACCGGATACTCGGTCCCGGACCCCTCCGGGGGCATGCAGTACCAGCCCGGCGCGGTGCTGTGCAACCTGTTTCTGGCCGACGAGCTGAATCGGGCCACTTCCCGGTCTCAGTCCGCCCTGCTGGAGGCCATGGAGGAGGGCCAGGTCACCGTGGACGGGGTCAGCCACAAGCTGCCCCAGCCCTTCACGGTCATCGCCACCCAGAACCCCACAGGCGCCGCGGGTACCTCCCTGCTGCCGGACAGCCAGCTGGACCGGTTCATGATCCGCCTGTCCCTGGGCTATCCCGCCCCCAAGGACGAGGCCGCCATGGTCCTGAACCGCCAGGAGGGCAACCCGCTGCTGTCCCTGTCCCCCCTGCTGACCCGGCAGGAGCTGACGCGGCTCCAGGACCAGGTGGAGCAGACCTTCCTTCGCGACAGCGTGGTAAACTACATCGTCTCCCTGTCCAACGCCACCCGGAGCAGTCTCCACCTGCTGCGCGGGGCCAGTCCCCGGGCCACCCTGTCCGTCACCGCCATGTCCAAGGCCGTGGCCCGGCTCCGGGGCCGGGATTATGTGATCCCCGGAGACGTGAAGGAGGTCTATCCCACCACCGTGGCCCACCGGCTCCTGCTGTCCGCCCAGGCCCAGGCCCAGGGGCTGACCGCCGAACAGATCCTGCGGGAGATTCTGGCCGCCACCCCCGCCCCCAGGCTGCGCTGATATGTGGGGCCGCAGAATCTGCTATCTGGCGGTTTTGCTGGATTGCTTCGTATTTCACATCGCCTACGGGGAGTGGCTGTCCTGGATCATGCTGTGCCTGGTTCTGGGAGTTCCCTGGCTGTCTCTGCTCCTGAGCCTGCCCGCCATTGTAAGCTTCCGCATGGAAATCCAGGGGCCGGAGCTGCTGGAAATGGGCCAGGAAGCGGACCTCTGGCTCCAGGGCAGCAGCCGGTTCCCCCTGCCCCCCTTCCGGGGTACCCTGATGCTGCGCCAAAGTCTGGAGGAAGCGCCCGTCTGGCGCCACACCGCCCAGGGCCTGCCCGCGGAACACTGCGGCGGTCTGACGGTCATGGTGCGCAAGCCCAGGATCTGCGACTACCTGGGCCTGTTTGCCTTTCCGGCCCGCCATCCGGCGGAAAAGCGGATTCGAATCCGCCCCCGTCCCGTGTCAATCGCCGCCCCGCCGGACCCGGACCGGTGCGTTCCCCGCAGCTGGTATCCCAAGCCCGGCGGCGGCTTCGCGGAGAACCACGAGCTGCGGCTCTACCGCCCCGGGGACGGTCTGAACCAGATCCACTGGAAGCTCAGCGCGAAGACCGGCAAGCTGACCATCCGGGAGCCCATGCTGCCCCGGCTGGGCCTGGTGCTGCTGACCCTGACCCTCCGCGGCGACCGGCAGGCCCTGGACCGGAAGCTGGGTCGGCTCCTGTGGATGGGCCGCTTTCTCCTGGACCGGGAGATCGGCTTCGAGATCCGGGCTCTGACCGCCCAGGGCGTCCTGTCCCTGCCCGTCCGTGACGAGGACCGGCTCTGGGAGGCCGTGGACCGGCTGCTCTTTGCCGGCCTGGCCCCCTCCGGCTCCATTCGGGACCACGCCTATGCCGCCTCCTGGCAGTATCACATTGGAGGACAAGCCGATGAAACGCCATAAGCTCGCCACCGGCGCGGCGGCCGCCGTTCTTGCCTTTCTTGCCGCCTTCGGGGCCGTGGGATGCCTGATCTCCGCCTTCTCCCTGCCCATGCAGAGCCTTCCCCGGCTGGCCCTGATCTGTGCCGCCGGAGCCGCAGGGGGCGCCCTGGCCTTCTCCCTGCCCTGGGGCTGCCTGCCGGCGGCCGCGGCGGCGGTGGGCCTGGGGACCGCTCTGTGGCGTCAAGGACAGCTGCCGGATCTGCTGGCCCAGCTGGTGTGCCGGATCAGCCAGGTCTATGCCAGCGCCTACGGCTGGAGCGCCATTGTCTGGCCCTCCGGGGACTCCGGTCCCTTTGACCTGCCCATGCAGGTCCTGGCCGTCTTTCTGGCCCTGGTCCTGACCTTCAGCCTGTGCCGCAGGGTCTCCCCGGTCCCGGGGATCATCCTGTGCCTGATCCCCCTGTTTGCGTGCCTGGTGGTGACGGACACGGTGCCGGACACCCTCTGGCTGTTCAGCCTGTTCTACAGCCTGATCCTCATGCTTCTGACCGGCCACGTCCGGCAGAGCGACGAGACCCAGGGAATCCAGCTGACCCTCATGGCCGCCCTGCCCACGGCTCTGGCTCTGGGGCTGCTGTTTCTGGCCTGTCCGCGGGAGACTTATGTAAATCCCACAACCCGGTTGCGGGACGACGCACTGAATTGGCTGGAAGACGCCATGGCCGCCCCCACCGTCTCCACCCAGGTGCCGGAGCCCCTGCGCAAGCCCGGGGAGCCGGACCAGGTGGATCTGGCCGCCGCCGGCCCCCATGAGAGCTCCACCGCCCTGGTCATGACCGTCACCGCGGAAACCGGCGGAACCCTGTATCTGCGGGGCCAGGACTATGACCGCTACGACGGCACGGGATGGCAGGCCACAGAGCACCGGGTGGAGCCCTTCCGCGGTGAGGGAACGGGTCTGGGCTATGTGACCGTGACCACCGAACGGACCATGGCCCAGGTATACCTCCCCTATTATCCCCGGGAGAGCTGCAGCTTTGTGGGCGGGCAGCTGGAAAACACCCAGCTGTCCACCAGCTATACCTTTTCCCGGGTGGCCCCGCCGGAGAGGGGCCAGGTCCTTGCGGACCCGTCGCCTCCGGACGCGGCCCGGTATCTGGACCTGCCCCGGAGCACCCTGACCGCCGCCCGGGAGCTGCTCCCCGAGCTGCCGGACACCTTGACCGACGGGGAAAAGGCCGCCGTCATTGCCGAGCAGGTCCGCGGCAGCGCCCGGTATGACCGCGGCACCGCCGCCATGCCCGCGGACCGGGAGGACTTCGCCCTGTGGTTCCTGACGGAGTCGGACACGGGCTACTGCGTCCACTTCGCCACGGCGGCCGTGGTCCTGCTGCGGGCGGCGGACATTCCGGCCCGCTACGTCAGCGGCTACATGGTCAACGCCAACGGCGGCATTCCCACGGCGGTGACCGGAGAAAACGCCCATGCCTGGGCGGAGTACTACGACCGGGAGGCGGGGATCTGGCGGATTCTGGAGGCCACGGCCTCTGTGCAGACCTTCACCGAGTCTCCCGCCGTCACCGAGGCCTCGGAACCGGCCTCCACGGAAACGGCCCCCCAGGGAACGGAGATCACGCCCGAGACCACCCTGCCCCTGCCCCAGGCCTCCGCGTCCCCGGAGGAGACCACCCCCGACGCTCCGGAACCGGCGGTTCCGGAGGCCCCGGCCCGGTTCCTGTGGTACGCGCTTATTCTGGCGGCGGCCCTTGGAATCCCTGAGCTTCAGCGGCGCGTCCGGCTCCGGCTGCGGCGGCGCAGGCGGGGAACCCCCAACGACCAGGCCCTGGCCCTGTGGCAGGAGACCGAGCTGCTGGCAAAGCTCCTGGGTCAGCAGCCGCCGGAGGCCCTGGAGGCCCTGGCCCAGAAGGCCAAATTCAGCCAGCACACCCTGACCCGGGAGGAGCTGTCCGCCTTCGCCGCCTACAGCCGCAAGGCAAAGCAGCAGCTGCGCGGACACGGCCCCCTGCGGCAGCTGGTCTACCGCTATTTCTACGCCATCTACTGACAGAAAAGGAGAACGCCATGGAACAAGCATTCCTTTCCGCCTGGGCCGATGCCCGGGAACAGGCCGCCGCCCTGGGTGTCCGCACGCGCCCGGTGGCACCGGCAGACGCCCTGAAGACCGCCCAAAGGGTCCTGGACGGCCGCCGCCTCAGCGACGGTTTTTCCCAGCTGCAGCGCCTGGGCCGCCTGGACCTGAGCCTGGAGGCCCTGGCCGTGGACAAGCGGTTCACCGGCCTGTTCACCGACGCCCAGGCCAATGAAGCCCTGGCCCGGCTCCTGGAGGCGGGATACCGGTTTTGACGCGAAATCCCACACGCTGAAGGCCCCAGGCCTTTCGGAAAGCGGCAGTCTTCCCCGTCGTGTATCGAACGCCCTTGGCTCTTCCGGAAGGAGCCGGCATCCTCATAGGATTCTCTAATGAAAATCTTTCATCCGAATTGATGAAAAATTTTATAAAGAGAATCCGTATTATACGCAAAGAAACCGCAACGGAGAGTCCCATTCCTGGAACTCTCCGTTTTGAATCGGCTGTTATTTTCAGCCCCTTCCATTTCCTCACGCCTTCCGGAATCGGGACAAAAAGTCCCGGGTCTCGGGTTTGCGGGGTTCGCCGAAGAGCTGTTCCGGCGGACCCTCTTCCCAGATAACGCCGCCGTTCATATATACCACCCGGCTGCTGACGTCCCGGGCGAAGGCCATTTCGTGGGTCACCACCAGCATGGTCATGCCCTGGGCCGCCAGGGTCTTCATGACGTCCAGGACCTCGCCCACCATCTCCGGGTCCAGGGCGGAGGTGGGCTCGTCAAAGAGCAGGACTTCCGGCTTCATGGCCAGGGCTCGGGCAATGGCCACCCGCTGCTTCTGGCCGCCGGAGATCTGCCGGGGCCGGGCGTTGACATAGGGACCCATGCCCACCTGGTTCAGGTATTGCTTGGCGGACTCTATGGCCTCGGCTTTGGTTTTCTTCAGCACCTTTACCTGGCCCACCACGCAGTTTTCCAGCACCGTCATGTTGTTGAACAGGTTGAACGACTGGAACACCATGCCCACATGGGACCGGTACCGGGCCGCGTTCACCCCGTGGGCGGTCACGTCCCGGCCGTGGTAGAGGATCTGGCCGCCTGTGGGAGTCTCCAGCAGATTGATGCACCGCAGCAGGGTGGACTTGCCGGAGCCGGAGGCGCCGATGATGCTGGTCACGTCGCCCTTGCTGACGGAGAAGTCGATGTCCCGCAGCACCTGATGGTCCCCGAAGGCCTTGCTCAGGTGGCAGATTTCTAAGATCTTGTCAGCCATATCACCGTTCTCCTCTGTTTCGTCCGAATTTCAGCTTCTGCTTCTCCCGCTCCCGAACCTCTTTGCTCCGCTCGTCGAAGGGGGTCCGGCGGTCGGGGTGGTTGTAGGTCCCGGCGGTCATGGTCAGGGCGTCCTCCTGGACCAGCTCATAGCTGTCCGCGCCGTCCATGGCCCGCTCCAGCAGCCGCAGCAGGAAGGAGGCCGCCAGGGTCATGGTCAGGTAGCCCAGCATTTCAATGGCCGCCGAGGGAAAGTACATGTTGTTTACGCCCACAATGTAGCGGTGGGCGGCGAAGAACTCGGTGAAGCTGATGATGAACATCACGGAGGAGTCCTTCAGGTTGATGATGTAGTTGTTGCCGATCTGGGGGATGATATTGCGCAGGGCCTGGGGCATGATCACGCTGACCATGGTCTGGACGTGGGTCATGCCGATGGCCTTGGCCCCTTCCGTCTGGCCCGGGTCCACGGAGATAATGCCGCCCCGGACGGACTCGGCCATATAGGCGCCGGTGTTGATAGACACCACCAGGATCGAACACAGCCAGATGCCGCTGTTGCCTGTAAAGGCCAGGGCCTTGTCGGTAAAGTAGGGCAGGCCGTAGCAGATGAACACGGCCTGGAGCACCATGGGGGTACCCCGGAAGACCTCCACATAGATCCGGATCAGGGCCCGCAAAAGCTTCAGGGCAATTCGCCTGGGCGCCGGATCTCGGTCGGTGTAGGGGATGGTGTTGAGAATGCCGCACACCATGCCGATGAGAAAACCAATGGCCGTGGCCACCAGGGCCAGGATCAGGGTATTTTTCACGCCGTTGAGGTACATCACGTGGTATTCGCTCCACAGCAGGCCCACATCCTGGACCAGCGCGATCAGCTTATCCATTTGGCGCGCTCCTTTCTGATAAGAATACACCGCCTTGCGGCGCTGCCGGATACGGGATTTTCGGAATGGAACATCTCAAATTCCCGTCTCATAGGATTCTCTTACGAAAACATTGGATCTCCGCCCCCGACGGGGGCGGAGAAAATCCGCTCTGTGGGCCGCCCTTACACCTCGGGCTGGATGGCGATGGCCTGATCCATGAGGGCGTTGAAGTCGTCGGCGGTCATCTGGGACAGGACGGAATCGATGGCGTCCTTCAGGGCGGTGTTGCCCTTCTGGACGGAGATGCCGATGTTCACGTTCTCATCCCGCTCCTGCTGGCTGGCGAACTGGAAGTCCCCGTCGGTGCCGGAGAAGTTCAGGATCACCAGGCTGTCGTCCTTGGCCACGGCGGCCATGGCCGTGGGCAGGTCCGTGCAGACAAAGTCCACGGTGCCGGTCTGGAGCTGCATAATCATGGCAGGCGCCGTCTCGGCAGGGGGCATAAGCTGGGCGTTCTCGATCTGGGGCAGGCAGGAGTCATACCAGATGGTGCCGGACTGGGAGGTGCAGACGCCGCCGGCCAGGTCCGCGATGGAGGCGGCGGAGGCGTAGGGGCTGTCGGCGGTGGTGACGCAGACAATGGTGGCGTAGTAGTAGGGGCCTGCCATGTCCACCTCTTCCATCCGGTCGGCGGTCATGGACTGGCCGGCGATGTTGGCGTCCATGGTGCCGGACTGGACCGCCGGGGTCAGGGAGTCCCAGGCGCTGGAGATGATCTCCAGCTCCCAGCCGTTGGCCTCACAGATCTGCTTGGCGACCATCACGTCGTAGCCGTTGGCGTAGGCGCCGGGGACGTTGGAGATGGGTACCGCGCCGTTGCTGTCGTCGGTCTGGGTCCAGTTGTAGGGGGCGTAGGCGCATTCCATACCCACGGTGAAGACCCCGTCCTCCAGGCCGGGGATGTCGGAAGCGGCGGCGGCCTGAGTAGTATCGGAGGCGGCCTGGGTGGTCTCGGCAGAGCCGGAAGCGGCGGCCTCGGTGGTCTCGGCAGAGCCGGAACCGCCGCAGGCGGCCAGGGACAGGGCCATGGTCATGGCCAGGAGCATGCAGATCAGCTTTTTCATAGTGGTTCACCTTTCCTTTTTGATTTTGAAAAAAATTGGACCGCTCTGTCAAGCGGTCCATGGAGCATCGGGAAAGGGAGCTCCCAGGCGGGAGACGGTTTCCGAACAGCCATTGATAGCGCTTCACAAGGGTTTGTGACAGTCCGGCAGGTATTCCCCGACGGCCCAGCAGGAGATCGGCCAGGCAGCTTCTCTCCGCTTCGGCGGTGGTCCCTTTCCCTCCGGCGGCTGCCTGGCCTTGCCGGAACGGTACTGATGAACACCGCGCCTCTATCAAGCGATTCAATTTTTGACTATGGTATCACCGGAAAAGCCTTCTGTCAATAGGCTTTTCTCAAAAAAAGAGAAAAAATTATGCGCTCCGGACGGTTTCCCCCGGAAGCAGAGCCGGTTTCAGCCCTTTGGATGATGTCCCTTGGCACCGGAGTCCGCTTTCTGGCGGCAGGCGTATTCATAGGCCATGCGGTAGTCGTTCATCTCCCGGTAGCACCGCTCCAGCAGCGGGGCGGTCTGGGCGGGGAAGGACTCCTCCGCCCGGTGCAGATGCCGGGCCGCGGCGGCGTAGTCCTCCAGCGCAAGAAAAACCCGTCCCCGGTCCAGGTTCCACCGCGGCCGGTCCTTGTCCCCGGCCGCGTCCAGCAGCTGCCCAGCCTCCTGCCAGCGGCCCTCCTGGGCAGCCTCCCGGCTGCGGACGGACAGCTCCGGGTCCAGACTGGGCAGCTTCCGGCTGACCTGCTCCCGGCCCAGCCGGCCCAGAAGCAGAAGCCTGCGCCGCTCCAGCTCTGGGGCGCAGTAGGCGCAGCTGACCTCCGTCCGCTCCAGCAGCTCCCCTGCGTAGAGCTCCCGTCCCTGGGCCAGGGCCTTCTCCACCAGATCCAGGGCGGCCAGGACCCGAAGCAGGTCCTTCTCCCGCTGGAAGATGGGGTCCGGCCCCCGGTATTCCTCCAGGGCCTCCAGGACGCCCTCGGGGTCCGAAGCGTCGTAGCAGGCCCGGGCTGCCTCCATGGCCGCCTGGTTGGGGGATACGGCCCCCTCCTCTTCCAGAAAGTAGGACACGGGCTTGCCCAGCTGCCGGGCCAGGTAGCGCAGGGTGTCCATGGAGGGCCGGGCGGAGCCGTGCTCAATCTGGGAGAGCATGTTCCGGGTAATCCGCTCGCCGCACAGCTGCCGCTGGCTGAGTCCGGCCTCCAGCCGCGCCTGGCGCAGCTTTTCCCCCAGCTCCATAGCAAGTCCCCTCCCTTCGGTTGGCAATCTGTTATGATGATATCAAAAATTTTTTTCCATTTCCACTGTTTCCAAAAAATTCATTGCTATTTTTCTGAAAATGGTTTATAACAATACTATCCGCGCCCTCCTGTCTTCTGTGCTCAGACGGAAGGCGTCCTGCATTGCTTTCAAAGAACGGAGACATATACGATGGATATCCACAACCCAAAGGAACTGACCGCCTGCGCCTCCCGGCGTCTGAAGGACGCGCCCCAGGCTCCCAAGGTGGTGCTGATCTACTCGGCCCTGATACTGGGCCTGGCCGCCCTGGTGACGCTGGCCAACTACGCTTTGCAGCTGCAGATCAACCAGACCGGCGGCTTGAGCAGGCGAAACATTCGGGCCGTGTTCTCGGCTTTGCAGACCATGCTGCCCCTGCTCCAGACCATGGTAGCCCTGTGCCTGGAGCTGGGTTACCGGTCCTGCATGGTCCGGGCCGCCCGGGGTCAGTTTCTGTCCCCCCAGGGCCTCCGCCTGGGCTTCAGCCGGTTCTGGCCCCTGCTGCGGCTGACCCTGCTGCAGGCGGCTATGTACCTGGCCATTGGCTTTATCAGCGTCTACGCCTCCTCCGTCATCTTCCTGATGACGCCCCTGTCCAATGGCTTTATGGAGGCCCTGACCCCCCTGATGGAGCAGGCCATGACCACAGACCCCAACGCCCTGGTGCTGGACGACGCCGCCTACCTGGCCCTGACGCAGACCATGGTCCCCATGCTGGTCCTGGCCCTGGTGATTTTTGCCGCCGCCGCCCTTCCCCTGGCCTACCGGCTGCGGATGTCCGGCTACGTCCTCATAGACAAGCCCGCCAACGGCGCCATGGCGTGCATGCGGGAGAGCAGGGCCATGATGCGCTTCCACTGCCGGGACCTGCTGCGGCTGGACCTGCGGCTGTGGTGGTACTACCTGCTGTCCGGGGCGGTGACGGTCCTGGCCTATGGAGACCTGATCCTTCCCCTGTTCGGCCTGACCCTGCCGGGCTCGGCCACGGTCTGGTCCTTCGTATTCTACGGTCTGTACCTGGCCGCCCAATTCGCCCTGAACCTTCTGTTTCTCAACCGGGTGGAGACCACCTACGCCCTGGCCTACGACATTCTGCGCCCCAAGGAAAACCCCAGCGGCGGCGCGGTTCTGGGAAACATCTTCCAGATGTGACCGGGAGGGCCGCAGGCTGTGTTAAGTCGATAAGCATAAGAAATCGTATCAGAAGCTTTCGTAAAAAATGCCGTGAGACCCGGAAGTCTCACGGCATTTTTCTCTGTAAATGAATCGTATCAGTCGTTCTGATCGGGGAGGAAGCGTCTCCAGCGGCCCAGGACATAGACGATAATGGACAGGATCATGCCGCAGGTCCAGGAGATCATCAGCGAGCCGAAGAGGGCGCCGGGATGACCTTGGGGATAAGCCTCGCTTCTGGTCAGGTAGGCGATGAGGTAGGCAACGGGGACCCGGATGACGATGGTGGTGATGATGGAGATCCACATGGGGGTGACGGTGTCGCCGGCGCCCCGCATGACGCCGCCCAGAACCTGGGTCACGGCCATGCAGATGTAGCCGACGGCCATGATGCGGATCATCTGCACCGCCAGATCGATGAGCTCAGGGGTGTCGGTGAAGAAGGCGAACAGGTACTGACTGAAGAACAGCAGGACGATGGTGATGATGCTGGAGAAGCCCGCGGCAATGAGTCCGCCCTGGCGGGTGCCGCTGGCGAGCCGGTCCAGTTTGCCCGCGCCCACGTTCTGCCCGGCGTAGACGGACATGGCCTGGCCGAAGGAGAAGTTGGGCATCATGGCAAAGCCGTCCACCCGCATGATAATCACGTTGCAGGCGATGACCATTTCGCCCATGGCATTGGTCAGGTTCAGCACCACCATGCCCGCCATGGCCATAATGGCCTGGGTAATGCCCGAGGGGATGCCGATGCGCAGAATCCGGCCGGACATGGCACGATCGATGCGGATGGTCTTCAGGCCCAGGTCAAACAGGTCCCGCATCCGCATGAGCTTGAACCAGCAGAACACGGCGGAGATCCCCTGGGAGATCACGGTGGCCAGGGCCACGCCGGCCACGCCCATGCCGAAGCTGGCCACGAACCAGATGTCCAGGACCACGTTCAGGGCGGCGGCCACCAGCAAAAAGGCCAGGGCGGACATGCTGTCACCCAGACCGCGCAGGACACCGGAGAGCATGTTGTAGAAGAAGAAACCTACGATGCCGAAGAAATAGATATTCAGGTAGTCGGCGCACCAGTCGATGATGGAATCCGGGGTGCCAAGCAGGGTCAGCAGCGGCAGGGTCAGCAGGGGTCCGATGACCATAATGATCACCGAGGCCACGACGGACAGGGCCATGCAGTTGCCGATGCTCTTGGTCAAGCCCTCCCGGTCCTTGGCGCCGTAGCTCTGGGAAACCACGATGCCCGCGCCGGTGGCGATGCCTACGAACAGCGCCAGCAGCAGGTTCAGGATGGGGCTTGCGCTGCCCACGGCGGCCAGGGCGTTGTCACCAACGTAGTGGCCGACGATGATGGAGTCGGCGGTGTTGTACAGCTGCTGGGCCAGATTTCCCAGGAGCATAGGCACGGAAAACTCCAGAATCCGCTTCCAGGGTGGGCCTTGGGTCATATCCTTGGCCGCGAACATATTTTTTAAATTCACAGATTATTCACTCCTTATTTATCTCTTCTTTATATTCTAACGGATAGAAGATGAAAAATCAACATTTTTTACCAGAACAGGCGAAATGGACAAAATCTCAGAAGGAGGAATGGACAAGCTGACGAATTGACATTTCTGCCGAAAGAATGGTATGATGGTAGTGTCGTAAAGTGGGGGGAATTACCCCTTTGCCCCACCGGCGGGCGCCGGCCCTGCGGGTCCGGAGCTGCCGCCCGAACTAATAATGTAAGGACAGGTGATTCACATGTACATGGAACAATACCAGCGCTGGCTGGACTACCCCCTGGAAGATCCGGCTCTGAAGGAAGAGCTTCTCTCCATCCAGGGCCAGGATGAGCAGATCAAGGACCGGTTCGCCGTAGCTCTGAAGTTCGGCACCGCCGGCCTGCGGGGCGTACTGGGCGCCGGCTCCAACCGGATGAATATTTATGTGGTCCGTCAGGCCACCCAGGGCCTGGCCAACTGGGTCAAGACCCAGGGAGGCAAGCAGCTGGTGGCCATCTCCTATGACAGCCGCATCAACTCCGACGTCTTCGCCAAGACCGCTGCCTGCGTTCTGGCGGCCAACGGCATTCATGTGCGGATCTACGACGCCCTGATGCCTGTCCCCGCCCTGAGCTTCGCCACCCGGTATTACGGCGCCAACGCGGGCATCATGGTCACCGCATCCCACAACCCCGCCAAGTACAACGGCTACAAGGCCTACGGGCCCGACGGCTGCCAGATGACCGACGACGCTGCCGCCGTGGTCTACGCCGAGATTCAGAAGACCGACATCCTCACCGGCGCCAAGATCATGTCCTTTGAAGAGGGACTTGCCCAGGGATTGATCCAGTATGTGGAGGACGATTGCAAGGAGGCCCTCTACGACGCCATTAAAGCCCGCTCCGTCCGCCCCGGCCTGTGCAAGACCGCGGGACTGAAGCTGGTCTACTCCCCCCTGAACGGCTCCGGACTGGTGCCTGTGACCCGGGTGCTCCGTGACATCGGCATTGACGACATTACCATCGTCCCCGAGCAGCAGTATCCCGACGGCAACTTCCCCACCTGCCCCTATCCCAACCCGGAGATCTACCAGGCTCTGGAGCTGGGCCTGAAGCTGGCCGAGAAGTCCGGGGCGGACCTGATGCTGGCCACGGACCCCGACGCGGACCGGGTGGGCATCGCCATCCGCTGCCCCGACGGCTCCTATGAGCTGGTCAGCGGCAATGAGGTGGGCGTGCTTCTGCTGGACTACATCTGCCAGGGCCGGATTGAGAAGGGTACCATGCCCCAGGGCGCCGTGGCCGTGAAGTCCATCGTCTCTACCCCCCTGGCCGACGCTGTGGCAGCCCACTACGGTGTGGAAATGCGCAATGTGCTCACGGGCTTTAAGTGGATCGGCGACCAGATCGCCCTTCTCGAGGCCGCCGGCGAGGTGGACCGGTTCATCTTCGGCTTCGAAGAGAGCTACGGCTATCTGGCAGGCCCCTACGTCCGGGACAAGGACGCCATCATCGCCTCCATGCTGATCTGCGAAATGGCCGCCTACTACCGGTCCATCGGCTCCTCCATCAAGGAGCGTCTGGAGGCCATCTACGCCCAGTACGGCCGGTATCTGAACAAGGTGGATTCCTTCGAGTTCCCCGGCCTGTCCGGCATGGACAAGATGAACGCCATTATGAACGGACTGCGGGAGAATCCCCCTGCCGAGATCGGCGGCTACAAGGTCACCAAGGTCACGGACTACAAGAAGCCCGAGGAGACCGGCCTGCCCGCGGCCAACGTGCTGATCTACGCCCTGGAAGGCGGCGCCACCGTGGTGGTCCGTCCCTCCGGCACCGAGCCCAAGATCAAGACCTACTTCACCACCCTGGGCAAGGATCTCCAGGAAGCCCAGGCCCAGAAAGACACCCTGGCCAACGCCTTGAAGCCCATTCTGGCCTGATCGAACACCATAACCAACACAGCCTGGCAAGCCCCGCTTGCCAGGCAATTCATTTACGCGGCCGCGCATCATAGCCCCCTCCCGGAGGGGGCTGTCACGGCGAACGCCGTGACTGGGGGAGCACGGCGACAGCTTCGTTCTTTTTTTGCAGTTGGTAAGGAGGCAGAGGCTTACCATTTAATGTCTCTGCCTCAAGTTATACGCTCATGGACCAATTGCCGCATGCCGCCGGGGCTTCTTGGCTCTCCTTTTTAAGGAGAACTGGCGCCGGGAGCGAAGCGGACGGTGACTGAGAGGTCCTTACCGCACTGCG
>CALXFT010000029.1 GCA_944387635.1 uncultured Oscillospiraceae bacterium | reverse complement strand
GGGGATAGTTGGTGATGGTCAGCTTGACGGGCTTCAGAACGGCCATGACCCGCTGGGCGGTCTCGTTCAGATCCTCCCGCAGGCAGTGCTCCAGGAAGGCGTACTCGATGGTATTGGGGCTCTTGGCCACGCCTACCCGGTCGCAGAAGTTGCGGATGGAGGCGGGGGTGTAGCCCCGGCGGCGCAGGCCGCAGAGGGTGGGCATTCTGGGATCGTCCCAGCCGGAGACGTAGCCGTTTTCCACCAAGGCCCGGAGCTTGCGCTTGGAAAGCACCGTGTGGTCGATGCCCAGACGGGCGAACTCGATCTGCCGGGGGCGGTGGGGTACGGAAACATTTTCCACCACCCAGTTGTACAGCGGCCGGTGGTTCTCAAACTCCAGGGAGCACAGGGAGTGGGTGATGCCCTCCAGGGCGTCCTGAATGGGATGGGCGAAGTCGTACATGGGGTAGATGCACCACTTGTCCCCCTGGCGGTGATGGTGCATGTGACGGATTCGGTAGATCACCGGGTCGCGCATGTTGAAGTTGCCGGAGGCCAGGTCAATCTTGGCCCGCAGGGTGTAGCGGTTGTCCTCAAACTCGCCCTCCCGCATGCGGCGGAACAGGTCCAGACTCTCCGCAATGGGACGGTCCCGGTAGGGGGAGACGGCGGGGGTGTTCAGGTCACCCCGGTACTCCTTGAACTGCTCGGGGGTCAGCTCACAGACGTAGGCCAGGCCCTTCTTAATCAGCTCTACGGCATATTCGTAGTCCTTCTCAAAATAGTCGGAACCGTAGAAGAACCGGTCGCCCCAGTCAAAGCCCAGCCAGTGGATATCCTCTTTGATGGCCTCCACGTACTCCACGTCTTCCTTGGTGGGGTTGGTATCGTCCATGCGCAGATTGCACAGGCCGTTGTACTTCTCAGCGGTGCCGAAATCGATGATCAGGGCCTTGCAGTGGCCAATGTGCAGGTAGCCATTGGGTTCCGGCGGAAACCGGGTGTGGACGGTCATGCCCTCGTAGCGGCCGCCCTCGGCAATGTCTTCATCGATAAAGGCGTGGATGAAGTTTTTGCTTTCGGTGATCTCAGCCATTGTAAACATCCTCTCTTACCTTTGATATGATAAGCCATTATAAACCATCCGCATCTGTTTTGCAACATCAATTCCGCCGCGATTGGGGGGAAAATCCGCCCTGGGCCCCATGGGGATGGTGGATTTTTCTGGATTTTGTGAAAAAACAAAAAACATTTCAGAAAACCATCAATTTGTGGTTGTCATTTTGGCTTTGATATATTAAAATAGGAAAGGATATGAAAAGGAACACGAAGGAGGAACTTTAACTTGCCTGAATTGAAATATAGGCGCGTTCTGCTGAAGCTCAGCGGCGAAGCTCTGGCCGGAGAACAGCATACGGGCCTGGACTTTGATGTGATCCACTCGGTCTGCCAGGCCATCAAGGCCTGCCGGGACATGGGCGTCCAGATCGGCCTGGTCATCGGCGGCGGCAATTTCTGGCGGGGCGTCAAGGACGGCGCGGACAAGATGCAGCGTTCCCATGCCGACGCTATGGGCATGCTGGCTACGGTTATGAACTCCATTGCCATGGCCGACGCCCTGGAAAAGCATGGGGTGGAGGCCAGAGTGCTCACCGCTGTGGAGATGAATAAATTTGCCGAGTACTTCACCCGGGACACTGCTAACCGGTATCTCAACGAGGGAAAGGTGGTCATTCTCGCCGGTGGCACCGGCAACCCTTACTTCTCCACGGACACCGGCGCGGTGCTGCGGGGCGTGGAGATCGAAGCCGACGCCATTCTCATGGCTAAGAATGTGGACGGCATCTATTCCGCCGACCCCAATGTGGACCCTGCCGCGGTGAAATTTGACGAGCTGACCTATGATGAGGTTCTGGCCCGGCACCTGAAAGCCACGGACTCCACCGCCATGACCTTGGCCATGGACAATCACATGACCCTGGTCTGTTTCGCCCTGAAAGATCCGCAGAACATCCTTCGGGTGGTCTGTGGTGAAAAAATCGGTACCATCGTTAAGGAGGATTAAAACATGAGCGTAGATTTCAAGGATTTTTCCAGAAGAATGGACAAGGCCCTGGAGCACCTGAACGAGGAGTTTGACGCCGTCCGTGCCGGACGGGCCAATCCGAAGGTTCTTGACCGGATTACGGTTTCATACTATGGCAGTGAGACGCCCTTGAACGGCGTCGCCAGCATCTCCACGCCGGACGCCCGGACCCTTGTGATCCAGCCCTGGGACACCAAGCTCCTGAAAGACATTCAGAAGGCCATTCAGATCTCGGATCTGGGCATCAATCCTCAGAACGACGGCCGTGTGATCCGCCTGGTGTTCCCCCAGCTGACGGAGGAGCGTCGTAAGGATCTGGTCAAGCAGGTCCGCAGGTACGCCGAGGACGCCAAGGTGGCCATGCGCAACATCCGCCGGGACGGCATGGACTATGTCAAGAAGCTGAAGAAGAACTCCGAGATCACCGAGGACGAGCAGAAGCGGGCAGAGAAGGATCTGCAGGATCTGCTGGACAAGAACATCAAGCGGGTGGACGCGGCTCTGGCCGGTAAGGAAAAGGAACTGATGTCCCTGTAAAAATACGCGTTGGGTCTTGGGGAGGGATCGTACCTCCCCAAACCCTGCTTTTGGCGGAGGATGCCATAAAACCGGAGAGAATGCTCCGCTTTTATGGGATCCCGCGAACCGGTGAAAGCCCCGGTCCCGCCGACCCGAAGGGTGCAGGCTTTCGATTATTTTGAGAAAGAGGTGCGTCTATGGCACTTTCTGAAGAACGAGCCCCCGCGCCGCCCCGGCATATTGCCATCATTATGGACGGCAATGGCCGATGGGCGAAGCAGCGGGGACTTCCCCGTACCGCCGGACACGCGGCGGGAGCGGAGTCCTTTCGCCGGATCGCCAACTACTGCCGGACGCTGGGCGTGGAATATCTGACGGTCTATGCCTTTTCTACGGAAAACTGGAAGCGTTCCCAGGATGAGGTCCAGGGCATCATGGTCCTGCTGCGCCGGTATCTGGAGGAGGCGCTGCGGGATATGGACAAAAACCAGGTCCGGTTCCGCTTTTTCGGTGATCTGAGCCAGTTGAGTCCGCAGCTGCGAAAGCTCTGCCGGGATGCGGAGAGCCGTTCCGGCGTCTATAAGGTCCAGGTGAACTTCTGCCTGAACTACGGAGGCCGGGACGAACTGGTTCGGGCGGCCAGACGGTTTGCCCAGGATGTGGCGGCGGGGAAATGCGGTCCCGAGGATCTGACGGAGGAGCGGATGGATTCGTATCTGTACTCCGCCGGGGTCCCGGATCCGGAACTGATTATCCGTCCTTCCGGCGAGAAGCGGCTGAGCAACTTCCTGCTCTGGCAGTCCGCCTACTCGGAATTTGTGTTTATGAACGTACTTTGGCCGGACTTCATGCCTGAGCATCTGGACGAAGCCATCGAAGAATTTCACCGGCGCAATCGCCGGTTTGGAGGGACCTGAAGAAAGATGAAGACCCGTATTATTGCCGCCGCGATTTTGGTGCCGATTTTGCTGCTGTTGACCCTGGTGGTCCCTGAGATCTTTGCCGCCATTGTGCTTGGTCTGCTGCTTGCCATTGCGGCCTTTGAACTGCTGTATAAAACCGGCCTGATGGTCCATCCCCGCCTTACCGTTTACTCCGTTGTCATGGCTTTTGCCATGAGCCTTTGGAGCTATTTCGGCGCAGTGCGGGCATACTTTCTTTTGATGCTTCTGATCTTTACTCTGCTGCTGTTTGCCGAGATGATGATGGATCACATCAAGGTACACTTTGAAATGCTGTCCATGTGCTATGTGGGCGGCGTGATCATTCCCTACATGCTCAGCTCCCTGATCCGAATCCTGATGACCTCCACCGGCCGGTATGTGATCCTGCTGCCCTTTGTGGTGGCGTTCACCAATGACGCCGGAGCCTATTTCATCGGCTTGAAATTCGGCAAGCACAAGCTTGCTCCCGTGGTCAGCCCCAATAAGACCGTTGAAGGGCTGCTGGGCGGCATTGCCACGGCCATGGTGTCCACCTTTCTGTATGCCCTGATTCTGGGCATTGGCCTGAATTTCCAGGTCAGCTATGGCATGGCTCTGTTTTACGGCGTGATCGGATCTCTGACCGGAACCTTTGGAGACCTCTGCTTCTCGATCATCAAGCGGCAGACCGGCATCAAGGACTATGGCAATTTGATTCCCGGCCACGGCGGCGTGCTGGACCGGTTCGACTCTCTGGCCATGGTCGCGCCCTTGATGGAAGCTTTGCTGCTGGCCATGCCTCTGGTACGCTGACCGGAGCGGGAGAAAGGAAGAATTCATATGGTACATTGCGTCAGCATTCTCGGTTCCACCGGCTCCATCGGACGGCAGAGCCTGGACGTGATCAGCCGCCTGCCCGATATTCGGGTGGCGGCTTTGACCGCCGGAACCAATGTCCAGCGTATGGCACGGCAGTGCCGTGATGTTCAGCCGGAGCTGGCGGTCATGGCCAGCAGGGAGGCGGCGGAGGAACTGAAGGCTCAGATCTCCGATCTGCCGACCCGGATCAGCTGGGGAGAGGAGGGCCTTCTGGAGGCAGCTTCCCTGGAGCATGCGGACTGCGTGATTACGGCGGTGGTGGGCATGGTGGGGCTGAAACCCACTCTGGCAGCCATTCGCGCCGGAAAGCGGATTGGTATTGCCAATAAGGAGACCCTGGTCTGTGCTGGTGAACTGGTCATGGCGGAGGCGGAAAAATACGGCGCTCAGATTATTCCCGTGGACTCGGAGCACTCGGCCATTTTCCAGTGCCTGATGGGCTGTGATGACCGAAGGGAGGTCAAGCGGCTGATCCTGACCTGCTCCGGCGGTCCCTTCTTTGGAAAGACTCGGGATGAGCTGGAAACGGTGACCAAAGCCGACGCCCTGAAGCATCCCAACTGGAAAATGGGCGCCAAGATTACCATCGACTGTGCCACCCTGATGAACAAGGGGCTGGAGGTCATTGAAGCCATGCGCCTGTACCGGATGCCCCTGGACCGGGTGGATGTGGTGATCCACCGGCAGAGCATCATTCACAGCATGGTGGAGTTTACGGACGGCGCGGTAATGGCCCAGTTGGGCGTACCGGATATGCGCCTGCCGATTCAGCTGGCCCTGACCTATCCGAAGCGGATGCCCTGTCCCGCGGAAGGCCTGGACCTGCTCACCTGCGGCAGCCTGACCTTCCAAAAGCCGGATTTGGAGAATTTTCCCTGCCTGGCCCTGGCGTACCGGTGTGCAGGGATGGGCGGCACGGCCTGCCCGGTCATGAACGGCGCCAATGAAGAGGCAGTGGCCATGTACCTGAACGATGAGATCGGCTTTTATGACATTCCCGGGCTGGTTTCACGGGCAGTGGAGGCAGTGCCATTTATTCAGGACCCCTCGTTGGAGGAGATCCTTCAGGCCGACGCCCTGGCGCGGAAGGCCGTCAGACAATTTTGTAAACATTAAGCGAGGCATTTTATGAGCGTTCTCTTTGCGATCATTCTGTTCAGCTTACTGGTTTTCGTCCATGAGCTGGGCCATTTTGCGGCGGCGAAGCTATTCGGCGTCCAGGTCAACGAGTTTTCCTTGTTCATGGGGCCACCCATCTGGAAAAAGCAGATCGGTGAGACTCTGTACGCCGTGCGTCTGCTGCCCTTCGGCGGATACTGCGCCATGGAAGGGGAGGATACGGACAGCGACAATCCCCGCGCCTTTGGCCGGGCGGCATGGTGGAAGCGCCTGATCATCCTGGTGGCCGGCGCGGCCATGAACTTTATAGCGGGGATTCTGCTGATGGTGGTGGTCTGCCTGCCTCTTGAGCAGGTGGTGGTCCCCGTCATCGACAGCTTCACCGAGTTCTGCACCCTGGACGGGGAGACCGGCCTGCAGGCTGGCGACCGGATTCTGGAAGTGGACGGAGAAAAGATCTACGTCTATTCCGACTTCTCTATGATTCTGAACCTGAACGGCGGCGGCACCCACGATCTGGTGGTGGAGCGGAACGGACAGCGGGTAGAGCTGGAGAACTTCCGGATGGAGAAGCACCAGGTGACTTTGGAGGACGGAAGCACCCAGATGCTCTTCGGCATGAATTTCACCGTTCAGGAAATGACGCTGTGGGATAAGCTGGCCTACGCCTGGAATCAGTCCCTGGATACGGTGCGGCTGGTGCGGCTGAGCATTCAGATGCTGTTCAACGGCCAGGCGGGACTGTCGGATCTGTCCGGCCCTGTGGGCATTGTCCAGCAGATGACGGTGGTGGCGGAGGCCTCGGCCACCTGGGTGGACGCCCTGCTGAATCTGCTGTATTTCGGCGGCTTCATTGCCATCAACCTGGGCCTTTGCAACCTGCTGCCCATTCCGGCCCTGGACGGCGGCCGGGTTGTGAGCCTGTTGATTACAACTGCCGTGGAAGCGGTGACCAGGAAGAAAATCGACCCGAAATACGAGGGCTATCTGCACGGCGCGGGGATGATCCTGCTGCTGGGGCTGATGGCTGTGGTCATGTTCAAAGACATCTTTGTCCTGTTCAAGGGGTGACAGAAATGACAAGACAGATCCTTGTGGGAAACGTCCCCATTGGCGGCGGCGCGCCCGTGTCCATTCAATCCATGCTCAATACAAAGACCACCGATGTGGCCGGATGCCTGGGGCAGATCAACCAGCTGGCCGCTGCCGGCTGCCAGATCGTCCGGCTGGCGGTACCCAATATGGAAGCCGCCCGCGCCTTTGCCCAAATTTGCCGGGAGAGCCCTTTGCCCTTGGTGGCGGATATTCACTTTGATTATAAGCTGGCAATTGCGGCGGCGGAGGGCGGTGCGTCCAAGATCCGCATCAACCCCGGCAACATCGGCGGGGAGAACCGGGTCAAGGCCGTAGTGGAGGTCTGTAAGGACCGGCATATTCCCATCCGCATCGGCGTCAACGGCGGCAGCCTGGACCAGAAGCTTCTGGAAAAATACGGCCACCCCACGGCGGAAGCCCTGGTGGAGAGCGCCTTTGAGCATCTGGAGCTGCTGGAAAAGCAGGGATTCTACGACACCTGCGTCTCCATGAAGTCTTCCACGGTGCCCACCATGGTGGCCGCTGCCCGGCTGTTTCGCGATAAGTGCGACTACCCGCTGCACATCGGCGTTACGGAAACCGGGCCTGTGCGTCAGGGCCTGATCAAATCCGCCATGGGCATCGGCGCCCTGCTGTTGGACGGCATCGGCGACACCATCCGGGTCAGCCTGACGGACGATCCTGTGGAAGAGGTCTATGCGGCCAAGGACATTCTGAAGGCCGCGGGCCTGCGCAGGGAAGGGGTCAACATCGTCTCCTGTCCCACCTGCGGACGGACCCAGATCGACCTGATCGGCCTGGTGAACCAGGTGGACCAGGCCCTGCGGGACTGCCCTAAGCCCATTACCGTGGCGGTGATGGGCTGCGTGGTCAACGGTCCCGGCGAAGCCCGAGAGGCGGACATCGGCATTGCCGGCGGAAACGGCTGGGGCATGCTCTTTGAGAAGGGGCAGCCTGTGGAAAAGCTGCCCTATGACCGGCTCCTGCCCGCGCTTCTGAAGCGGATTGAAACCCTGTAACAACTGCCCAGATCGAGAGGTATTCATGGCAGAGCAAATTACCTTGCTGCATATGTTTCCAGACTATGAGCCGCCTGAGGAGCTGCGTGCAGCCCTTTCTCAGGCGGCTATCGCCGCCGCGGATCTGGACCCGGAGAACAGCAGGGTGGAAGTGGCCCTCCACTGTGAGAGGTATATTCCCCAGCGGCTTTTGAGCAAAGCGAGAAAGGACATTGCCGGACTTTACGGCCTGCGCGGCCTTGAGCTGACGGCGACCCATCCGGCTGAAGAACTGCATAAAATTGAGACCGAGGAGCTGATGCAGCTCTTTGTCAGCCGAAACTCCATGGCAAGAGGGTCTCTGGCAGGGGCCAAGTGGACCTGGGAGGGCAGCCGGCTGACCATTCAACTGATTGCCAACGGAAAAGAGACCTTGCTGGAGCACGTGCCGGCTGTGCAGAATGTGCTGCGGGAGCGGTTCGCGGTTCCGGTGACCATTTCCGTAGAGGCCGGGAAAGCGCTGGAGGGCAAGGCCCTGTTTGAGGCCATGGAGTCCATGCGGGAGTCCGTCCGCGGCTCTTTACCCGCCGCCGCGTCCCGCCAGGATAAGCCAAAGGCCAGGCCCGACGCCCCCGCTGGGGACAGCATCTACGGAAAGTCCTTCAAGGGGTCCGCGGTTCCCATGTCTGATCTGACCTTGGATATGGGTACGGTCATCGTCGAGGGCAAGGTCTTCCATGTGGATCACAAGGAGCTGAAAAAGCGAAACGCCTGGGTCATCAAGTTCGATATGACCGACAACACAAACTCCATCCGCATCAGCCGGTTTATGGAGGCGGGGGAGGCCAAGCCCATTCTGGACGCGGTGAACACCGGCAGTTTGCTCCGGGTCCAGGGCAAGCTCATTGAGGACCGGTTTGAAAATGAAATGGTCCTCAAGCCCTATGCCATCGCGCCCGGCAGCATGCCCAAGCGGCAGGATACGGCGCCCAACGGCAAGCGGGTGGAACTCCATCTGCACACCACCATGTCCAACATGGACGCTCTGACGGTGACGGCCGACGCTATCAAGAAGGCGGCGGCCTGGGGCCACAAGGCCATCGCCATTACCGACCATGGCGTGGTCCAATCTTTCCCCGACGCTATGAAGGCCGCATCCAAGGCGAAAGTCGCCGGAACCGATCAGAACATCAAGATCCTCTACGGCTGCGAGGGCTACTATGTCAACGATGTGGATGACCGGATCGTGGTGCATGGAACCAAGGACATGGCCTTTGACGAGGAGTTCGTGGCCTTTGACCTGGAGACCACCGGCCTGTCCTCCCGCACGGACAAAATCATCGAAATCGGCGCCGTGATTCTGAAAAACGGCCGGGAAGTGGACCGGTTCCAGACTTTTGTGGATCCCGGGCGGAACCTGGACCGGAAGATCGTGGAGCTGACGGGCATCACTGAGGATATGCTCAAAGGGGCTCCCACCATCGAAGAGGTGCTGCCCAAGTTTCTGGAATTCATCGGAGACCGGGTGCTGGTGGCCCACAACTCAGACTTTGACACCGGCTTTATTCGGGCGGAGTGTACGCGGCAGGGCTATGCGTACAACTACACCTCCGCAGATACCCTGATCCTTTCCCAGAATCTGCTGCCCCAGCTGAGCAAATTCAAACTGAATATCGTGTCCAACGCCCTGAATCTGCCGGACTTTAACCATCACCGGGCTGGGGACGACGCCATGACCTGCGGCCTGATCATGACAAAGCTCATGGGCGTGCTGGAGGAGGAACGGGATATCCACACCCTGCAATCCATCAATCCCGCCATGACCAGCCTGCGGGCCAAGGGCAGGATCACCGACCGGCAGGCCCGGCATATCATCCTCTTCGCCAAGAACCAGGTGGGACTGCGCAATTTGTATCACTTGATCTCCGACTCCAATCTGAAGTATTTCCGCCGGGTGCCCCGGATCCCCAAGTCCGAGCTTATGGAGCTGCGGGAGGGGCTGATCATTGGCTCGGCCTGCGAAGCCGGCGAGGTGTTTCAGGCGGTGCTGGACCGGAAAAGCGACGACGAGCTCAAGCGCATCGCGTCCTTCTACGACTTCCTGGAGATTCAGCCCCTTGCCAACAACCGCTTTATGCTGGACAAGGGCATGGCGGCTGACGAGGAGGAGCTGCGCAATTTCAACCGCACGATCGTCCGGCTTGGCCGGGAGTTGGGCAAGCCTGTGGTGGCCACGGGAGACGTCCATTTCCTGAATCCGGAGGATGAGATCTTCCGGCACATCCTGCTGGCGACCAAGGGCTTTGACGACGCGGACAAGCCCAACCCCCTGTACTTCCGCACTACCGACGAAATGCTCGCGGAATTCTCCTATCTCGGCGAGGAGACCGCCTATGAGGTGGTGGTCACCAACCCGAACATGATTGCGGATATGTGCGAGACTTTGCGGCCGGTGCCCCATAATCTGTTCGCGCCGAAGATCGAGAACTCCGTGGAGGACCTGAAAAATCTGGTCTATACCAAGTTCCACCGGCTCTACGGGGACAATCCCCCGGAGTTTATGTCCAAGCGCGTGGAGACGGAGCTGAACGATATCATCAATTGTCACTACGACGTGATCTACATGTCCGCCCAGAAGCTGGTGCAGAACTCCCTGGAGCACGGCTACCTGGTGGGCTCCCGCGGCTCCGTGGGATCTTCCATTGTGGCCTACATGTCCGGCATCACTGAGGTCAACTCCTTCCCGCCGCATTACCGCTGCCCCAATCCCCAATGCAAGTACACCACCTTGGACGTACCCAAGGGCTACGGCTGCGGCGCGGACCTGCCGGATGCCGTCTGTCCCAAGTGCGGAACCCAATTTGAAAAGGACGGCTTCAACATCCCCTTTGAGACGTTCCTGGGCTTCGGCGGCGACAAGGTCCCGGACATCGACCTGAACTTCTCCGGTGAGTACCAGGCCAAGGCCCACGCCTACTGTATCGAGATGTTCGGCAAATCCCACGTGTTCCGGGCGGGGACCATCGGAACCGTGGCAGAGAAGACGGCCTTCGGCTATGTGAAAAAGTACCTGTCCGAACGGGGCAGGACTGCCAGCCGCGCGGAGGAAAACCGGCTGGCTGCCGGATGCGTCGGCGTCCGCCGGACCACGGGCCAGCACCCCGGCGGTCTGGTGGTTATCCCGCAGGAAAATGAGATCTGGGACTTCTGCCCGGTGCAGCATCCCGCCGACGATCCCAACGCCGATCAGATCACCACCCACTTTGAATACCACTCCATGGAGGAAAACCTGCTGAAGCTGGACATGCTGGGCCACGACGATCCCACCATGATCCGGATGATGGAGGATATGACCGGCGTGGACGCCAAGACCATCCCCCTGGACGACAAGGACACCATGTCCATCTTCACCTCCTCCAAGGTTCTGGGCTATGAGGATGACAAGCTCCTGGGCCCCACCGGCGCCGTGGCCATTCCGGAGTTCAACACCCGGTTTACCCGGGGAATGCTCATGGATACCATGCCCACCCGGTTCGATACGCTGCTGCGGCTCTCCGGCTTCTCCCACGGCACCGACGTGTGGCTGGGCAACGCCAAGGATCTGATCCTGTCCAAGACGGCCACCGTTGACCAGGCCATTGGCTGCCGCGACGACATCATGCTCTACCTGATCTCCTGCGGCATGCCGGAGAAGCGGTCCTTTAAGATCATGGAAGCGGTCCGGAAGGGCAGGGGACTGCCGGAGGGGGCGGAAGAGGAGATGCGGGCTGCCGGTGTGCCGGACTGGTACATCGGTTCCTGTAAGAAGATCAAGTATCTGTTCCCAAAGGCTCACGCTGTGGCCTACGTTATGATGGCCTTCCGAATCGCCTGGTTCAAAGTCCACCATCCCCTGGCTTTCTATGCCGCTTACTTTTACCGGCGCAGTCAGAAAGGCGGTTTCGACGCGGTGATGATGACCCGGGGCATGGACACGGTGAAAGCCAACATCGAAGCCATTGAGAAGAACGAGGAGGCCACGGCCAAGGACGAGGATCTGCTGACCACTTTGGAAGTGGCCTATGAGTATTATCTGCGGGGTTTTTCGTTCCTGCCCATCGACATCTACGAAAGTCAGGCGACAAAATTCATCATCAAGGACGGCAAACTGCTGCCTCCCTTTGTGGCCATTTCCGGCCTGGGCGAAAGCGCGGCCCTGGATCTGGTGGAGGGGAGAAAGGGGAAGACCTTTTTATCCGTGGAAGAGGTGGCGGCGGCGTGTCCCAAGGTCTCCAAGACCCATATTCAGATGCTCAAAGAGGCCGGCGCCTTCGGCAGCCTGCCGGATACCAGCCAGGTCAGCTTCTTCTGATCCGCGGCCCCTGCTTCGCGTTGACGCGGAGCGGGGGCCTTTGATGTTCCGTGGAAATTGTCCATTGACATATTCCGGAACTCCGATATAATGAATGCGTAATGAACAACGCAAAATGTCTTGAGCCCCAAGGCTTTCAGGCATTTCCCGCGCTGTTCCGGTGCGCCATGGAAATCAGATGCCCATGGATTGCCGTCAGGATTCCAAAAAACGCTTTGAATGCGCCGCTTTCATGGAATTATCCACCTGACGGCGCGTGAATAATCCGCAAGGCGGCTTATTCAGCAAACACTCATAAACGGAAAAAACGGATAATCTGGGAGAAATGACTATGAATCGTGAGAATAAGCGCCGACAGTACGAAAAGGGCTACTATAAGACCCACGCCTGCGACGAGACCTTTACCTGCAAAAACTGCGGACGTACGGTGGTTCCGACCGGAGCGGGAAGCGACCATCGGAACCATTGTCCCAACTGCCTGCACAGCCTCCATGTGGATGAGGAGCCGGGGGACCGGGCCTCGGACTGCGGCGGCCTGATGGAGCCGGTGGCGGTCTGGGTCCGCAACAAGGGGGAGTGGGCCATCATTCACCGGTGCCGCCGGTGCGGCGAGCTGAGCTCCAACCGGGTGCTGGCGGACGACAATCCCATGAAGCTCATGTCCATTGCCATGAAGCCCCTGGCCAATCCGCCCTTCCCCCTGGAGCGGATCGAGGAGATGACGGCAATGATGGGAGGAGAGGGGACGATTCCGTCCTTCGGTCAAAAGGAACCGGAGGAATAAGCCGGAGAAGGGACGGCGGGCCGGTCTTTGCGAGGTGACACTATGTTTCGAATCTTGGTGGCGGAGGACGACAAAAACACCAGACTGCTTCTGAAAGCGGTTCTGGAGGCGGAAAACTACTCTGTGGTTACGGCGGAAAATGGGGAGGAGGCTCTGGCTATCCTGGACAAAACCCATGTGGATCTGGTGGTGCTGGATGTGATGATGCCGAAAATGGACGGCTACGAATTCACGAAAAGCCTCCGTCAGTGCGACAACAGCCTTCCGATTTTAATGGTATCGGCCAAGCAGCTTCCCGCGGACAAGAAAAAGGGATTCCTGGCCGGCACGGACGACTATATGACCAAGCCCATCGACGAAGAGGAGATGCTCCTGCGGATCAAGGCGCTTCTGCGCCGGGCGCAGATCGCCAGTGAGCGGCGAATTGAGATCGGGGACGTGGTCCTGGACTATGATTCCCAAACGGTCTCCCGGAGGGGCCAGACCCAGGAACTGCCCCAGAAGGAGTTCTTGCTGCTGTATAAGCTGCTGTCCTATCCCGGAAAGATCTTTACCAGGATCCAGCTCATGGATGAGATCTGGGGGGCGGACAGTGAGACCGGCTGGGAAACCGTGACCGTACACATTGGCCGGCTGCGCAAGCGGTTTGAAGGCTGGAGGGAATTTGAGATTGTCTCCGTCCGGGGCTTGGGTTATAAAGCGGTGAAAAAGGTATGAAACGAAGCCTGAGAACCAAACGGCTTGTCCTGATGGTTATGTTCTCCGCACTGGTTTTTCTCTCTGTGCTGATCAATGTGGCCGTCGCTGCCGCGGCGGTGTACATTCTTACGGCGGCGGAAGTGATCCAGACGGTAGGCGTGACCCGGGATGAGATCCAGAGGCTGATGCTGATTTTTGTGCTGATCAGCATTCCGGTGGGTGTCATGATCGCGCTGGTGGTGAGCAAGATCCCGTTAAAGCCTGTACGCAACCTCATTGAAGGCATGGATCAGCTGGCCCGTGGGAACTTCAAGACCCGGCTTCCCGTGGACGGTTTTTCCACATGGAACCCGGCCACCATAGACATTGCGGACACCTTTAATAAAATGGCACAGCAGCTGCAGGACACGGAGATGCTCCGGGAGGATTTTATCAACAACTTCTCCCATGAATTCAAAACGCCCATTGTCTCCATTGCTGGGTTTGCCAGGCTCCTGCGCCGGGAGGACCTGCCCCGGGAGCAGCAGCGGGAGTATTTGGCTATTATTGAGGAGGAGTCCCTGCGGCTTTCCTACATGGCCACCAATGTGCTGTACATGACGAAGATCGAGAATCAGACCATCCTGACCGACGTGGCTTCCTTCAACTTGTCCGAGCAGATCCGTTCGTGCATTTTGCTGCTGGAAAGCAAGTGGGAGAAGAAAAATCTGGAACTGAGCATTTCTTTGCGGGAGCATGACATCCAGGCCAATGAAGAGATGCTTAAGCAGGTTTGGATCAACCTGCTGGACAACGCCATAAAATTTTCGCCCCCCGGAGAGACCGTGGAGATCGCGCTTCTGGATAAGGGGAATGTATATCAGGTTTCTGTGCACAACGCCGGCGACCCCATCCCCGCCCGTCAGCAGGAGAAGATCTTCAATAAATTCTACCAGGCGGACGAGTCCCATGCCACGGAGGGCAACGGCATTGGCTTGGCAATTGTCAAGCGGGTTGTGGAGCTGCATCACGGAAAGGTTTGGGTGGAGAGCCAGAAGCACGGGACGGTTTTCACCGTGGAGCTGCCGAAGGCGCAGTAAGATAACAGCGGAATTTGGCTTATAGAGATTATGATTAGGAGAGGAACTGTATGTATTTGTGGCTGACGTTGGCATTCCTGTTTTTTGTCGGTTCGGTGCTGGGCTGGGTCCTGGAACTGCTGTTCCGAAATCTGACCCACAGGCAGGAAAAATTGGTCAATCCCGGCTTCTGCACCGGCCCGTATCTGCCGATCTATGGCTTTGGCCTGTGTACGCTGTACTTGCTGGCAGGGCTGGAGCGGTATAACTTCATTCAGGACCCGTTTTGGAATGGAGCGGTGCTGTTCGCGGCTATGGCGGTGTGCATGACCCTGATCGAGTACATTGCCGGTGTGTTTATGCTCAAGTATCTGAAGGTCCGGCTGTGGGACTATTCCGGGATGAAGGGCAACATCCAAGGCATCATCTGCCCGGTCTTCTCCCTGGCCTGGGCAGTCCTGGGGGCGGTGTACTACTTTCTGATCCATCCGCATATTCTGGAGGGACTGGAGTGGCTGTCCCGGAATTTGGCGTTTTCCTTTTTTATCGGTGTGTTCTTTGGCGTGTTTATCATCGACGTGGCCCACTCCGCCCAGCTCGTGGCCCGGATGAAGGCCTTCGCCGAGGAGAACGACGTGATCGTGAAGGTGGAAGCTCTGAAGCAGCAAATCCGTGCCAGCTGGGAGCGGTCTTCCGCGAAGTACCAATTTTTCCGTCCCTACCGCTCGGAGCGGCCTCTCAGCGAGCACCTGCGTGAGATGCAGGAGGTTCTGGAGAAGCGTATCCGGAAAAAATAATTCCGGCGGCAGCGTTCATATTTTATCCAATGTCAGTTTCGCTTCAGTTTAGATTCACCGGGTATACTGTTTTGTGTGAATGAATAAAGCGAAAGGAAGGTAACTATGAACGAGGTAAAACAGCCAAAGAAGCCGCTGCTCTTCTACTACAGCATCGCGTTGGTGATTTTGATGCTCTTTAATTTCCTGGCAATGCCAACCATTCTGGAGCGGCAGGTCCAGGAAGTGGACTACGGCACCTTTATGACCATGACCGAGGAGAAGAACATCGGCTTGGTGGAAATTACGGACAATCAGATCGTTTTTACGGACAAGGAACAGACCAAGGTATATAAAACGGGCCTGATGGCTCTATGAGGCGGGGGCGATCTTCGGCAGTGAAATCGTGGAGGAGGCCTCTCCGATTTTGAGCTTCCTGCTGAGCTGGGTGCTGCCCATTTTGATTTTCATCGGCATCGGCCAATTCATGTCCCGCCGGCTGATGGACCGGGCCGGCGGCCCAAACTCCATGTCCTTCAACATGGGAAAATCCAACGCCAAGGTCTACGTAAAGTCCTCTGACGGCATCAAGTTCTCCGATGTGGAAGGTGTGGACGAGGCGGAAGAGAGCCTGGCGGAGATCGTGGACTATCTGCATGATCCGTCCAAGTACAAGGATATCGGCGCCTCTATGCCCAAGGGCGTCCTGCTGGTGGGCCCTCCGGGTACCGGCAAGACCATGCTGGCCAAGGCTGTGGCCGGCGAGGCGAACGTGCCCTTCTTCTCCATTTCCGGTTCGGAATTTGTGGAGATGTTCGTGGGCATGGGCGCGAGCAAAGTCCGGGACCTGTTCAAGCAGGCCAAGGAGAAGGCTCCGTGTATTGTCTTCATTGATGAGATCGACGCCATCGGCCAGAAGCGAAATTCCGGCGCCATGGGCGGCAACGACGAGCGGGAACAGACCCTGAACCAGCTGCTGACGGAGATGGACGGCTTCGAGGGTAACACCGGCGTCATCATTCTGGCCGCCACCAACCGGCCGGAGTCTCTGGACCCCGCCCTGACCCGTCCGGGTCGGTTTGACCGCCGGGTGCCGGTGGAACTGCCGGACCTGAAGGGACGGGAGGCGATTTTGAAGGTACATGCCAAGAAGATTCGGGTCGCCGACGACGTGGACTTCAACCGCATTGCCCGCATGGCTTCCGGCGCCTCCGGCGCGGAGCTTGCCAACATCGTCAATGAGGCGGCCCTGCGGGCTGTCCGGGACGGGCGGAAATTCGCCAACCAGGCGGATCTGGAGGAGTCCATTGAGGTGGTCATTGCCGGATACCAGAAGAAGAACGCGATTCTGACGGATCAGGAAAAAAAGACCGTGGCCTACCACGAGATCGGCCACGCTCTGGTGGCGGCGCTGCAGACCAATTCCGCGCCGGTGCAGAAGATCACCATTGTTCCCAGAACCTCCGGAGCCTTGGGCTACACCATGCAGGTGGAGGAGGGCAACCACTACCTGATGACCAAGGAGGAGATCGAGAACAAGATCGCCACCTATGCCGGAGGCCGGGCCGCGGAAGAGATTGCTATCGGCGCGATTTCCACCGGCGCGTCCAATGACATTGAGCAGGCCACCAAGCTGGCCCGGGCCATGATCACCCGCTACGGCATGAGCAGTGAGTTCGGCATGGTGGCCCTGGAGACGGTGTCCAACCAGTACCTGGGCGGCGACGCCAGTCTGGCCTGTTCTGCCGAGACCCAGACCAAAGTTGACCAGCTGGTGGTGGAACTGGTGAAGCGGCAGTATGAAAAGGCCCGGCAGATCCTGCTGGAGAACCGGGATGCGCTGGACCATCTGTCCCAATACCTGTACGAGAAGGAAACCATCACCGGAGATGAGTTTATGCGTATTTTGAGAGAAACGGGTGAGCATACAGATTTATGATGAAAACCGGAGAACTTGCCGCGGATTACCGCAACTTCCGTTTTTCCGAGATCAACGAACCGCAGTACCGGCATCTGAAGTGGCTGCTGTTCTGGCCGGTGTTCGGTCTGCGGTACCTTTTCGTTGAAAATCTCAATCCCGCCGATACCTACACGGTGATACACTGTTCGCTGGATGATCGGATCCCCTTTTGCGAGGTGTTCCTGATCTTCTACGTGCTGTGGTATGTGACGATCATCGGCATACACCTGTACACCCTCCTGTTCGATCTGGAGGCCTATAAGAGCTACAGCAAATTCCTGCTGATTTCCATCAGCATTTCCACCACGATATTTCTGGTCTTTCCAAGCTGCCAGGAGCTTCGCCCGGAGACCTTTCCCCGGGATAACATTCTGACAAAGCTGGTTGGGATGATCTATCGTTGTGATACCAATACCAACGTCTTCCCCTCGGAGCATGCCATAGGCGCCTTTGGAATCCTGGCGGCGGTTATTCACACCAAACGTCTCCGGAAACCGAAGATCATTGCTGTGACCGTGGTGCTGACGGTTCTGGTGGCCATGTCCACCGTGTTCCTGAAGCAGCACTCCGTGCTGGATGTGCTGGCGGCGATCCCTGTGAGCGCGATTGCGTATTGGTTCAGTTTCAGAAGGAGAAAAAAGTATGAGTAAAACCTATCGTGCTGGCATCGACATCGGTTCCACCACGGTAAAGCTGGTGATCCTGGCCGATGACGGCCGGATTCTCTACGGTGAATACCGCCGTCATCACGCCCATACCCAGCAGACCATGAAGTCCCTTTTGATGGAGGCCAAGCAGAGCCTGGGTCCCTGTGACCTGAAGATCAAGATCACCGGTTCCGGAGCGATCAACCTGGGCAATGCCCTGGGGATCGGCTTCGTCCAGGAAGTGGCGGCGGTGGCCGCCGCCCTGAAGACTGTGGCGCCGCAAACCGACGTGGCCATTGAACTTGGCGGCGAGGACGCAAAAATCATTTACTTCAAAGGCGGCCTGGAAGAGCGGATGAACGGTGTCTGCGCCGGCGGGACGGGCTCCTTCATTGACCAGATGGCGTCTCTGCTCCAGACCGACGCCGAGGGCCTCAATGACGCTGCCAAGGACTATAAGCAGATCTACTCCATCGCCGCCCGGTGCGGTGTGTTTGCCAAAACCGATATCCAGCCCCTGATCAACGAGGGCGCCACCAAAGCGGATCTTGCCGCTTCCATATTCCAGGCGGTGGTGAACCAGACCATTTCCGGTCTGGCTTGCGGCAAACCCATTCGGGGACATGTGGCCTTCCTGGGCGGCCCGCTGCACTTCCTTACGGAGTTGAAGGCTGCCTTTGTGCGGACCCTGCACCTGACCGAGGAGACCACCATCGATCCGGAGAACTCCCATCTCTTTGCCGCCATGGGCGCGGCCCTGGATGCCGGGGACGCAGAGCCCATTGCTCTGCAGGACCTGATCGACAAGCTTGCGAAGGGCGTCCAGGGCTCTTTCGAAATGCCCCGGCTGGAGCCGCTGTTCCGGGATGAAAGCGACTACGAGGCCTTCTGTCAGCGGCACAGGAAAGCCGTTGTGAAAAAGGGCAGCCTTGCGTCCTATGAAGGCTGCTGCTATCTGGGCATCGACGCCGGGTCCACTACCACGAAGATGGTCCTCATCGGCCAGGACGGCCAGCTGCTGTACCAGTTCTATGCCAATAACCAGGGCAACCCCATCCTCACGGCCCAGTTTGCCATAGGCGAATTGAAGCGTCAGCTTCCGGAAACGGCCCATATCCTGCGGTCCTGCTCTACGGGTTACGGCGAGGCCCTGCTGAAATCCGCCTTTGCCCTGGACGAGGGCGTGGTGGAGACCATTGCCCACTGCACTGCCGCCTCCTTCTTCGATCCGGAGGTGGACTGCGTTCTGGATATCGGCGGGCAGGATATGAAGTGCATCAAGCTGAAAAACGGCACCGTGGACACCATCATGCTCAACGAGGCCTGTTCCTCCGGCTGTGGTTCCTTCATCGAAAACTTCGCCTCCAGTCTGGGCTATACCGCCCCGGACTTCGCGCAAAAGGCCCTGTTTGCCAAGGCGCCTGTGGACTTGGGTACCCGCTGCACCGTGTTCATGAACTCCAATGTGAAGCAGGCTCAGAAGGAGGGCGCCAGCGTTTCCGATATTTCGGCGGGCCTTGCCTATTCCGTCATCAAGAATGCCCTGTATAAGGTCATCAAGCTGGCCTCTGCGGAGGAGCTGGGCAAGCACATCGTGGTTCAGGGCGGCACCTTCCACAACCAGGCGGTGCTGCGGGCTTTCGAAAAGATCTCCGGCGTGGAGGCGACCTGCCCCGATATCTCCGGCCTCATGGGAGCCTTTGGCGCGGCACTGGTCGCCCGGGATCATTACAAGGGCCAGAAGACCGAAATGCTGTCCCTGGACGAGATTCTGAAGCTGTCCTACACCTCCAGCACGGTCCGCTGCGGCGGCTGCTCCAACCACTGCATGCTCACTGTGAATAAATTCTCCGGCGGACGCCGGCACATCAGCGGCAACCGCTGCGAGAAGGGCGGCGGCAGCGCGGAGCACGGGGAGAAGGCCCCCAATATGGTCAAATACAAGCAGGAGCGCATCTTCGGATACGAACCGCTTTCTGAGGAGCAGGCGTTCAGAGGCACCATCGGCATGCCCAGAGTCCTGAATCTCTATGAAAACTATCCCTTCTGGGCAACCTTTTTCAAGGAACTGGGATTCCGGGTGGTGTTGTCTCCCTTCTCGAACCGGAAGATCTATGAGCTGGGCATGGAATCCATCCCTTCGGAGTCCGAGTGCTACCCGGCAAAGCTCTCCCACGGCCATGTTCAGTGGCTGGTCAACCAGGGGGTCAAGACCATTTTCCACCCCTGCGTGTTCTATGAGCATCAGGAGAGTTCCCGGGCCCAGAACCACTATAACTGCCCCATCGTCGTGTCCTACGCGGAGAACCTGAAGAACAACGTGGAGGCCATCACCGAGGGCGATGTCCACTATATCCGGCCCTTCATCGCCTTCACCACGGAGAAGACCGCCGCGGGCCGGCTGGTTAAGACCGCCGCGGAGGAGTGGCGAATCCCGGAGAAGGAAGTCCGCGCCGCGGTACATAAAGCGTGGCTGGAGCAGCTCGCGGCCAAGGAGGACATTCGGGCCGAGGGCAAGAGGCTGCTGGAGCAGATGGAGAAGGCCGGCGGCCGGGGTGTGGTCCTGGCCGGACGCCCATACCATGTGGACCCCGAGATCAACCATGGCATTCCGGATCTGATCGCTTCCTATGGCCTGACCGTATTCACCGAGGATAGTCTGCCGGTGGATACGGAGGCGGAACTTTCCTTACGGGTGGTGGATCAGTGGGTCTACCATGCCAGACTGTACCGGGCGGCTGAGTTTGTCAGCAGTCGGGACGACCTGGAGCTGATCCAGCTCAACTCCTTTGGCTGCGGCCTGGACGCTGTGACCACGGATCAGGTCAGCGAAATTCTGGAAAAGCACAACAAGCTTTACACCCTGCTGAAGATCGATGAGGTCAACAACCTGGGTGCGGTGCGCATTCGGATTCGTTCTCTTCTGGCGGCTATGGATATGCGCAAAGAGAAGAATATCTGCTGCAAAACGGTGACCGAGCGGTATCAGCGGAAGGAATTTACCAAGCAGATGTATCAGGATAAGTATACCATCCTGGCGCCCCAGATGAGTCCCATCCACTTCGACATTTTGGAGCCGGTGTTTAACAAATACGGCTACAACTTTGTGCTGCTGGACAACGATAACCGGGAAGCCATTGACACCGGCCTGAAGTTCGTCAACAACGACGCCTGCTTCCCCTCCATTACGGTGGTGGGTCAGATCATGCATGCGGTGCTCTCAGGCAAGTATGATACGGATCGTCTGGCGGTGATCATGACCCAGACCGGCGGTTGCTGCCGGGCCAGCAACTATGTGGCTTTCATCCGGCGGGCCTTGGAGAAGGTGGGACTGTCCCACATTCCGGTGATCTCCCTGAATGCCAACGGCATGGAGAAGAATGAGGGATTTCGGATTATGCCCGGTCTGCTCATTGACGCGGTCCAGGGCGTGGTCTACGGCGATCTGCTGATGCGCTGTCTGTATCGGGTCCGGCCCTATGAGAAGGCACCCGGCTCTGCCAACGCCCTGCACAAGAAGTGGCGTGACCGCTGTGTGGAAGCTTTGACTTCCAAGCACAGCACCAGAAGCTACAGCACGCTTTGCGCTCAGATCGTGGAGGACTTTGACAATTTCCCCATTGACGAGACCGTAAAGAAGCCCCGGGTGGGCGTGGTCGGAGAGATTTTGGTCAAGTATATGCCTCTGGCCAATAACCATCTGGTGGATCTGCTGGAGCGGGAAGGCGCCGAGGCCGTGGTTCCGGATCTGATGGACTTCTTGAATTACAGCGTCTATAACGGCAAGTACAAGTCCGAATTCCTGGGTGCGAAGAAGTCCGGGGAGCTGACGGCGGAGATCGCGGTTAAGTTCATCCGGAAGATCCGCAAACCCGCCCTGGATGCCCTGGAGCGTTCCAATCGGTTTGAGGCTCCCATGCCCATTGAACAGATCGGTGAGTTGACCAAGCCCTTCCTGTCTCTGGGCAACCAGTACGGGGAAGGCTGGTTCCTCACAGGTGAAATGGTGGAACTGATCCAGAGCGGCGTTCCCAATATCGTCTGCATCCAGCCCTTTGCCTGCCTTCCGAACCATGTGGTGGGAAAAGGTGTCATCAAAGCGTTGAAGAAGGCCTATCCCCAGGCAAACATCGCCGCCGTGGATTACGATCCCGGCGCGTCTGAGGTCAACCAGCTCAACCGAATCAAGCTGATGCTGACGGCCGCGAAGGAAAAACAAAAGGCCGCTGTATAAAGCCGCGGCCCATAAGGAAACAATTTGACTGTCGCAGGACAGCATGGCTGAAAGGTCATGCTGTCCTGCTTTTCCTGCGTGCCCGACATGGGCAAAACCGAACGGGTGAAAGTACCGAGTCCGCCCGGCAGGGGGAAGGGGATGTGGGAACACCTAGGGCGTCTGCCGCCAGGCAGACATTCCGACGCTTGGGAAGCTCTGAATCAATCCCCATGCGATACGATCGCGCCACAAATCACGAAAGCAGTTCACGCATGGGGATTGATATGCATCCGCGTCAGCTGCCCCGCAAGGGGCGAGATGCGTGCATTTGTTTGAAGTTTACTATGAGTGCGGAGCTTGGCAGTTATATGATCTGTCGGGAAAAACAGGACCACACGCTGAAATCACTATTGCTAATTCCCGTCAGCGAAACGACATTGACCGCAGCCAAAATGATTGTAACATTCGTTCTTAACGCAACTATGACCGGCGCGGTCATTGCGCTGACCGCGTTGATTCCGGTTGCGGGAGCTTATATCGGCGGTGCAATCGGCGCGTTAATGATTTTCACTGTTTCTCCGATAAAAGCAATTATTTTTATCGTATTCCTCGTCATCCTGCAGCAGTTTGAGGGCGATATCATCTATCCCCGTGTGGTCGGCTCTTCCATTGGGCTGCCCGGTATTTGGGTGCTTGCCGCTGTGACAATCGGCGGCGGTGTCATGGGGATTGCGGGTATGCTGTTAGGCGTTCCGCTTGCCGCAACCATATATCCTCTTTTGAGCGAAGATGTAAATCGTATCCCATACGGACATTCCAACGATGAAACTGTATCCGTCTCTGTAATCGAATAACGACACCAACGAGCCGACTATGCAATCAGAATCGGCTCGTTGATCATAAGAAGAGATGTATATAAGGCGTTGTTCAGCACACATTAAAAAACATAATTTTTCCCGGGTGACGCTATTGTCGCGCCACTTGAGAAGCGTGGTACCGGCGGTTGAGCGCTTACAAAAAACGTCGCGCAGCAGCCTTTTGGCATGCCCGTACGGCCAGAGGCAGTTTCGGCCATGCGTATGAAAATTCCCGCCCGATTGATCCGGGCGGGAATTTCACGGTTGGGTTTCTACAGGTTGACTACATTTTGGGGCTTTCCGTCCAGGAAGCAGCGGATGTTCTCCACCACACAGTCCAGAAGCCGCTGGCGGCTCTCCAGAGGCGCCCAGGCTATGTGGGGGGTGATGATACAGTTGGGGGCGGAAAGAAGGGGATTTCCCTCCGCCATGGGCTCCTGAGACACAACGTCCAACGCGGCGGCGCGAAGCTTGCCGGAGACCAGAGCCTGGGCAACGGCTTCCTCGTCCAGCAGCCCGCCCCGGGCGGTATTGATGAGGATGGCGCCGTCCTTCATCATGGCCAGTGTCTCGCGGTTGATGAGCTTTTCCGTCTGGGGCGTCTGGGGGCAGTGCAGGGAGAGAAAATCCGATTCTCGCAGCAGTGTGTCCAGATCCACATATTCGCCGATCTCCCGGCCTTCCGGGTACTGAGAGCGGCTGTATGCCAGAACCCGCATGCCAAAGGCTTTGGCCAACTGCCCCACGGCTCTTCCGATGCGGCCAAAGCCATAGATACCCAGGGTTTTTCCCGCCAGCTCCATCTGCGGCGTCAGCCAGTAACAGAACCGGTCGCTGCGTATCCAGTCCCCTTGGTGGACGGAGGTGTTGTGCAGGCCGATCTGATGACAGGTTTCCAGCATCAATGCCAGGGTAAACTGAGCCACGGCAGCGGTGCCGTAGGACGGCACATTGGTCACCGGAATCCCCCGGGCGTCGCAGGCGTCGCAGTCGACGATGTTGTATCCCGTGGCCTGGATGCAGATGAGCCGGATGTTTGGACAGGCATCCAGAATGCGGCGGGTGATGGGAACCTTGTTTACAAGGACGATCTGACTGTCGCCTATGCGTTCGATAGCCTGGGCTTCCGTATCCGTTTTTTGGTACAGCGTAACGTCTCCGAACTGTCGGATGCAGTCATAGGACATGTCCCCGGGGTTCAGGGCGCTGGCGTCGAGAATTACGATTTTCATGGAAATTCCTCCTTCCGGCTTGCAATGCGGATGTATTTTTGATAGGATAAGAAAAAACTGCGGGAGGCGCGTATGGAGATACTGTATATGGATTCGCAGATCCTGGTGTGCGTGAAGCCCCCCAGAGTCCTGTCCACCGATGAACCCGGCGGGCTTCCGGAACTGCTTCGGCAGGAGCTGGGCGACGCGGAAGCGGACCTGCGGACTGTGCACCGGCTGGACCGGGTGGTCAGCGGCGTCATGGTGCTTGCCAGAGGGGCGGAAACGGCCTCGGAACTGTCCAGACAGATCCGGGAGGGACAATTCCGCAAAGAATACCTGGCGGTGATCCACGGCAGCCCGGAGCAGGACCGGGGGCAGCTGCGGGACCTGCTCTATCGGGACAAGGCAAGGCGCATGACCATGGTGGCCCGGGAGCCGGGAAAAGGGGTCCAGGAGGCGGTTCTGGATTACCGTGTGATCAGCCGGGGAGGACAGATGTCCCGGATTGCCATTCGTCTGGGTACCGGACGGACCCATCAGATCCGGGTCCAGTTTGCCAGCCGGGGAATGCCTCTGGTAGGGGAGAGGAAGTACTCTTCCCTGGACGATCCCTGCCAAATCGCCCTTTGGTCCCACAAGATTGGCTTTTTTCACCCCGGCAATGGGGAATGGGTAGAATTTACGCGGGAACCGCCGGAATGCTGTCCCTGGAATGTGCTTTCAGCAGCCTTCTGAAAAAGAGGCGCGGAAAAAGGAGGGCGCGCGATGGCCAACTATGATTATTTTCAACACCGTTCCTGTGAATATTTCCCCTGCCACAAGGGAGCGGACCCGGAAAACTTCAGCTGTCTGTTCTGCTACTGTCCGCTGTACTGTCTGGGGGAGAACTGCGGAGGAAGCTTTCGCTACACGGACGCAGGGATTAAGGATTGCTCCGGCTGCCTGTATCCCCACCGCAGGGAGAACTATGAGGCCGTTTGCCGGAAAATGGATCAGGTCCTTCGCCTTGCCGCCAGGCCGGAAGCCTCGGACAGAAACTGAAGAGATCTTTCAGAAATCACGAATTTCCTGCTTGACAAACACCATAGGGTATGCTAGAATATATTGGCAATCAAAAAGTGCTTTTTATTTGGAGTGATACCCAAGAGGCCGAAGGGGCTCCCCTGCTAAGGGAGTAGGTGGTCAAAAGCCACGCGAGGGTTCAAATCCCTCTCACTCCGCCAGTGTGAAAAGTCCTGATTTCTCAATGAAATTAGGACTTTTTCTCATTTTTCGGAACGAAACGAAAAACGGCTTTTGTGTGCGTTGGGATGGAAAGGCGGAAGATTTTCTGCGTTGCGTAGTCCGTTGCGTAGGCAGCCGCTGCGGACTCAGGGGGTGTTTTCCGGGGTCTGGAGTTGCTTTTTCAGCTTATTCACGGCCTCTAACATGGGGTCCAGGTTGATGTGGATGTACTTTTCTGTGGTGGAGAAATTGGCGTGGCGCATGATCTTCTGGATCACGCTGGGCGGGATGTTCTCCAGGGCCAGGGACGTGGCGGCGGTGTGGCGGCAGGAGTACGGCGTGAGGCGGCGGCAGCCGGCACGCTCCAGAGTGTCGTAGTAGACCTGGTAGAAGTTGTCCTTGTTGATGCGGATCAGCTTCTCGCCGGGGGTGTGGGCGCACAGGTCGGACAGCACGGGCACGATCAGGTCCGCCAGGACGATGGGGGTCTGCCTGCGCTCCTTGGTTTTCATGCCAGCGCCCCGGATCTGCTTTCCGGCCCAGTCGATGCTGTCCTGCCGGCAGCCCAGAAGCTCGCCGGGCATCATGCCGGTGTAGATCATCAGCAGGATGTAGCCTGTCCACCAATTCCCGTCGGCATAGTCGGACCACAGCATGGCAATCTCTTCCGATGAGAATGCCTGCTGGGCCTTGGCCTTCAGTGGCGGCAGCTCGATGTACTCCGCCAGATTGCTTTTTACATACTGGTCCGGCAGGGCCAGTTGGTAGAGTTTGGACAGCAGGTCCTTCAGGTCCCGGGCGGTGTAGAAGGTGTCCGCTTTGGAGTTGACCGTGTCCTGGAGGTCGAAGGTGGTGAGCAGGTCGATGCGGGTGAACCACAGCCGCTCCAGCTTGCGCCAGGCGATGGCGTACTTCTCCTTCCGGGAGGCGGACAGGGCGTCATATTTCTGAGAATCCCGGAAACGCTCCCACAGCTCGTTCATAGTGGGGGTGTTTCTGGGGCGCTCGTCCTTCAGCTTGGGCAGATACTCCAGGGCCTCTTTCTTGGTCTTAAACCCGCCTTTGGTGGGGCGGATAACCTTCTTTGTTCCGTCCTCGCGGATGATGTAGCCCAGGACGATGGAGCATTCCCAGGTCTTTCCCCGGCGATAGACGGAGCCGGAGCCGTTGGGCCTGGTGCGGACGGAGCGCTTGCGCTCCTGGATGAGTTGCTTCTTCCCGCACTGGGGGCAGAACAGGGCATCCGGCGGCAGCTCCGCGGAACATCTGATGCAATTGGACATTTTTTTCCTTGCCTTTCCGGGGCAAATCTGCTACTATAAAAGGGCAGAATGTCCCTATCTTGGTGGGTTGGGTGCTGCATTGCTCATCCGGCATTGGCGTGCCGGTGAGCTTCTTTTGACCGCTTCGGTGTTGGCGAACCGGGGCGGTTTTTTATTTGTGTCCGAATTGGACACAAGGTTATTTGGCTTTTTCGTACATAGTCAATTCAATTGCAAAACTGTGCTCTTCTTTTTCAAGCGTATAAGCATTCCTGTCCTTGTCATAATCGTATTCTTCGTAAACGATTTTGTATGGTCCTCCGTAGATTTCACAGTCAATTCCCATACAGCGGCCGTCACGCAGAACATTGAGAACATGAGAACAGGATCCAGATTTGATATATCCAACGTGGAGTCCGTCAACCATTACTTTGATTGCGTTCGGATCCTTTGGATTGTCAGGTTCCGGAATCAACTCGGTTTTACGAGGAGAGAATTTATACTTCCATATCTTCTCTCCGGTTAAATCGTCCTCTACAATTTCTTTTTTGGTCATATCGTAATCAGAGTTTTCCCATGCCAACTTCATGATATTGTCTTGGTAAAAACTGACCCCGGCAACCCTATGCGTTTTTTTCATCCATCCGGATGTAGGAATAGACACCTTCGCACTGTGGTCATCTTCAGGGCCAATATCCTCCGGATTCGAATTGGACTGCTTGTCATGAACTGTAGTTATAGACTGGACGGGATATTCTTGGGTTTTGCTGGCTCTGTATTTTTTAACACCTAGATACGCAAAACCAGCAATAAACGCCAAGTTTATAACTACTGCGACAATGCTTGATTTTGCAGAACTAGGAAGCACAAAAATATACAAAATTGCAAGAGCGAAGAAAATGCGATATGTTTTCCGTTTTGTTTTTCCACCAACGGGATTACCGCAGTTCCGGCAGAAGTTGCTGTTTGCGTCAAGTTCTTTCCCACACTTTCTGCAATACATAGAATCGACCTCTCTATCTTTTTATTTGCAACGTACTTTTGATACGCTTGCTTCCGTGAAATACCACTACCTTGCAAAGAATGTGTTATGATTTTATGTGTTCGCTTCTGACACGGATCATGTCACTAGACAACCGAGAAGAAAATATATCTTCCTTCATGCCCATCAGTTATGTAAATCTTTGCTTCTCCAGGAGCGGTCCGGCCACCAACTTTCCAGGCCCAGTAAGCGATTCCTTTCTTGTTGCTCTTTATTGGCTTAATTCCATCAGCACTGGATTCGTGACCGTTGTATTCAACTCTGATCCCGTAGGTTGTAAGAGGTTTTCCCTTAATTTTAACAGATGCAATTCCATTCCTTCGCACGGATTTCGTCAGACTTATAAATTGGAATGGAGCATTTGCAGCTATTTGCATGTACTTCTTATGGTCGCTAATGTTCTTGATTCCAGAAACAATCAGGAGCAAGACGAAGAATAACCCCACAATGCCCAAACCAATTCCTTCAGAAAAAAAGTATGGGACAATGAGTATTGCGTACACAAAAGCAAGCCCAAATAGAAGCGGATAATACTTTTTTGTTGCCAAAGTTCCCGCCATGTTTGAACTTTTGATGTTAGATGTGCCCGCTTTTGAAGGTTCCTTCTTAGAATCCTGAACATATGATATACCTGTGCCTGGAATGCTGACGGTGGTCCGTGTACCGCCGCCGGCCTTTTTCGTGTAGCGGAACCCTTTTCCGCCGACGCTGTATCCGATTCCGGACTTGCTCAGATTGATCCGAAAGGGACCAGCTCCGAAGCTCTTTCTGAAACGAAAGCCCATCTTGATCTCCTCTTTCCTCTATATTTTTGCCGCTTGTTCCGACAAATTATGACAGCAATCAAAACGAATGTTTGATATTATAAAACCGAATCGAAGAAACGGAGGGGCATGAAATGCTACATAGAACAGACACCATCCGAGAAATCGTCAGGCTGCTCAAGGGGGCGGATGACCGGGAACTGGTCATTGCCCTGGAATTTATCCGATCTCTGACCCGGGAGGACTAAGCTTCGGCTTAGTCCTCTTTTTTGTATTCTTCGGCCAGGCGCTGGGCCATATTGGCCAATAGTTCCCACTCTGCCGGTTCCAGCCGGGCTAGGACGGAAACCAGACGGCGTCGGAAATCCTCTTTTTCGCCCCGCATGACATCACCCAGGAAGGCAGCAATTTCAGCATCCCGGCTGATCGGGGTGAGCATTTCCCCTTCGCCCGTGCGAAGCCAAGTCTCATTGATATGAAAGTTCCTGCAAATGTTCAGTATTACCGAGTCAGAAGGAACTCTGTTGCCGCATTCGTATGCGGTAACGGTTGACTGCGTAATACCAATCTCTTTTGCAAATTCCTCCTGCGTCAGCTTATTTAATTTGCGGATTTCTTTCAACCTGTCGTTCACAATCTCACCCCCTTGCAAACACAATAACACATGATTACCACATTGTCAAACTTTATTTTTTTGTTTTGAAAAAAAGTATTGACAAAGTGTTTACACTGTGGTAATGTAAAACCACAAAGTAAAGATTTGGAGGTGGCAATATGAAAGAGAACGACAAGCTGATTATCCAGCTGTTGACCGATGCGCTGGAAAAACTGCCGGAAGACCGGAAGCAGTATTTTATGGGCTTTGCCGAAGGCGTTGCTGCCATGGCGGAGCTGTCCCGCAATCAATCCGAAGATCAGGCTAAGAGTGCCTGAAATCACAATCGCCTGGGAAGGGGGTGATAAAATGCGCCTGCTGACACAAGAACCGTAGCCCAGACCCCGGAACCCCTGATAACCCGCCGGGATGGGTCGCTGGTACATATGCCCCAGCTGACCCAGGCCCAGAAAGAGGCCCTCTGGGCCATGATCGTCACCTATTGGGCACGCAGCCACCCGGAAGCCCTCCGGGCCCTGGCAGAAGGAAAGGA
>CALXFT010000028.1 GCA_944387635.1 uncultured Oscillospiraceae bacterium | reverse complement strand
TCATTCTTGTCAGGTTATGTATTTCGTTTCAGGCCGGCAGGCCATAGGACAACGCTCTTCCATCGAGCGCCGCCCGGCAGGGCGCTGTCCTATAATCTGCCCCCTGGGGGGACAGGCCGCAGGGCCTGTCCCCGAGGTGAGGTAGGGTGTGGGGTTGGGTGTAGGAGTTATTCACCCATGCAGGTATCAAACCATGCAGACATAGCCTCCGGAGTCAGAGGGCCTTCAAAGCCTTCCATCTGGACTGCTTCAGCCACAACAACAATATCCATCGGGTCTCCGGTGCCATTTTCAGTCTCGGTGGAAAGTCCGATCTGATGGAACAGAGCATCGGTAGAGGCACCCGGTTCCAGAATAGACTGCAAATAATACACACCGTCACGAGCCGTCCAGTTTTCACCCAGTTTCTGCTCAACACCATTGGTATAGTAGGTCAGATCAACATTCTCAGGCCAAGTAATCTTAATACGAACCAGGCAAGGATTGCTGCCAACATTCGTAACGACAGGGTCTTTGGGCAGAACCTGACCGGGATACATATTCACTGCGTCTTCTTCCACCCAGTTCGGTTCCGTCAGAGTGATGTCAACATTGCCAATAGTGAAAGTATTGGTCTTATCATCCGTGTCGGTGAAGTAGGCGAGGGTGGTACCGATGATTGCGGTAGCCAGCAGGCAGATCACCAGGCAGGCAGCTAAGATCTTCTTTTTCATAACGTTCACTTTCTCCAATCAGTATTTTAAAAGCTGTTCCTTTGCTTTACAAACTGTTTTGTTTCCGTGAATTCACGCTGAGGTAATCAAGCGCCGAGGCCCGCGGCATCCCAAGCAGCCTGAGCGGAGGTAAAGCCCTCAGCCTGGACAGCGTAGGCGGTGATGACGATATTCTTATTCTTAGCACCAGCCAAAGTCGCAGCAGTCGCGGCTGTGTCAATTGTGAAGGTATCGAACACAGTCACAGACGCTTCAGCGCTATAAGTACCTGTCTGCATGTACACATTGGTCTCATCCTCGACGAGAGTCCAGCCTTTGGCAGCCATCTGAGCAGCGATGGTGTTGCCTGTAGCTTCCAAGCCAGCCAGGCCGTTGACAACCTTTACAAAGAGGTAGCAGTCTTCACTGCCGTCTGCCACAGTGATGGTGGGATCCTTGTCATACGACTTGCCCGGGTACAGATGGTACTTATTCTCGGTGGTACGTTCGCCGCTGTCAAGGGCCTGGCCGTCCTCGCCAACCTTAGCCTCGTCCAGGGTGATGTCTACATTGCCAACGGTGAAGGTGTTGGTCACTTCAGCGGTGTCGGTGAAGTAGGCCAGGGTGGTGCCGATGATCGCAGTAGCCAGCAGGCAGACGACCAAGCACACGGATACGATTTTCTTCTTCATAATGTACATTTCCTTTCATTTGCAAAATTGTTATGTAGTCCGGACTTCCCGGTTACATATGGGGTTACGTGGCGGATGCGTCTTGGGCAATTCCCCAGGCTGTTTCTGCATCGGCAACGCCTTCCCGCTGCACCGCATAGGCGGTGAAGGTCAGGGTGGGGTTGGTTGTAATCTGCTGAAGTTCACTCTTGGTCAGCGTGTCACTGACAGTGACTTTGTCGCCTTCAAGTACTGGGTATTCATATCCAGCTTTCGCTGTCTCAGCATCCACTTCCCGGTAGTACACGCCAGCCACGCCGGTCAACTCCGTCCAACCCTTGGCAATGGTATAGGTAAGATCATCCGGCCAATTAGCGCTTTCCTCAATCTTCACAAACAGCCAGCAGGCTTCGGAATTGGCTTCCACTGTCACCTCGGGGTCCTTGGCGATATTCACACCGGGGACGATTTTGTAATCAGTGGTGGACTCGTCCAGGGAGATGTTGATATCACCCACGGTAAACGTATTGGTAACCGGGTCCGTCTTAGCTGTCAGCCACGCCAAGGAGCCGCCCAGGGAGCAGCCAATTACCAGCACCAATGCCAGGAGTGCCACCAGAGCCTTTGTGCTGATTCCGCGTCTCTTTCTCATTTTGTGTTCCTCCTTTCTTCGGATTTTGCATTGTGCTATATTTCACAGACAGGAAACCTATCTGATGAAATCCATATCATCGGGTTTTGGTACGTTCGTACTTGCCCCGCTTCTTTACCGGCTTTTCCTCGCCGCCGAATATATCCGGCAGGAATACCAACGCCAGCAATACCGCTCCGGCGGAAATGGCCACATAGGTTCCGGGGGGATTCTGAATGTAACTGGCCAAGTAGCCCAGTCTGGGGATGGTGAACACCGGGGTACCTAGTACGTTTTTATAATGCACCAGGCCGCCGTCCACATTGTCGTTGGCATCCCCCTTGGTCCGGAACCGGATCACAGAAGGGTCCTCCTCGTCGGGAACCACCTCCACCACCCGGTGGGTGGCCACGGTGTCCTCGTCCAGCATGAAGGTGATCACATCCCCACTTTCCAGGGTGAAGGGATCGACCTGCCTGACATAGATCAGGGAACCGGTGGGATACGTTGGCTCCATAGAGCCGGAGAGAACGGTAAAGACCTGCAGTCCCACCAGCCGGACCCCCACCAGCGCCACCGCCATGAGGACCACCAGCGCCACCAGGACGGTGGTAATCAGGTTCCATACTCTTTTGATTGATTTAGCCATAGATTCCTATCACCTGAGGGGAGCTGTACAGCCACGCTCTTCCGGAAAAGGCGGGACCGGAAACGGGGCCGTACATAAGATACAATTCTGAGCGGCCTGTCCCAAGACATCCGCAGATTCTAACGTATTTGATATTCCATAACTCTATATGCGAAATTATACCTCATGCCACAGCGATTGTCCAGTAAATTCCTGGAAAATTAAACCGTCAATTGTTACAAAAATGTGAAGCCTCTTTCGGCAGGATTTACATATGATGCCTTTGAAGCGGTCAATCGTCCTTTTATAAGACTATTATACCATCCAAATCCGCCTTCGTCCAGCATTTTTCAAGCAAAAGTTTCGACAGATTGTTCCGCATGCCAGCTTCCGCGGGAAAGCGGCCGAAGACAGCAAAAGGAAGCTCCGGACGAATCCTGGAGCTTCCCGCGGTTTATTTGCCCTTTTCAGCCTTCTTGGCGGCCTTTGCCTTGGCCTTTGCTTCCTCAGCCTTCTTAGCCTCTTCCTTGGCGGCCTCAGCGGCGGTCTCGTTGGAGGAAACAGCCCACTTCTCCAGTTCCATACGGACCTGGTCGGCGCTGGTCTCGATGACGATCCGGTTCTCCTTCACGTTGACAACGGTGCCCACAATGCCGCCGATGGTGATGATCTTGTCGCCGTTCTTAACGGAGGAACGCATCTGTTCGGCTTCCTTCTTCCGCTTGTTCTCGGGACGGATCAGCATGAAGTAGAAGATGCCCATCATGACGACGAGCATGACAAGGGTGCTGCCCATTCCGGCTGCGCCCGCGTCGGTCAGAAAAATCTGCATTGGAAAATCTCCTTCGTGAATAATGTCTTGATTATTATACCATTGTTTCCCTAAATTGCAAGGGGAATGTTACAGCCGACGGGCCAATTTATCCGAATACTCCCGGCGGAAGGCCTCAAACCGGCCTTCATCCAGCGCCTGGCGGATTCTGGTCATGAGATCGTTGTAAAAATACAGGTTGTGCATGACGGACAGCCGCATGGCCAGCATCTCCTCCGCCACGAACAGATGCCGGATATAGGCCCGGGAGTACCGGCGGCAGACGGGGCAGTTACACTTCGGATCGATGGGGCCTTCGTCCAGCAGATACTTGGCGTTGCGCAGGTTGATGGCCCCCTCCCAGGTGAACAGCCGGGCATGACGGGCGTTCCGGGCGGGCATGACGCAGTCGAAGAAGTCCACGCCCCGGGCCACGGCCTCGATGATATTGGTCGGCGTACCCACGCCCATGAGGTAGCGGGTCTTCTCCCTGGGCATATGGGGCTCCACGGCCTCGATGATGTCGTACATTTCCCCGGCGGTCTCCCCTACCGCCAGGCCTCCGATGGCATAGCCGGGCAGGTCCAGGTCCGCAATGCGCTTCATGTGGTCGATCCGGATATCCGCATAGGTGCCGCCCTGGTTGATGCCCCAGAGCATCTGATGGGGATTGACCGTATCGGGCAGGGCGTTGAGCCGGGCGTTCTCCGTCTTGCACCGCAGGAGCCAGCGGTAGGTCCGGTCCACGCTCTTCTGGACATAGTCCCGGGGCGCCGGGTTCTCAATGCACTCATCGAAGGCCATGCAAATGTCACTGCCCAGGTTGGACTGAATCCGCATGCTCTCCTCCGGGCCCATGAAGATCTTCCGGCCGTCGATGTGGGAGGAGAAATAGACGCCCTCCTCCTTGATCTTGCGCAGGGAGGACAGACTGAAGACCTGGAATCCGCCGGAGTCGGTGAGAATGGGGCCGTCCCAGGTCATGAACTTGTGCAGGCCCCCCAGCTGGCGGACCACCTTGTCCGTGGGCCGCAGGTGCAGGTGGTAGGTGTTAGACAACTCCACCTGGCAGCCGATATCCTTCAGGTCCCCGGCGCTGAGGGCCCCCTTAATGGCGCCCTGGGTGCCCACATTCATAAACACCGGGGTCTGGACCGTGCCATGGGCACAGGTAAACTCACCCCGCCGGGCCTTGCCCTCGGTTTTCTTCAATTCAAACATCGTTACCTCACTTTACTTGCTCACAAAATACACATGGCGTCCCTATGTGTATTGTAATAGAATACACCGAGGGCATTGGCTCAATTTCAGTCGAAAAAGTTCAGCTTTCGGCTATTCATTGTAAGGGATAACCGGCAGAAAGTCAAGCCGGCAGACATGGAAAGAGCCGGAGAGATCCGGCTCTTTCCAGTTTTCCTGCGGCTGCTCAGAACAGATCACTATGGGTTCCGGTGCGGATCAGCCGCAGAATCAACCTCTGCTCGATGATCTGATACACCAGAAGCCAATCCGGCTGAATGTGGCATTCTCTCATGTCCTGATACTGTCTGGAGTTGGCGAGCTTATGGTCACGATACTTTGCAGGGAGGGGCTGCTCGTTGACCAGGTAGTCAAGAACCTCCTCCAGAAGCTTGGGATCGCATCCACGCTTGATTGCTTGCTTGTAGTCTTTCTTGAATTGTCCCTGATACTCAATCCTAAGCATTCAGATCCTCCATCAGAGCTGCAATGCTGTCAAAGGGGCCGTGGATATCGACGTTGTTGATCGAATTATCCAGAGCAGCCTTTGTGGAAGAATTGGGAACATTCAGAGAAACATCAAAAGGAAGACCATTCTCCCGGATCGTTTGTCTGAGGAAAATACCTACTGCGGTAGACAAATCCAGGCCCATCTCATTCAGCAATCTCACTGCCTTTTCCTTCACATCCGCATCAATAGAAATGCTGGTTGCTACTTTCGCCATTCGTTATCACTCCTTTCACAATTACTCTACCACTATTATATGGAAAAGTCAATATGTTATATTGGATTTTCAACATATTAAAAGGGAGCCAGCTTTCACCGGCTCCCCCCATTGCTTACTACTATATTCCCATAATTTATAGCCAGGAAATTGTGCTTCTACACAATGCACATGGCATCCCCAAAGGAGAAGAAGCGGTACTTCCGCTCCACCGCCTCTTTATAGGCGTTCAGCACATGCTCCCGCCCGGCAAAGGCGGACACCAGCATGACCAGGGTGCTCTCGGGCAGGTGGAAGTTGGTGATCAGGCCGTCCATGGCCTTGAAGGTGTAGCCGGGATAGATGAAGATCTCCGTCCACCGGGATTTGGGCACAAAGCTGCCGTCGTCGTTGACCAGGGACTCCAGGGTCCGGCAGGAGGTGGTACCCACGCAAATGATCCGCCCCCCCTCCGCCCGGGTGGCATTGAGGATGTCCGCGGTCTCCCGGTTCATCATACACAGCTCGGCGTGCATGTGGTGGTCGGTGATCTCCTCGGCCTTCACCGGACGGAAGGTACCCAGGCCCACATGCAGCGTGACGAAGGCGGTCTTCACGCCCTTGGCCCGGATGGCGTCCAGCAGCTCCGTGGTAAAGTGCAGACCGGCGGTGGGGGCGGCGGCGGAGCCAACCTCCCGGGAGTAGACGGTCTGATACCGTTCCTGGTCCTGAAGCTCCGCCTTGATATAGGGCGGCAGGGGCATTTTGCCCAGGCGTTCCAGGACCTCCAGGAAAATGCCTTCATATTGAAACTCCACCACCCGGTTCCCGTCCTCCCGGACTTCCCGGACCTCGGCGGTCAGCTCGCCTTCGCCGAAAATCACCTGGCTGCCCGGCTGCATCTTCCGGCCGGGTTTGCACAGGCACTCCCAGCGCTTGTCCCCCAGGTCCCGCAGAAGCAGAACCTCCACGGCGCCTCCCGTGGGCCGGCGGCCCAGGAGCCGGGCGGGCAGCACCCGGGAGTCGTTCATAACCAGGCAGTCGCCGGGATTCAAATAGTCGATGATATCATAAAAGCGCTTATGGGTCACTTCCCCGGTGGTCCGGTTCAGGACCATAAGCCGGGAGGCGTCCCGGCGCGCCAGAGGGGTCTGGGCGATGAGCTCCTCGGGAAGGTCATAGTAAAAATCGCTGGTTTTCAAGTGCAATCCTCTTTTCTGAAAATTCCCATTGGTTTTTCCCATTATAGCCCAAATCCCTCAATTTTGCAACAGACAAAACCGGGCGCGCCCGCATAGACTGGCGTGGAGGTATCAGCTTATGAAAAAACCATTGTTCACAGGAGCCTGCACGGCTCTGGTCACGCCGTTTCTCAACGGCAGCGTCAACTACCCCATGCTGGAGCAGCTGCTGAAACGTCAGATGGAGGCCGGGATCCGGGCCGTGGTGATCTGCGGCACCACAGGCGAATCGGCCACTATCTCCGACCGGGAAAAGCTGGAGATGTTCCGCAGGGCCAAGAATTACGTGGGCCGGGACTGTCTGATCATCGCCGGAACCGGCTCCAACTGCACGGAACACACCGTGGCCCTGTCCGCGGCCGCCGAGGAGGCCGGGGCCGACGCGCTGCTGGTGGTCACCCCCTACTACAACAAGGCAACTCCGTCGGGACTGCTGGCTCACTACGGCGCGGTGGCCGGGGCCGTACAGATCCCCGTCATCATCTACAACGTTCCCTCCCGCACCGGGGTGGACATTCCCGTGGAGGTCTACCGGGAGCTGGCCGGAATTCCCAACATTGCAGGGGTGAAGGAGGCCTCAACGGACATGGGCAAAATCGGCCGGATTCTGGCCCAATGCCCCAACAGCTTCTCCCTCTGGAGCGGCAACGACAATCTGGCCGTACCCATTATGGCACTGGGCGGCAAGGGCGTAATCTGCGTAACGTCCAACGTCCTGCCCCGGGAGGTCCAGGACATGGCGGACGCCGCTCTGGACGGGGATCTGGACACGGCGGCGGATCTGCACAAGAAACTACTGCCCCTGATGGACGCCCTGTTCAGCCAAATCAATCCCATTCCGGTGAAGGCGGCCATGGACCTGATCGGTTACGACTGCGGCCCCTGCCGGCTTCCGCTGACAGCCATGGACCCCGACGCTCTGGCCGCTTTAAAGAAGGTATTGTCCGCCCTGTAAAGATGTGATATACTGAGAAGAAAAAGAGAGGAAGCAGAGATATGACTTACATTCTCATCGGCGCGGGGTCCCGCGGCATGATCTACGGCTCCTGGGCCAGGAGCCACGGGATCCGCATCGCCGCCATTGCCGAACTGCGGCAGGACCGTCTGGAAAATGCGGCGGCCCAGCTGGAGGTCCCCCGGGACATGTGCTTTCACGACGCCGGGGATCTGTTGGCCCAGGGAAAGGTGGCAGACGCCGCCATCATCGCCACCATGGACCGGGATCACTGGCGCCATGTGACGCAGGCTCTGGAACTGGGCTACCACATCCTTCTGGAGAAGCCCATCTCCCCCGATCCCAGGGAGTGCATTGCCATTGAGGAAAAGGCAAACGCCCTGGAACGGAAGGTCACGGTCTGCCATGTGCTGCGCTACACCAATTTCTTCAGCCAGATCAAGCAGATTCTGGACTCGGGAGAACTGGGCAAAATCACAGCCATTCAGCACGCGGAGAACATCGGCGCCTTCCACATGGCCCACTCCTTCGTCCGGGGCAACTGGCGAAACGAGGCGCTCTCCAGTCCCATCATCCTGCAAAAGAGCTGCCACGATCTGGACATTTTGCTTTGGCTCACCGGAGCCCACTGCACCAAGGTGTCCGCCTTCGGCTCCCTGAGCCAGTTCCGGAAGGAAAATGCCCCGGCCGGCTCCACGGACCGCTGCCTGACCTGTCCCGCGGCGGAGGGCTGCCGGTTCGACGCACGGAAGGCATACCTGCCCGTACTGGGCCAGTGGCCGGCGGACGTGGTGTGTCTGGAGCAGACCGAGGAAGCGATGATGGAGGCCCTGCGCACAGGCCCCTACGGCCGCTGTGTCTACCGATGCGACAACGATGTCTGCGATCACATGAGCACAATTCTGGAATTTGACAACGGTGTCACCGCCACCTTCTCGCTGACGGCCCAGACCAGCGCCTGTCACCGCAGTATCCACATTATGTGCGAGGATGGTGAGATTGAAGCCGACGACGGTCTGCGGCAAATCGTGGTGACGAAACACGTGTCCAGCCAAGCGGACACCTTCCATCAGCGGGTGATCCATGTGCGCGCCAACGGCAGCGGCCATGGCGGCGGAGACGCCGGGATCATGGAGGCCTTTACCGCCAGTCTCACCGAGAACGCGCCCACCCGCAGCTCCATCAGCCAGAGCGTGGAGAGCCATCTCATGGCCTTTGCCATAGAACAATCCCGGCGAACCGGGAAGACGGTGGACCTGGCGGAATACCGCAAGAGCCTGCTCTGATCCTACATTATTATATAGAATAGATGAAAATGCATCCGCATGGAATCCCGTGCGGATGCATTGTGTTTTTCATAAAACCGTGGTCTTCCCTACCCCCATAGGCCCGCCGATGAGCCAGAGATGTTTCACAGCGCTCAGGCCAGGACCGCTTTGTGGAAGGCCTTCTTACCCTTGCGGATCTTCACGCCGTCTCTGAGCATGTCCTCGGTGACGGCATAGGAGGCGGCGGGCACCTTCTCATCGTTGACGAAGACGCCGCCCTGCTCCACCAGGCGGCGGGCTTCCTTGTTGGAGGAGGCCAGGCCGCAGGCGACCATCAGGTTCAGAACGCCGATCCGGCCGTCGGTCAGCTTGTCGGCGGAAATCTCCGTGGTGGGCATGTTGGCGTCGTCGCCGCCGCCTGCGAACAGGGCCTTGGCGGCAGCCTCCGCCTTCTGAGCCTCCTCCTCGCCGTGGACCAGCTTGGTCAGCTCGAAGGCCAGAATCCGCTTGGCCTCGTTGATCCTGGTGTCCTTCCAGGTGTCCATCTCGCTGATCTGCTCCAGGGGCAGGAAGGTCAGCATGCGGATGCACTTCATCACGTCGGCGTCCGCCACATTCCGCCAGTACTGGTAAAACTCGAAGGGAGAAGTCTTGTTGGGGTCCAGCCACACAGCGTTGCCGGCGGTCTTGCCCATCTTATTGCCCTGGGAGTCGGTGAGCAGGGTGATGGTCATGCAGTGGGCGTCCTTGCCCAGCTTCTTCCGGATCAGCTCGGTGCCGCCGAGCATGTTGCTCCACTGGTCGTTGCCGCCGAACTGCATGTTGCAGTTGTAGTGCTGGAACAGGTAGTAGAAGTCGTAGGACTGCATGATCATGTAGTTGAACTCCAGGAAGGACAGGCCCTTCTCCATGCGCTGCTTGTAGCACTCGGCCCGGAGCATGTTGTTGACGGAGAAGCAGGCGCCCACTTCCCGCAGCAGGTCCACATAGTTCAGGTTCAGCAGCCAGTCGGCGTTGTTGACCATCTGGGCCTTGCCCTCGCCGAACTCGATGAAGCGCTCCATCTGACGCTTGAAGCACGCGGCGTTGTGGTCGATGTCCTCCTTGGTCAGCATCTTGCGCATGTCGGTCCGGCCGGAGGGGTCGCCGATCATGGTGGTGCCGCCGCCGATGAGGGCGATGGGCTTGTTGCCCGCCATCTGCAGGCGCTTCATCAGGGTCAGGGCCATGAAGTGACCGGCGGTCAGGCTGTCGGCTGTGCAGTCAAAGCCAATGTAGAAGGTGGCCTTGCCGTTGTCGATCATTTCCCGGATCTCTTCTTCGTTGGTCACCTGGGCAATCAGGCCACGGGCCACCAGTTCATCATACAGTTTCATAAAAGCGGTTCTTCCTTTCTTATTTGGGCTGCGCTGCGGTCACGGCCGCCAGCAGAAGGTTGACGTTGGTTTCGAGGTCCGGATCCGGCTGTAAAAAACGCCCTCCATCCAAACCGGATAGAGGGCGTAAAACTACGCGGTACCACCTCTGTTCGGCACAGGTCTCACGGCCTATGCCCTCGCGGCGTCCAACAACGCCTTCCGCTGTGTCGGGCGGACCCGTCCTCCCCTACTGAACGTTCAAGGAGGCCACTCCGGGAGGTATTTCAGCGGCGCTCCCCACTGCCTCGCACCATCCGGCAGCTCTCTGGCGGGATACGGGACGCTTACTTCTTCCCTTCACTGTGTTCTTATGCAGAGTCTATGCTAACAAAATTACCTGCCTTTGTCAAGTGCTTTCTTCGGATTTCCGCGCACGCAGAAGCTTACAGGCGAACAGGCCCAGCACCTCAGCGCTGATAATCAGCAGAAATCCATAGACAAACACCCTGCCCCACTCCATGTACTGCCAAGCCTGGATCACCATGACCAGGCTCAGGATCGTGCCGGCCAGTCCAGCCAGAGCGGCAAGCCAATAGAAGCAGATTTTCATTGGCGACTCCTTTCACTTCAGCCGCGGAGCATCTCCTCGGCGCTCTTCAGGGTCGTCTCGGTAATGCTGGCGCCGCCGATGATCCGGGCCAGCTCCCGCTTTCTCTCCTCAAAATTCAGAGGCGTCACTGTGGTGTAAGTCCGGCCGCCCCGCTCCTCCTTGGCGATCAGCAGATGGGTCTGGGCCAGAGCCGCCAGCTGGGGCAGATGGGTGACGCAGAGAACCTGCTTATGGGCTGCCACACTGCGAAGCTTCTGGGCAACCTTCTGCGCCGCCCGTCCGGAGACGCCGGTGTCCACCTCGTCAAAAATCAGGGTCCCCACCTGGTCCTTTTCCGCCAGTACATTCTTCATGGCCAGCATAATCCGGGCCAATTCGCCGCCGGAGGCCACCTTGCTCATCGGCTTCAGAGCCTCGCCGGCGTTGGCGGACATGTAGAAGGCCACGGCGTCCGCCCCGCTGGGCGTCAGTTCCAGCTCCCGGAACCGGCATTCAAACCGCACCCGGGGCATATCCAGCTGAGACAGCTCCGAGAGGATCCGCTGAGACAGAGCCTTGGCCGCCTCCTTGCGCTGCTGCCGCAGGGCCTTGGCCGTGTCCCAGGCGACGGTTTCCGCCTTTTTCAGTTTCCCCTTCAGCCGTTCCAGGTGGTCGTCGGAGAACTCAATCTCGTCCAGCTCCTGCTTTGCCCTGGCCAAATAGTCCAGAATATCCGCACAGCTGACGCCGTATTTCCGGCGCAGCTTGTGAATCACATCCAGCCGCTCCTCAATCCGTTCCAATTCGTCAGCTGAGTAGCTCAATTCATCCCGGGCGTCCCGGACCTCCTCCGCCGCGTCCTGGACCTGGTACATGAGGTCCGACACACGGTCATGGATGGCTTGGAAGCTGTCGCTGTACCGGCCCAGCCGTCCCAGGGCGTATTCCGCCTGGGCCAGCAGTCCCGCGGCGCCGTCGGTATCTTCCCCGCCGTAGAGGCACTGGACCGCCTCTTCCAGACCGTTGCTGAGCTTCTCCGCGTTTTGCAGGAGCTTGCGCCGCTGCTCCAGGGTCTCATCCTCCCCCGGCTCCAGCTCCGCCTTCTCAATCTCAGCGATCTGGTATTTCAGGGTCTCCATCCGGCGCAGCTTTTCGCTCTCGTCCATGGTCAGGCCGTCGATCTCCCGGCGCAGCTTCATCACTTCGGAATAGGCAGCGGTGTATTCTCGGATCAGGCCGTCGTCGGAGGCGAAGGCGTCCAGGTAGGCAAGGTGGTTGTCTTCGTCAAATAAGGAGGCGGAATCGTGCTGGCCGTGGATATTGATCAGCTGAATGCCAAGCTTGCGCAGAATGGAAACGGAGACCAGGCTGCCGTTGACCCGGCAGGCGTTCTTGCCGTCCAGATAGATCTCCCGCTGGATCACCGTTTCGGGGTCATATTCCACGCCGTTTTCCGCAAACCAGGCAAGCTCCGGCACCTGGGTGAATACAGCCCGGACCGAGGCCTTGGCCGTTCCCGTCCGGATCATGTCCCGGTAGGCCCGCTCGCCCAAAATAGCGGATATGGCGTCGATGACAATGGACTTGCCCGCGCCGGTCTCGCCGGTCAGGACATTGAAGCCAGGATCAAAGGCAATGTCCGCGCTTTCGATCACGGCAATGTTCTCAATGTGCAAAAGACTCAGCACCGCTCATTCCTCCTGTTCTCAGCCAAGAAGCCCCTTGATCTCGCCGCAGAAGGCCGCGGCGGCGGCAGTGTCCCGCATGACCACGAAGACCGTGTCGTCTCCGGCCAGGGTCCCCAGGACCACGCTCATATTCATGGCGTCCAGAGCGGAGGCGGCGGCATTGGCCAATCCCGGAAGGGTGTGAATCACCACAATGTTCTGGGCATAGTCGAAGTGGGTGACGCTTTCCCGGAAAATGGTGTTCAGCCGGTCCAAAAAGCTGTTTGGCACCTCCCGGGCGGCGGTGGTGTAACGGTAGGTTCCGAAGCTGGTCAGTTCCTTGACAATGCGCAGCTCCTTGATGTCCCGGGAAATGGTGGCCTGGGTACTGGGGAATCCCGCCTCCCGAAGCAGCTGCAGCAGCTGTTCCTGGGTCTCCACGTTGGTGGTGGAGATGATCTCCATGATCTTGGCCTGTCGTTTCGCTTTCAAAGGGTTCACCTCTTATTGCATCTTAAATTTCGCGTTGACCACATCGTAAAAACTGCGCTGCTTCAGCCGGACCAGCTTGGTCTCCAGCTGAGATTTCTGAATGGTAGCCACATCGCCCATATTCAGCCGCAGGGCCTGCCCCCCGTCCACGATGAGAAAGGCGTTGCGGCTGGCAGTGCGGGCCATCTCCACCGTAAACACCCGGCTGTCCGAGGCCACAATGCAGCGGCTGCCCACATCATGGGCACAGACCGGGGTGATGAGGATGTTTCTGGCCTCCGGCTCCACAATGGGGCCTCCGGCGGAAAGGCTGTAGGCGGTGGACCCGGTGGGTGTCGACAGGATGATCCCGTCTCCCCCGCACTCCATGACCTGGACGCCGCCGCTTTTTACAGACAGATAGACGATCCGGGCCACGGTACCCTTGGTAATCACCACATCGTTCAGACAAATATCGTGGAACACAATGTCCCGTTCCCGCTGGACCGTGACGTCCAGCATCATCCGGCTCTCCAGAGTATATTCCCCTTTGGCAAGCTTGGACAGCTTGTCAAGCTCCGTACTCTCCAGCTCCGCCATGAAGCCCATGGTGCCGATGTTGACTCCCAAAATGGGAATCCCCCGCCGGGTGGCGGCTTTTGCCATGTGCAAAATGGTGCCGTCGCCGCCGAAGCAGATCACCATCTCCGCGTTGGGCAGCTCCCGGTCCAGACGGGAAAACCGAAGATCCTTGGGCAGTTCATAGCTACGGTCCACGTCAAAAGGCAGGCACAGCCGGGGCTGGAGGCCGGATTCCCGAAGGATCTGCATGGCAATCCGGGCCGTTTTGAAATTTTTATCCCGATAAGGGTTCGACGCGAGAATTACATTTTTCAAAGGCTCGCCCCCTTGTCCAGCGTCTCATGGGCCTGAGCGGTCACCTGTCCGGTATCGGGCCGGATGCCCTGGCCGGTGCGGCTCAGGTGGCCCAGGAACTCAATGTTCCCCTCCGGTCCCTTCACCGGTGAGAAGGTCAGGCCCAGGATTCGGAAATCCAGGGCGTCCGCCAGGGCCACGAAGTCATCCAGGACCTGCTTGTGGGTCTGGGGGTCCCGAACTACGCCCTTCTTGCCCACCTTTTCCTTCCCCGCTTCAAACTGGGGCTTAATCAGGCACAGGACTTGGCCGTCGGGTTTGAGCAGCTCCTTGATCACCGGCAGCACCAGCTTCAAAGAGATGAAGCTCACATCCACCACAGAGAGGTCCAAGGGCTCCCCCAGCTGTTCCGGGGTCACGTAGCGGATGTTGGTCCGCTCCATGACCACCACCCGGGGGTCGGACCGGATCTTCCAGTCCAACTGGCCGTAGCCTACGTCAATGGCAAAGACCTTTTTGGCCCCCTGCTGGAGCAGGCAGTCCGTAAAGCCGCCTGTAGACGCGCCGGAGTCGCTGCAAACATAGCCCTCGGGCTTCACGCCGAAGTCCCGAAGGGCCTTTTCCAGTTTCAGGCCGCCCCGGCTGACATAGGGGCAGACTGTCCCCCGGACTTCCAGGGAAACCGTCTCCTCGTAGGAGACGCCGGGTTTGTCTGCTTTCTGACCGTCTACATAGACCTGGCCGCTCATAATGATAGCCTGGGCCTTGGACCGGCTGTCCGCATAGCCCTGTTCTGTCAGAAGCACGTCCAGTCGCTTCTTCACTTTCACTCAGGCCAGAACCTCCCTTGCGTAAGCGGCAATGGAATTTGGATCCAGGCCGCAGCGTTCATACAGTTTCTTCTGAGAGCCGTGGGGAACGAAGTCCGGCCCCAGATCGATGCCGTCGGTACGGCAGTCCGGACAGAGCCGTACCAGCTCCCAGGCCAAGGCTTCCCGAATGCCGGAACCGGAGCAGGTCTCTTCCACAACCAGCACCCGATGGTTCCCGGACAGCTGCCGCGCCGTCTCCCTGGCAGGCAGAGGGTTTACCGTCAGCAGCCGCAGGACCGTGGCCTCCACCCCCTGCTGGGAAAGGATTTGGGCGGCCTGCATGGTGTTTTCCAGCATACTGCCGTAGGTGACCAGGGTAATGTCCTCCCCCCGGCGATGGCACTTGACCTGGCAATGGTCCAGGCCATGCCAGTCGGAGTCTGTGTAGCTTTCCTCCGTGCCTCTGGGATAGCGGATGGCCACCGGTCCGTCGCAGTCATTGACCGCCCAGGCCAGCATATCCCGCAGTTCCTTCAAACTCACCGGGTTCAGGATCCGCATGCCGGGGACCTGTCTCAGGAATCCCACGTCAAAGACGCCATGGTGGGTAGGGCCGTCGTCTCCCACCAGACCGGCCCGGTCGATGGCGAAGACCACATGGAGATTCAGCATGGCCACATCCTGAAGAATCTGATCGTAGCCGCGCTGCAGGAAGGTGGAGTACAGAGCCACCACCGGGACCATTCCCTGCTTGGCAAGTCCCCCTGCCATGGAGACCGCGTGCTCTTCGGCGATGCCCACATCAAAGGTCCGGTCCGGGAACTGCTTCTGGAACTCCAGCAGTCCCGTACCGCCGGGCATGGCGGCGGTGATGGCGCAGAGTTTGTCGTTCTGCCTGGCCAGGTCGATCATGGCCTCGCCAAAGGCGGCGGAGAAGGTCTTGACCTTGGGCGCCAGCTTTCGGCCGGTCGCCGGATCAAACTTGCCGATGCTGTGATACCGGGCAGGATCCTCTTCCGCCAGGTGAAAGCCGCAGCCCTTCTTGGTGACCACATGGATCAGCACCGGCTCCCGCAGGTCCTTGGCCACGGTCAGCATGGAGATCAGTCCGGGCAGGTCATGGCCGTCGGCGGGTCCCAGGTAGGTAAAGCCCATATTTTCAAAAATGGTGGACGGCAGCAGGAACCGCTTGAGCCGGTTTTTCAGACGACTGCTCATCTGATAGATAACATTGCCGCCGGGAAGCTTTTTCATAACCTGGCGGTAGATCCGCTTGGCCGTCAGATAGTCCTCGCTGGAGCGCAGCCGGGACAGATGCCGGGACATGCCGCCCACATTCTTACCGATGGACATCTCGTTGTCATTGAGGATGACGATCATGGGTTCTCCGCTGACGGCGGCGTCGTTCAGGCCCTCATAGGCCATGCCGCCGGTACAGGCGCCGTCTCCGATCAGGGCGATGACATGATAATTCTGTTTTTGAAGAGTCCTTGCCCGGGCCATGCCAACAGCGATGGAAACAGAACTGGAAGCGTGCCCCGCCACAAAGGCGTCGGAATCGCTCTCCTGAGGTTTGGGAAAGCCGGCAATGCCTCCGTATTGCCGCAGATGCGCAAAATCCGCCCGGCGGCCGGTCAGCAGCTTATGCACATAAGACTGATGACCGACGTCAAAAACCAGGCGGTCTTCCATGGTATTAAAGACAGTTTCCAAAGCGACAGACAGTTCCACCACGCCCAGATTTCCGGCCAGATGTCCGCCGGTCTGGGAGATGCTGGAGACCAGAAATTCCCGGATCTCCCCGCACAGTTGGCTGCGCTGCTCGCTGTTTAAGGCTACAAGGTCCTCGTGTCCGTAAATGGTTTCTAATATACTCACGGTGACACAACCTTACTTTATTTTTTCTTTCGGGTGGTAAAGCGGCGAATGGTGTAGATGGCCTTGCCAACCATATGTACGATGGACGTACAGGAATTGACGGCAAAGGTCTTTCCGATGGCTTTTCCGCCTACGGTAAGTCCCGCCACCAGGGCGGACATGACCAGGCTGATCCCCCAGGGCCAGCCCACCTCCACATTGGCAAGGATCAAGGTCGCAATGGTGGCAGAGGCCGAGCCGGAGACAACGCCGCAGATATCGCCCACCACGTCGTTGCAGATGGAGCTGACCCGCTCGGCGTTGCGCAGCAGGCGAATGGACTCTTGGGCGCCGGGAACCTTCCGGGCCGCCATGGAGTGGAAGGGTTTCTCGTCGGCCGTGGCTACTGCCATGCCCACGATGTCAAACAAAATGCCCACAAGCACAATGCCCAGCAGAATCAGAAATGCCACGCCAAGACTGCTGTGGGCCATGACCTCATCGGACACCAGAGAAATGGTGCCGGAGATCAGAATGGTTGCAATGAATACGGTGACGACCCATTTGATCGTCTTATTTCGCTCGCGTTTGGAAGCCTCGGGGTCGGATTTTCCCACAATTTTCACCCTGTTACTTTCATTTTTCAATTATTTAAAAATACGACGGCAGCAGGCAGGATAAATCTTACGGCTTAGGTCGGGTTGTTTTTCACCAGACAGAACCTGCCGTTGCCGAACAGGCCGTTTCCATTTAATCCGTCCGCCCAAGTGTTGCCAGGAAAATGGGTACCCGATTGCCACTTAGACCGTACTGTAATCCCCTGCCTGCCCCTGTTAAGACAGCCTAGGTGTTTTCCACGGCAGAATGTTCCATAGTCTTAGCCTCTTTTGCAAGCATGGTTTCCAGAAGCAATAACGTCAGCCGCTATGGCCATAGCCGCCAGACGTCTGTCATCTTTCCCCGCAGGCTCACTCAAGGCAGGCTACGCTGCACGCAGCACACGATTCTGTGCACCGCCTTGCAGGTTCACGCCTGAGTCGTACGCGATCGGACCCTTCCGGGGTTGCGTCGTCGTCGCACAAGCTCAGGTCTCCGCGGAAACCGGGTCGTATGCACCATGCCATTGGTGCGCGCCCGGAATCCTTAACCCCCAGCACCCACCCTAAACTGGGCGTAAAAAGCAGACACCAGGGACTTCATCGATGTGCCCTTCAAAGGATTTTTAGGCCCTTCCTGGAAAATGGTCATCCTGACTAGGATACTGCGCCGTCGAAGCATATTTTATCATACTTTTCCTTCGCATACAAGTATTTTTTTAAAAAATACGCATTCTTTTACATTCTATTCAAAAACCAGTCCTCCACAATGTCCCGGTGAGTCACGGCAATCTCCACATCGGAAAGGGCCTGCCGGGTAAAGAAGCGCAGCTCCCTGGACTCGGCGCTGATCTTCATCTCAGGCTCCCGGTCAAAGTCATAGCCGTATACCACAATGACCATACGCCAGACGCTTCCGTCCCGGTACGCGGCGATCCGTCCGGGATTGTCGTAGACCGCCAGCTTGGTGAAGGCTTCCTTGGGGATCCGAAGGCCCAGCTCCTCCCTGACCTCCCGGGCAATGGCATCCCGGCCGTTCTCATATTTCTTGCATCCGCCGCCGACCAGGCCCCAGGTATTTGAATCCCGCCGCCGCTCCAGCAGCAGCCTTCCCCGGCAGGTGAGAATGGCGTTGGCCCCAAGATGGGCGGGCATGGTGGTCCTGGGGGCGTCTTTGGGGTCACAGTTGTAAAATGTCACAATGTCCATGGTATTCCTCCACTTTTTAAGCGTTCGGCTGTGCAAAATCTCCCGGCCTCCGCGCTTGCCGGTTTCATCATAGACTCCCTTGGTTCATTATACTTCGTTTTTCTCCCGGATGGAAGGGCTTTTGAAAAAATAACGTTTGGGCCATCAGTTGACCATACGGATCAGCTGCCAGCTGTGGTTCCGCAGGATATACCGCAGTTCCACCAGACAGACCGCTCCCTCCTCCGCCGCGCGGCAAAGGAAGACCATGGACTCAGCTCCCACATACGAAGCCTTCCTGACGCTGACTACCTCGCAGATATCCAGCCGACGCAAGCGTTGTTCCGGGTCCTCTATCCGCAGCCGAAGGGGCCGGATCTCGCCGCAGGCGCTGCACAGACAGATCACATCCACCGGATTCGGCTGCCGCTCCATGTATTCTCACCCCCGGCTTTTTTCTTATTGTAGCACATATGTTCGATTATCGCAAGAGGAATTTCCTGGTTGCAACCTGCCCCGGAGTCTGATATACTTTATGAAGACGACAAATTTGCCCTATGCGCCACAGATGAGAACCAGGAGGACCACACCATGCTGAAATACCCCTGTCTGGTGCTGGATCACGATGACACCGTGGTCCAAAGCGAGACCACCGTCAATTACCCCTTTTTCTGCCAGATTCTGGACCAGTTCCGCCCCGGCGCCGCCATTACCCTGGAGGCCTATGTAGACGGATGCTGCGATCTGGGTTTTGCGGACATGTGCCGGAAATGGTTCCATTTCAGCGAACAGGAGCTGGTGGACGAATACCTGGGCTGGCAGGAATACATCAAGTGCCATATCCCCGACCCCTTCCCCGGCATTGACCGGGTCATCCGGCGGCAGAAGGCAGAGGGAGGCCTGATCTGCGTGGTGTCTCACTCCTGCATCCAGAATATTACCCGGGACTACGAACGTCACTTCGGCCTCCGCCCCGACGCCATCTACGGCTGGGATCTGCCGGAGCACCAGCGCAAGCCCAGTACCTACCCCTTGGAGCACATCATGCAGACCTACGGCCTGGAGCCGGAACAGCTGCTGGTCATCGACGATATGAAGCCCGCCTGGGAGATGGCAAGCAAGGCCGGCGTCTCCATCGGTTTCGCCGCCTGGGGCCGAAAGAATTATCCCCGGATCAGCGCCAAGATGCGCCAGCTGTGCGACGTTTCCTTCGACGATCCCCAGGATCTGGAAGCCTTTCTGTTTGAAAAATAAGACCACATTTAAAAAAGCGTCATTTTCCGGTTTTATCCTCTTGACAGCTATGGTATACTGGAAATTGAGGCATGAGCTCCTCAGGAGGTGAGGGATCTGGAAAAGGAAAGCGTAAAAGTCATGGCCCGGAACCGGGAAGCCTATCACGAATACTTTGTGGAAGAGGAATTCGAGGCCGGCATCGAGCTGCAAGGCACGGAGGTCAAGTCCATCCGCGCAGGCACTCTGAACCTGAAGGACGCCTGGTGCGGCGTGAAGAACGGCGAACTGATCCTGAACCAGATGCACATCTCCCCCTATGACCACGGCAACCGGTTCAATCCGGACCCCCGGCGGCCCCGGCGGCTGCTGATGCACCGGCGGGAGATCATGCGCCTTTACGGGAAGGTGAAGCAGGACGGATATTCTCTGATTCCTCTGACCGTCTATTTCAAAGGTAGCCGGGTCAAGGTCAAGATCGGCCTGTGTAAGGGCAAAAAACTATACGACAAACGACAGGCCGCGGCAGAACGGGACGCCAAGCGTCAGATCGACCGGGCCATGAAGGAGAGATTCAGAACATGAACCCTACATTTACCATCACCATGGAAAACGGCGGCATCATCTCCGGCGAACTCTATCCTGAGACTGCCCCCCAGAGCGTTTACAACTTCATCAGCCTGGCAAACCAGGGCTATTACAACGGCCTGATCTTCCATCGGGTCATTCCCGGCTTCATGATCCAGGGCGGCTGCCCCGAAGGCACCGGCATGGGCGGCCCCGGCTACTGCATCAAGGGCGAGTTCTTTTTCAATGGGGTGGAGAACAACCTGCGCCACAAGCGGGGCGTACTGAGCATGGCAAGAAGCCAGTCTCCCAACTCCGCGGGCAGTCAGTTCTTCATCATGCACGCCGACGCCAAGCACTTAGACGGCCAGTACGCCGCCTTCGGCAAGGTCACCGCCGGCATGGATGTGGTGGACGCCATCGCCAAGGTCAAGACCAACCGGTCCGACCGTCCTCTGGAGGAGCAGAAAATCGCCGCCATCACCGTTGACACCCACGGGGAGAGCTACCCCGAACCCAACAAACTGCCTGATCCTTACGGCAGATTCTGAGAAAACTCCTTCCGGGGCGGCCTTCCGCCCCGGAGACAGAGCAAATTCCCCTTCCCTATCTACACGGGGCCGTACTGGTTTCGACGGGGGTAGTGAGGCTGGAATAGCGGGCCGTGGCGCCTGGCCACGATAAAACGGGCAATTCTTAAATTTAACTGACAACAGAACTGTTGCTCTGGCTGCCTAATTAGGCGCCCATCCGCCCCGGAAGGTCCACGAGCCGGGCTCGGGTGTGATTTGAGTGGAGTCCGTGCGTATGGTAAGCTTTGCCCATACCACGCATCATGAAGCTACTGATTCCCGTAGGGTGTTTGTTCCCGCCGGGATGAGGGAATGTAAATAACAAACTGCGCCCGGAGAAGTTCTTTCCAAGTTGCCTTCGGACAGGGGTTCAACTCCCCTCGGCTCCACCAACCGGGCATTACGTGAACACCTATTTCTTCTACGGCGGTTTCGCGTTGAAGATCCCGTTCAAAAGTAATGCCATCACGGAAAATCCGCCCAAGAGCTGATCTTGGGCGGATTTATTCGTCTTCATCTTCTTCATAATCATATTGAGTATATTTAGGCTTATTCTTACCATGTTCTTTTAACCATTTCTGGTAATACTCTTTGCCAAAGTCTGTCTGAAAAAAATCTCTCATATCGCTATGTAGTATCTTCGATAACGCCAAATAGCTTTTATCGAACTCTTTGCTATTAATACTTTTATTAAATTCAATACTTGCAAGAATCATTAATATCACCTTATTATTCACAAACTAAGAATGTAAGTTTGATAGTTATTTTTTTAAAATAAATTAACCACCAGCCCTGCTGATCCCTCAGCACGGGTTGGTGGTTTATTATTTAGCCTGTCAAATCAAAATTGGATGAGCTGCCGCTTTGTGGCGGGCGTTTCTTGCTCGGCTTCTTATTGAGATCGTTTTTGACCATGATCTTCATGGCCAGTTCGCTTTGTATGTAAGCTTTGATATCCTGATCTATGATACGCTGCCTGGAGCCATCAGGCATGTTAACCGTTCGAATGGACGCCTTTACGATCTGCGGCTCATAGTGATTGAGAATTGCCGCAAGAGCTTCCTCACTGCCCATTTTGGCTTGATAGATGGTTTCATAGGGAATCTTATTCGTCATTGGAGCGTACCTCCATGAGCTCTCTAAGGCGCATCAGAGCTGACTTTTTTCTCCTGGCAATGGATGTTGGCGAAACACCGAGGATATTGGCAACCTCAGTGTCATTGTATCCTTCAAAGTAGCTCAGTAGGATAACCGCACGTTTTTGCGGGATAATGTACTGCAGAGCTTCGCCCAGATATTTGTCCCTGACCGTAATAGGCTGATTCTTCACGTAAAATGTCCTGCTGTACAGAGTGTAAGTATCATGGGTTTGGATCGAATGAATATAGGCAACCATGGGGTCGTCTATGTCCATTTCCGTTTTCTGCTTTCGTCTGCTCGCCCGGAATGCATCCACAGATGCGTTTCGTATTACTCTTTTACAAAATGCATCAAAGGCATGTTCGTGGTATTCCTGTAATTCGAGTTCTGTCATTTCATTACCTTCTTTCTGCTGTTATTTCAGCGGGATATAACTTATTACGGATGAAAAAAGCCATTTTTAACGCTTTTCCCCTTATTATAACAAAACATCCCATAAAAAATATGAATGCAACATGAAATGACATCCAAATAATGGAAGCCAAAAGAAAAGGCCCCCTGCGTTTCGCAGAAGGCCTTAAGGTCACATATTGAATAGATTCAGGTCGTCAAGCATATCCATGATGTCCTGACTGACTTCTTCCGCCTGCTCGTGGGGAATGCTTTCACCGCGTGGCGGCAGCTCGATACCGCGCAGCTTCTCCTCGATAAGTCTGCTGATATGAGCCTCCAGAGCATCTAAAGACATTGTATTAACCGTTACATGGCTCTGATCGCCATCCGTCAATTCTGGGTGATTATCCATGTACTCCAGTAATGCTGCGATGATTACAGCACTTTTCTTTCGGCCAAGCTTCTCCAGTAACTCCCCTGCCCGGATCTCCGATTCGGTATGGGCACGAAACTGGATACAGTACCGATACATACCATCTTGCTTCATAATCCGGTCCTCCGGAGTTATCTACCGGACAGGTTCATCTGCATGTTGGCCATGGAGTAATAACCGACTGCGTTTGCCTTGGGATTCTCGATGAAGGTGGCGGATGCTACCATCGGAGAATTCTCCAGGTACTCCCGGTACAGAATGCTGCCGCCGCCGATAAACACAGCAGGGTTGGACCGGAGATCCACCTGCAACTCTCTGAGTTTGTCCAGAATATCCTTGGCATGATGCTGACCAGCTTCCAGGATGGTCTTCTTTACTTCCTCAGGTAGAATAGTTTCCTTGCCTCTGAGGACAGCACTGATATGCTCATCCTCGATCCGCATATCGTGCAAGGCACCTACACGGCGGATGATGTCATTGTTCATGGTGATGACACCCATTTCCAGACTCCGGCAGAACTGCAGATCCGGCTTGCCGCTTCTGAGAAGCAGAACATCGGTAGTATAACCGCCGATATCCACCAGGAATACCCGCAGGTGATTGTTCAGCTGGCTCTTGATATTGGTGATGGCAGCGAAGGCCTGGGGATACACATAGACATTGCCGATCAGGATAGTGAAGGGCTTGTCGTTGTAGATGAAATGGATGGATTCGGACCGCTTGAAGTACTGGGTGAACTTGTCCTTCAGGATGCTGTAGTGCTCCGGAGGCAGTCCTACTGCCAGATGTACCCGTTCCACAGCGCCGGTCTTCCCTGCCAGAACCATTTCCCGGGCAATGGCAAAAAGACTCAGAATGAAGTAGCTCTCATCTCTGGTCTTGTCTCTGCGGTAGCTCAGCCGCTTACCGGACAGCGTCCAGTAGGAGCCGCCATATTCTAGGACTTCATCTGCCATGGGCGGGCGAACAGAATGCTCTGCAAGGCCTGCCATGAAGCTGTGGTGTGGCGTCTTAATATCATAGTTTCCATGATCGATTGCGATTAACATGAGATTTCCTCCTTATTGATTGTTCGTATGATTACACCGAGCAGGATGCTATTTTGCAACGGTAAAACATATTATTTTCCATTAAAGCTGGATATAAAAAGAGGCGAACCGATGGCTCGCCTCTCCCCTATCAACTATCCTGATGATAACAGTATTCCCATACATAATCATCAAGTCCTTTATGATCCGGATTCCACAGATAGGTGCCGTAGGGTAAACCTAGCGTAGCCAGGATACCGGATAGATCCCGGTAACCATTGGTGACATGGGGATTCGTAAGATAGTCCATGTCAAAGGCAGTCATAATCTGCTTCGTTCCGTTTTCCTTGAGATACTTAAGCGTAGCCTTCAGATGATTGAGTGAGTTGACGCCAGGCACAGCGAGAACCGTTTGTCCGGTCAGAGCGTAGATCACATCTGCCTTCATGGGGCCTTCCGTGATGATCACCGTCTCCTGTGGCGGTCCTACCAGATGGGTCCAGCACTCAGCTTTGGATCCATCTTGTCTGCCGGCACTGGATACCCAGCGGAATTTACGCTTGGATACATCATCCCGCCGTAGCTGAAGACCCTGGATCTTACCTTCATGGTTTCGAACAGGGATCAGAATACCCCGGAAGTTTTTGATGAAGGTCCACTGGCCCTCATCGTTATGATAAAAACCCGGGACTCCGGAAAGATAGAAACCTTCGGACAGAAGCTGCTTTGCCAGAATAGTAGTGCCAACCATCGGTGTTGTCTTATAGCCCAGACACTGGATCATCTCGTCTGAAAGACCGCGGTTAAGCAGGTTCTGTCTGTGATCTGATGCAAGGGAAAGTCTGCTCAGGAGTGCCGTATAGGTCTCGTGGCGGGTATCCAGATCCGTGATCGGGCAGTCAATAGACTGCGGCTGCAGTAATTTCTGCCTGGGAACTGTGGTTGCCGCTCTGTTGCCGTCCCGCAAATCCAGTCTGGCAAGAAGTACTTCTCTGGCATTTTTACGGTTGACTCCGGAATAAAAGGCATACAGATCAAATACACCGCCGGAGAAACCACATCTGGGACACCGGAATACATCCAGTTCCAGATTGATATTGAGATGCTTCCCTTTTGGCTTATCATCACAACAGGGGCATGGGATATCATATTTGATGGCGCCTTGTTTAGGCTCCGGAATACCAATCAGTGGGATTATATCCGTCATGCGGATCCGTACCATATTGCCTCCTTTCAGGGGGATGCGTGAATGCACCCCCCGAATTTAGATATGGATCAGGCACTCTGATGGTTCAATGCATACTCGCAGATGTATTTCGCAGCTGCAGATACATCAGGATTCCGGTCATAACGGTTTGCAAGCCACTCAATTGCAGAAGGATCCATCTGCATAACCTGTCCCAGTGTCCGGCCTGCGTGCTTCTTCGTGGGCCAAAGCACGGAAGATGCCTGCATGAACTTCTCCTCAGCAGTCAGCTCCCGTTTGGTGGCGGGTGGATCTGCAGGAGGCGGTGTCAGGGTCATACCGGTGGCGGGCATATCAGGTGCAGGAACAGCTTCTGAAGTAGTACCAGCAGGCACAGGATCGACGGTGATCCCAAGCTCATTGGGAGCCAGGTTCAGGAAGTCATCGCCTGCTGCGCCGAACTGCAGCCCGAAACCGGCATTACGAAGTGCGATGCCAACTGCCGCAGTCTGTGCCCATTCACGGGGAGAAACAGACGGCTTACTGGGATCGAAGGTACGGGATGCCGTTGCTTCAGCCAGATAGCTGTCTGCGGGATCTTTGTAGCTGGGATAGACCCGGGCAGTTGCCACAAAGCAGTCCTTTCCGGGAGTGACAGACACGGCGATCTTTCCTTCTCGGTATACCAGACGGAACCAGGCCATCTGGGCCATGACGGGCAGACGCTTGCGGGTTTCTCCAGTGTTGAGATCCGTATAAGGCACTGCGTATGCTGCAGGATCGAAGCCTTCTACCTTGTGGATCGTGTTCAGCACAGAGTTCTGTGCGGCGTTATTCTCTTGATTGCTCATGATTAAGCCTCCATATTACAGATTTACATAGGTATTACGGTACGCCATCCAGGCAGGAAGGATCGTATTGATCATTCCTCCAAGGGCGTTGCGGTAAGCATCCGGGTTGTTCGGCGCAAAGCTGGAGAACTTCTTCCGACAGCTGGCTACGACATTCTGCATATTCGCAAAAGCCGTATCGCGCTTGGTCTTAATGCCCTCATCACCGGCAGGACCCAACCGTCGTTCCAGCAGCATGCACTGGATAAAGGCATCGGTCAGCTGATAGTGATAGGTCAAAACCCGCATGTCAGGAGTCACAGGGGCAGTCTTGCAGAAGTTCATACAGGTCTCCAGTACGTTGATACGGTACAGAACCTCTTGATGAGCCAGCAAGTGCTCCACAGGCAGCTTGCCCTGGGCAATGGCTGCATTCATGCTCTCCTTCATTCCGTAATACTTTTCCAAAGCGGTAGCCATAGTGTATTCTCCTTTTCCTTAACTTGAAAAATCATGTATTCTCTGTGCCAGCTTCGTGCCCCGCTGTTCCGTATCAATACGCCGGATTGATGTACAGAGTGCTCTGCGCTCACCGACGATCAGAACCTTTTCCTTGGCACGGGTAATGGCAGTATAAATCAGTGGCCGTACCAACATCACGGAATGGGCACACTGCAGATTGATAATTACGCTCTTGTATTCTGACCCCTGCGATTTATGGACGGTGCAGGCGTAACCCAGATCCAGCATATCGAGATCGCTGTTTTCGTAATCAACGATTCGGCCATCACCGAAGTCGATCCGCACAACGGAATCAGACTGGGTGCCGGTTATGCTCTTGATATAACCGATATCACCGTTGTTGATGTCTTCACAGTTCTTGATCTGCATGACCTTATCACCGGTCCGGAAGCGCCGCTGACCGTGTACAGCATCGGATTTACCGTCCATAGGCGGATTGATCTTGCCCTGGAGCCGCTGATTCAGTGCGTTGGCACCCGTTTCCGTCTTCTGACGGTATGGGGACAGCAGTACCACATTATCGATGCCGTATTTCGCAGTTTCCTGCAGGTACAGCGATTCGATAATCTCAGCAGATACAGAAAGGTCAGTAGAGTCGTAGAACTCAAAATCCGAGCCGTACTCCAGGGACAGATTGCCGTGGCGGATCAGCTTGGCATTGGCTGCGATCCGGCTACCGTTCTTCTGTCGGAACACCTGATCCAGTCTGACGACCGGTACAAGGCCGCTGGCGATGATCTCCTTCAGAACTGCGCCGGGACCAACAGAAGGCAGCTGATCACTGTCACCTACCAGAATGAGTCTGGACTTATCGGCAACAGAGCGGAACAGCTTCTCTGCCAGATAAACATCCAGCATGGAAACCTCATCCACAAGGACGAGATCCGCTTCCAGCATCTCGGGATCGCCGTACTGCCCATCTTCATTGGCCATAAGGCCTAATGCTCTATGGACAGTAGATGCACGGACACCGGTTGCCTGCTCCATACGCCGGGCTGCTTTTCCTGTGGGAGCGCAGCAGGCAATCTTGGCAGCGGGATACCGTTCTTTATAAAGATCGAGAAGTGCTTTCTGAACAGAGGTCTTGCCGGTACCGGGGCCGCCTGTGATCACACAGAGCTTCTGTGTCAGACCCATTTTGACTGCTTCACGCTGCTCAGGCGCCAGTCGAAAACCAAGCTTTCGTTCTTCCTGATCGATGGCATAGTCCAGATGCGGGTATTCAGCCACGCTGCCATGCATCTTTCTGACGATCTCGTAAGCAAGGCTCTCTTCTGTACGGGCAGTTTTGGATTTAAAGACGCTATCTCCGTAAGACACCAGCTTTCCATCCTGAATGAGTCTGACAGCTCTTGCGGCTGCCATATCTTCCGTCATACCGACTGTATCCAGAAGTTTGAGGCAGGCCTTCAGGAAATCATGCTTCTCCAGACACAAATGGCCCTTCCCTTCTGCATCGGTCAGCGTGTAAAGTAGCGCCTCATCCACCCGTTCAGGCGAAAGTGGATCTATCCCCATACTCATGGCCAGCTTATCGGCAGTTTTGAAGGCGATACCGGCAAGCTCACAGAGCCTGTAGGGATGATTCCGGACAATGTCCATGGTTTCCTCTCCGTATTCCCGATAGAGCTTGACAGCCCGGTTGGGAGTCACACCATGAGGCGCAAGAAACGCAATCACATCCCGGGCACCACGGTTGGCCAGATAGGAATCAATGATCTTGCGAAGCTTCTTTTCACTGATACCCTTCACGGTAAGCAGTTTCCGAGGCTCCTGATCAAGGATTTGCAGTGTTTCCTGACCGAAGGTCTCGTAGATCTTCTCTGCGGTCTTCTTGCCTATCCCGCGGATCTGACCGGAGGCCAGGTATGCGATGATACCGTCCTTGGTAGGGGTTATGACTTCCTCATACCGCTCAACCTCAAACTGGATGCCATGTTTCTGGGTTTTGCTCCAGTGCCCTTCCATTCGGTATTTGACCTTATTGGAAGTTGGCAGACAATACCCGACAGCCTTGAATCTGTCCAGGATCTGTCCTGCAGCATCCCTCAGAGTGCCGCAGGGCTTGTACACAGCGATCATGAAACCGCTGGTGCTTGCCGCAGCATCCCTTGGGAAAATAACTCTTTCGAATTGACAAAGCATTCATATGCTCCTTCCTGATGTAAATAATCTTGCTATCTGTTCGCAACCAGAACCTTTTGAGTCTGGGGTATGCTGATCTCCACCTCCATGACAGAATAATCTTTTGCCATCTGGATACCCAACTCAACCATCCGGTCAGCCAGTGCGTCCAGGTCCTGAATTAGCCTTACACGGTCACGCAGCTCAGGCAGTGACCACTCGCTGAAGTCTTCATCCATATCGATGCCTTTACCGGGATAGGTAAAGGTCTGCATCGGCGGCACCACATAATCCACCCGATCCGGCTTTCCGCATCTTCCACAGACATTTCCGTTTTCGGTGACACTTTTGAAGTTCCTCTGATAGCAGCTTCGGCAGTAGGAACGGTGCCCGGTGGGCTTGATCCCGCCCTCATAGAGGACGAGATACCCGCCGCTGCGGCCGTTCATGCCAACCTGCCAGCGGAACTGATGGTCTTCTGCGAAAGAATCCATCAGTTCCCGCTGGGCATCAAAAAACTCCTGGCACTGAAGCAGATCGTAAAGCTTGCTCTCGATATCCCAGCTCAGACCGAGCTTGTGGATCTTTAGGTTGCAGGCATACGAGGTTGCCCAGTTCCAGGAGTTCATTGTGTCGTATCGAAAATGGTTCTGAAGGTATGCTGTCATCTCTTTTCGGGACCTTAGATCCACAGATTCTGAGAATATCCGCATTCGACTCAGCTCCTTTCAGATCGGTTGGACCGAGACTTTGACCTTACGACTCAAAGACTCTTTCATCACATCGTCGTAGACCGTGGGATACTTGGTCTTGAGTGCTTTGGAGTCAGGCCGTTTGGTTCGCTTTGTCACGAAATCGATGAGGAGCTTATCCGTGGTCGTCGTCAGGACGCCATGCTCGTGATCCTTCATCAATTCCGCAATCCGCACGGAATGTGCTTCAATCTCCTTTTCATAAGTTCTTTTAGCGGCATCGCAATCACGTACTTTGCCTTGCAGAATTGCGATCTGCCGCAGCTGATGTTCGTACTTTTTGGGAAACTCGATGGTCGGAAGCTTCGGCTGACTGGCACCGTAGATTCTGGCAAGGGATTCCATCGCTAAGGAAGAATCCACGCCCGCCATGGTAGGCGGTACATCATGTTCCAGGCTCCAGATCCATTCATCCAGACGCTCGAAGATCATGTCTTCCATGGCACGATCCCGTTCCAGCTCCGGCATTGCCAGATCATTTTCCGGGTTGTTGCCCCAGATGCAGGAAAAGGCACCGTGCTGAACATCCGCAACAGACAGGTAGAAACGTAATTGGAACTCATAATATAGAGGAATCGCATCGTCTGCCCAACTATCTGCTTTGTGGTATGTACAGCTCTTACACTCCAGAATTCCAGGTTCACCGTCACTCGCCCGCTCAAATCTGCGGTCGAAGTTGGCCAGTGCATAAGGATGATCTGCGTGCTGATAAAGGCCAGTGTCCTCGTAGACATGGTTTCCGGTCTTCTGTGCATACCAATAGGCTGCAATAGGCTCCAGAAAATGACCCATCTGAAGTTGATCTGCGTTGGCCTTTTTCGGAGGCTTCATTCTCCCCTTCTTGATGAGCCACAGTTCCAGAGGCGTGGTCCAGGGGGATACTCCGAAGATCGCTGCCACATCACTGCCGCCGATGGTGTATGGGATATCACCTTTCGGGCCGTGCATACGGCACTCAAGCCACCGTTCATTACTCATTCCTGCGGTATCGCAGAGCATAATGGGAGCTGCCATCAGTAGCTCACCGCCTTTGCCAGGTCATATTCACTCCACTTGATGGACAGCGCCCGGGCCATATTCTCCTCGACCGTCAGCATCTTTGCTTCCGGGTAGTTATGGAGCTTCATGAGCCAGGGAATCTCCTGCAGAGCCATGAATACATCGTGTGCGGTTGCGGTGCCTCCGCCGTAAGAAGTCTGGAACATGGCAATGGCCTCCAGGGCTTCTTTCTTGGGCAGAGAGAACTTCTTACAGATCCGGGTCATGGCGTTGATGGGATAGTCCAGTTCGATTTCCAGCAGCGTCTGCAACTTCGCAACAGAGTCGCAGAACTGCGCGAACAGCTGATCCAGTTCCTTCCCAAAATCGTCAACCTTCTTCTGAAGACGGTGGTCCACGGAAATGCAGCTTCCAATGTGGATCGGATGCTGCGTGCCCATGATCATGGCGCATACCTTTGCGGATGCGACACCGGTATCAGAGGTAAGGAAACGAATGCCGGGAACCATACGGCTCGCAGCTTTGACCTGCCCCTTAGCAGCAAGGGTCTTGGCATAGGTGCCCAGAAGATCTTCCTTCTGCGCCGGGAAGGTCCAGCAGCCACTGGTGAAAGCATGATCCGCATAACCGCTTTCGAACTTGTATCCCGGGAATCGGGATTCCATGTTCTCTTCCAGGGTATGCAGCAGCTCGTCGATGGGCAGTACAGAATAGTCCTTGGCGTCACCAGAGTGGGTTGCGGACACTTTCTCGTCCCGGACAAGCAGCAACGCGTCCGAAGAATGCACGGCGAGGCACGCGTTCAGAACGTCTGCCAGCTCCTTGCGCTTCAGCTTCGGAAGTGCGGTACCGCTGATCTTGGCGCGGTCGAGCAGGGTTTTGTAGGCCGTCATGCGGATGGGATACAGATCGCCACCCACGCGGAGAGCCAAACCGAGGTTTTCAGCCGTGTCAGATACAGCTTCGTTACTGGTACCTTCCACGAATTCATCGGGATTGCCATACAAGGCGGAAGTCATATCCAGAGGCTCAATGTGCAGTTCGCTGACTTTGCAGCGGCGCCATACGCTCTCCTTGGACAGCCGCTCGTGATGGCTGAGCATTTCGGAGTAGGTAGAGAAGGTTGTGGTGTAGTTGTCTTGGCAGGGTAACATCTTGGTATTCTCCTTTCGATTTTGAAGCGGGTGGTACCGCCTGATATATAACAAAAGCCAGCAATCCCCGAAAGAACTGCTGGCTTTGTGTCCAATATGATTGGCCTGAAACAAAAAAGTGCCATTCACCCAAAATGGGCAAATGACACTGAAGAATTCTATTAAACTAACATTTCACGGAAGTGAAACTCTATTACTAACATCATAATTATACCATAAATTCTTCAGATAGTCAATCAGATTGGACCGAAAGGAGCGAAAAGGTATGTGTCAAGTAATAATTGGCAAGAATCCTTTTCACGAAACCAAGTGAAAAATCTGACTGCATCCGGTAGCACA
>CALXFT010000027.1 GCA_944387635.1 uncultured Oscillospiraceae bacterium | reverse complement strand
CGAGTGTCGAGATTCGAACTCGAGGCCTCTTGAACCCCATTCAAGCGCGATACCAAACTTCGCCACACCCGGATATTCCTTTATCTGCCGCTTCTCACAGCTTGAATATTCTAGCATACATTTCGCGAAAATGCAAGCTTTTTTTCAAAATATTTCCCTCTGGAAATTTCGGGGCGCTGCCCCGATTTCCAGAGGGATTTTCCATACGTCAATCACGCGCCTTTTCCGGGTCTGCCGGTTTGCGGAAGAAAATTCCGGACCCGGACAGGCAAATTTTGTCCTGCCGGGAGGCCCTGAATGCTTCCGCTGTCAGATTGATCAGACTCTTAGTCATGGATATCACGCGGACCTTTACCAGAATACCCTCTCCCGGGATCAAGGGCCGATGGTATTCCACTTCCATCTGGACCGTTGGGCAGGTGCCATCTTCCGTTTTCAGACTGTAGGCAACTACGCCCATAGCCTGATCCAGCACCGCGGCGCACATGCCGCCGTGAAGGGTCCCCGAGAAGTTCCGCATCCACTGGGCCGTTTGACAGGTGAAGCGATACTCGTCCCTGTCGGGATCATAGTCCAGCAAGCGAAACTGCAGAATATCACCTACGGACCCGGGCGCCGTGTTTGCGACCATCGCAATGCAGCGGCGAACGATTTCTTCCTTCTCACTCGCCGCGCTCACTGCTGACTACCTTTCCAATGTTCCACAGGTGAGCCACCGCGCGCTCCGCCTGCTTCTTCTCTTCCTCGTTGTTGTACTCCACATACACCGTGTGGGCGCTGCAGTCCATACACTCCACCTGTACGCTCCAACCGCCCTCGTGGGTCAGCATGCCCGCACCCCGGCAAATGGGGCAATCTTCCAGCATCAGTTTGTCTTCCATTGTCTGCTCCTTTTATCGAAATATGGTTTCTTTGGTATCGTAGATCTCAATTCTGCGGCAGCGGGAATAGTCCGGCGTCAGATCCGGAAGATATTTGCCAATGGCCGCTTCCAGCTGCATGGGATTCAGCGTCGGATTCTGGCAGCATCCCAGCACCCGCAGCTCCAGCTCCCCTGCCTGAACTTGCCGCACGCTGATCCGGCGGATCATGGGGATCAAATCCTGATCCGTCACACCGTTTTTGCCCTTCTTTTCCACGCTCAGGGTCTTGCGGGCAAACAGTTCCGAGATCCGGGCCTGGGCGTCCGCCGGTACCCCGCGGTCGTATTCCAGAGTAACCGCCGATTCCAGCAGCGCCAGCTCCTTACGCTTTCGCCCATTGTCGTACACGGAAAGGACCCGGACCCCCTGGATCAGCGCGTCATTCAGCCTTGCGCGGATCTGCTCATTGGGGACCGGCTGGCCCTCCAGATCAAAATCCAGCAGTTCGCAGCCGCTCTCCATTCCCAGGCTCAAGGGAAGGGCAATGGAGACCGATGGGCGCTGGTTAAAGCCCTGGGTATGGGTCAAGCGCAGGCCCGCGCGCTGAAAGGCCCGCTGAAACAGGCGCATCAGGTCCAGGTGGGAGATGTAAACCGCGTTTCCGGTTTTTTCAAACAACGCTCTAGGCATCGCAGGCCACCTCCTTCAAAAGCTGATTCGCGCCGCAGCCCGCGCAGCCGTTCCGGCAGTCCGGCGTGACCTGCTGCTGATATGCCCGCTTCCGCTCACGCCTCAGGAACGCTTTTGTGACGCCGGTATCAATGGTGTCCCAAGGCAGGATTTCCGCCTCGTCATAGCCGCGGGTCGTGTAAAATTCCTCATCCACACCGCAGTACCGGAACGCGGCCTGCCACTTGCGATAGTCGAAATACTCATCCCAACCGTCCAGCCGGGCGCCGTTGCGGACGGCCGCTTCGATCACCGGACCAAGCCGCCGGTCGCCGCGGGCAAACACAGCCTCCAGCCGGCTCAGGTCAGGGCTGTGATAATCATATTCCACGGATTTGGAGTGAAAATTGGATTTCAGAAGTCTGCAGCGGCGCAGATACTCCTGAGGCGTGATCTGCTTCTCCCACTGGAACGGGGTGTGGGGCTTGGGCACAAAATAGGCTGTGGCCACATGGACGCGCAGGCCCCGCCGCTGATTGCCACAGTTTTCTTTCCAGGTCCGGATGACCTTGTACACCAGCTCCGCAATGCCGAGAACGTCCTCGTCTGTTTCCGTGGGAAGCCCCAGCATAAAATAAAGCTTGACGCTGTTCCAGCCGCCGGAAAAGGCTCGCGCGCAGGTGTTCAGGATCTCATCTTCCGTCAGATTCTTATTGATCACATCCCGAAGCCGCTGGGTTCCCGCCTCAGGCGCGAAGGTCAGGCCGCTTTTCCGGACGGTCTGAAGCTTTTCCATCAGCTCCCGGGAAAAGTTGTCCGCCCGCAGGGAAGGGACCGACAGATTGACCCGCTGCCGGGCGCAATACGGGATCAGCAGATCGGTCAGTTCCTTGAGTCCCCGATAATCGGACGTGGAGAGGCTGGATATGTTGATCTCGTTGCTTCCGCAGTGGGCCAAGGTTTCCAGCGCCTGCTCATAAAGGACCTGCGGACTCTTTTTCCGCACGGGACGGCAGGAAAAACCCGCCTGGCAGAAGCGGCAGCCGCGGATACAGCCCCGAAAAACCTCCAGGTTGGCCCGGTCATGCACGATCTCCGTAGAGGGGACCACCATCTTCGTGGGGAAATAAGCCTTGTCCAGGTCTTCCACGATCCGTTTTGTCACAATCTCCGGCGCGCCATCCAGGGGAACAATGGCAGCCAGGGTCCCGTCCCCATTGTATTCATGCCGGTAAAATCCGGGGACATAGACCCCCGGAATCCTGGAGACCTGACGCAGGAAAGCCTCCTTGCTCCAATCCTCCGCCTTCGCCCGGTCGTACAGGGAGAGGATCTCCACGGTGATCTCCTCCCCTTCTCCCAGTGAGAAGAAGTCCACAAACTCCGCCAGAGGCTCCGGGTTGAAGGCACAGACGCCTCCGGCAAAAACCATATTCTTCAAGCCCTGCCGGTCCCTGCTGCGCAGGGGGACACCGGCAAGAGTCAGCATGTTCAAAATATTGGAATAGGACATCTCATAGCCGATGGTAAAGGCAATCATGTCAAAATCCCGGACGCTGTCCTGGCTCTCCAGAGCCCAGAGCGGAACGGCGTGCTTGCGCATGGCCTCCTCCATATCCCCCCAGGGGGTAAAGACCCGCTCGCACCATACGCCGTCCATCTGGTTCATAATGCCGTACAGAATCCGCATTCCCAGATTGGACATGCCGATCTCATAGGTATCCGGAAAACAGAACGCCACCCTTACCCGGACATCCCGCAAATCCTTTTTGATCTCGCCCCATTCTCCGCCGGTGTACCGGGCAGGTTTCTGCACGGACTGGAGGATGCGATGTTTCAAATCGGTCATAACGCTACCTCTTTTGCAAATAGTAGCACTATTGTACCCCGAGTAAACCGTATTTGCAAGATTTTTTTCTCAACAGCGCTTTTCTGAGCAGACGCAGGGCAATGAAAAACGGAATCGGTCCCAGGGACCGGAAAAGACATCCCGCCATCAGCAAAGCGGTCATCCCCAGAAGAAAGACCATTTCAATCCACTCTCCCATCTGTGAACCCTTACCGGGCCGGCAAATCTCCAGAATGCACCGCAGCGCCCTCCCGCCGTCCAGGGGATATACCGGAAGGAGATTGAAGATCCCCTGGATTCCGGCGCAGATGGCGCATTGGGGAAACAGCCGGAAAATAACGGCTGCCAGCAGGAAACTGCCGATCGGCCCGGCCAGGGCGCATACAAGCTCCTGCCATTGGCCGGTTAGCTTCGTATCGATCTGGGCGCCGCGCACGCCGACGCGGATGCTTTTGACCTGCCCGCCGGTGCCTCGGATCAGAAGGATGTGGCACACCTCATGGAAGGCCGCAGCCAGGACCATGCCCAGAAGCCAGTCCAGAGGGACGGTCAGCAGCAGGCAGGCGAAAAAAACATATGCCCAGGGATCAACCCGAATCCGGCTCCGCAGCATAGATAACCGCCCGGCAGAATTCCTCCAGCGCCCAGGAGACATCTTCCCCCGTATGAAGGTTCCACGCCAAATCTTCCAAAGCCGCCGCGGTAACGGCCGCGTTTCCCGGAATCGTCAGTTCCGCCAGAATCCGCGCTCCCTGAGACCGGAAGCCGGTGAGCGAGAATATTACCACCAGAAGAAGCGCGGCTGCCGCCAGCACTGCCTTGCGCGCCCCTGCGCCGGAGCGTCGGATTTTCTTTCCCCGGACGTAATCGACCCGGTATCCCATACCATCACCTCAAATCAGGATATGCGCAAGCCGGGGCCGGAAGAACGGCGGTCTCCTTCCCGTCGGAGAGATTGACAAATCCCCATGGCAGACGTAAAATAAAACCATCGAACCAAAGGCTTTTCGTTTTTATACGAGGAGGAAAAAGCATGAGCAATGAAAATGCGAAGTAATACGAGATTTACTTCCTATCGGTGCAGGCTCTCCGCGTGTAGTTGCGGAAAATCAATATTTTGCTATGTTTCTTGCGGTTCCCCTCGGTGGTGATTTAACCGGCGGTTTGCCCGGTTCTCTCTACACTCGAAAAGACCACAAAATCTAAAGGCAGGTTATGAATGAACAAAGATAGCGGGAGTTATCGGCGCAGTCGGTTGGCTGATTGCTTGTGCAGCAAAAGTAGCTGGAGGAAAAAGCGTTGTCTTTTCCTGTGTTCGTGGTATAGATTGGGCTTTTATCATTGCGTTTTCGGTCATTGCTTTGTTAGGGCTGATTTCTGCCATTATTGAAGTTAGAAAAGAAAAATAAGGGGTGGCGCATTGGAAAAGGAAAAATGGGTGCTATGCCCGATCTGAAAGAACAAGACCCATATTAAGGTGCGCCCCGATACGGTGCTTGAAAACTTCCCACTGTTCTGCCCCAAATGCAAGCGGGAACCAATTATCAGTGTAAAGGGGCTTGATTTGGTGGTTGAAGTCTGCTGTCAGAGCAAGGGGGAAATCAATGTTTGAAGTAAACAATAAAATAGTAGATGAATTATTGTCAAAATCTTGCTTCGTGGTTGACTATTTGCCGGAACAAGTCCCTGCAAACTCAAACGGGCAGTTTTTCAAAGTAGAAACCTATTTATTAAATCATTATGAGCAGCACCGCATATATGAGCGATTTGTAGGTGTGATTTTGAAAGCTATGTGTTATTATCATATCGCCGTTGAATGGGGCGAGTGGCACGACCAGCCAACACCGGATTTTATAGCTACTACGGTAGAGGAAATTATGTGCAATCATTCTGGAATGCTTAATATACTCTTTCCAGATGAACACGCCTTGCTTGTGTTTGAATGGGATTGCCTAAACTTATCGGTTTATAATCCTAACAGCAGTATGCAAAGGCTTCTGAGTAGCATTGCACAATCCGAAGGACTGTTTTGGCGAAAATCAAATACATAACACTGATACGGAGGTATCGCTATTATGATGAGCGAATTGTATAAGCAATTTCAAGAATTGAGTATCGATAGGTCGTGGATTGGTTTAGCCGTAGAAGATGATTGGGGGTACTTCCGCACACCTATCGGAGCGGAGATAATCGGTTGGGATAACGGAATACATTATTGCTTTATCAAAGGCTATGAAGAAATGGTGTTTGTTGTCAATCCCGAAACTTGTTGCGACTATTACGTTTACCCTTTAGCAAGGAATTTCTTTGATTTCCTTCGTCTGATTGTCGCAGTACATGGCACAAATACACTCCAACAAATTATCCTTTGGGATAAGAAGAAATATTTAGATTTTGTGACTGCCCCGGAAGAAGTTGAATGGGCGGGTCGAGCAGAGGTGTTGGAAGTGATTGGCACTATTAGTCGTGAGCTTAATATTACACCGATGGAAAATCCTTTTGAGTATGTGAAAGAAATTCAACGCACATTTGATTACGACCAAATAATGTTCACCGATGAATTTTATGATACTACTGGATGGGAAAGACCTTAAACTTTCCTCTGTTCTGCCCCAAATGCAAACGGGAAACGATTATCAGCGTAACCGCACAGAATTTGGTTGCGGTCAATAAATCAAAAAACGAGGAGGAACGCGAATGCGTACATATTTTAATGGAACCCAAAGGAATTTCGGATTTGGATTTATGCGGCTTCCCATGATCGGCGAAGAGGTGGATATCCCCCAGACAAGGAAGATGGTGGACGCCTTTTTGAACGCGGGATTCAACTATTTTGACACTGCCCATGGCTACCTGAACGGAAAAAGCGAGCTGGCTCTGCGGGCGTGCCTCACCTCCCGGTATCCCAGAGAGCGATACATTCTGACCAACAAGCTCTCCGGAAATTACTTCTCCAGGCAAGAGGACATCCGGCCTCTGTTCGCCCGGCAGCTGGAGGCCTGCGGCGTGGAATATTTCGATTTCTACCTGATGCATGCCCAAAACGCCCAGAGATTCCAGCAGTACAAGGAAGCCCGGGCTTATGAAACCGCTCTGGAGCTGAAGGCCGAGGGAAAGATCCGCCATGTGGGCATCTCCTTCCACGACAAGGCTCAGGTTCTGGATCAGATCCTGACGGAATATCCCCAGATCGAGGCGGTCCAAATCCAATTCAACTACGTGGACTACGAGGACCCCAAAGTCGAGTCCCGGAAGTGCTATGATGTGTGCCGGAAGCATGGCAAGCCTGTGATCGTTATGGAGCCGGTCAAAGGCGGCTCTCTGGTAAATCTCCCCGCCGCGGCCCAGGGGCTTCTGGACAGCCTCCAGGGCGGCTCCAACGCCAGTTATGCCATTCGGTTTGCCGCGGGCTTCGAGGGCGTTATGATGGTGCTCTCGGGCATGAACACCTTGGACCAGGTCCTGGACAATGTAAGCTTTATGCGCGGCTTCCGCCCACTGAGCCAGGAAGAGCAGAATGTCCTCCAAAAAGTCCGCGCCATCTTCCGCAATCAAGAGCGGGTCCCCTGCACCAACTGCCGTTACTGTACCGAAGTCTGCCCTCAGGGGATCCCCATTCCGGACTGGTTCGCCTGCCTGAATGCTAAGCGGCAGGCAGAGCCCTGGTCCCCGCCCGCCACGGAGCACGGCCCTGACGCCTGCATCGGCTGCGGACAATGCGAGAAAATCTGCCCCCAGGAGCTGAAGGTCCGGGAACTCCTCACCGTGGCCGCGGAAGAATTGAATTCCTAAAGCACATGCCCTCCGCTTTTCCGGAGGGCATGCTTTTTACATTTTGTATCGAAAGTCCATGGCTATCAAAAGCATCGCGGTTATGGAAAGCGGCAAAAGCAGCGCCCACAGCAGCAGCTTATTCAGCACAGCGCCCCATTGCGCCCACATCTGAACAGCCGCTTCCTCTCCACCATCCTCCTGCAGCGCATACAAACTCATCTGGGCAATGCCTGATGCTTGATTATATTCCTCCATTCCCGTACGGCTCTCTCCGGAACCGCTGTGCAGTCCCATCCATACGGACATGGAAAGGATCAAAAGCAGCAGGCTGACCAGCATCCACGCACTCCCCTTGCGCAAACTGTCCCCTCCTGTTTTCCGTTTGCAAGGATCGCACCACCGTGCCGGTCCCGCCTCCTTTCCCGATGTCATATGTCGCTGCTTTTCGATGGCTCCGGCGGTTTTTCCTTGGATTGCACCATCAGTTTACCACAGCTGTCCTGTCGGCTTTTGCCGGAATGAGAAACCGGGCAAGAAGAAAACCGTCTGCGGCACAATGGCCGCAGACGGCTTCGTATTTTCAGGCGGATGATCCCGGGAGATCGTTCTCAGGGAGAACGCGTTATACCCTGCGTTCCGTCAGGCTTTCTGCCAGAGCTGCCAGATACCCGGAGTCCGCGAAGGGTTCCAGGGCGTCAATGGCTTGTTCTGTATACGCTTTGACCAGCTCCTCACACCGTTCCAGGCCGTAGAGCCGGACAAAGGTATTTTTCGCGGCGTCAGTCCCCACGCTCGTGCCCATCTCCTCCCTGGTGCTGAGGACGTCGAGCATGTCGTCCCGGATCTGGAACGCCAGGCCAAGGCCGTCGGCAAACCGGGCAGCCCCTTGCAGCTGCGCTTCGCTTCCGCCTCCGGCCAGGACGCCAAGGCAGCAGGCGCCCCGGATCAGACCGCCGGTTTTCCTGGACTGGATATCCAGCACCTCTTTCTCGGTCAGTTCCCGTTCCTGGCTCAAAATGTCCAGCACCTGGCCCCCGACCATGCCCGCAGACCCGGCGCACTCCGCCATCAAGCCAATGGCCCTGGCCATATCATCGCTTCTGGGGAGTATCGCGCGGGAGGCAAGCAGAAAGGCATCGGTCAGCAGCGCGTCGCCTGCCAGCGTGGCAATGCCCTCGCCAAAAACCCTGTGGTTGGTGGGACGTCCCCGGCGGAAGTCGTCGTTGTCCATACACGGCAGATCGTCGTGGATCAGGCTGTAGGCGTGGATCATTTCCATGGCAGCCGCGAAGGGAGCGGCGTCCCTCCAGTCTCTGCCGCTGATCCGGCAAAATTCAAAGGCCAGCATGGCCCGGATACGTTTTCCGCCTCCAAGCAAGCTGTATTCCATAGCCTCAATGAGCAGTTTCTGGGGCTGATCATGGATTTTTTCGTAGAATTCCTTCAGATACGATTCTATGTATGCCCGGTATTCCCGGGACCGCTGCTCATGGTTCATCCTGGAACTCCTCCTCTACCGGGCTGCCGTCCGGGGCAGTCATGATCTTTTTCACCTGGAGCTGGGCCTGATCTAGAAGCTTTTGACAGCTGCGGACCAGCTCTGTTCCCTCCTGGAACAGCTTCAAAGATTCCTCCAGAGGCACGTCGCCCCGCTCCATAGAACGGACGATCTGCTCCAGTCGCGTCATTGACTCCTCAAAGGTCTTGTTGCCTTGATTCATACCGCATCCTCCTTCTTTTCCGTTACGGTGGCCGACAGCTTGCCGTCGGTCAGGGATATCCGGATTCGCTGTCCCGGTTCCACCTGTCGTACAGAGCGGATCACCGTTCCCTCCTGGGTCTGCGCCATGGCATAGCCGCGGGACAAAACCTTCAGAGGGCTCATAGCGTCCAGCTTAGACACTGCCGCGATGTATCGCTGGTTTTTCCGGGTGAGCTGCTGATTCTGCGCGGCGGCCAGACGGCTTTTCAGAAGCTCCAGCCCCTTCTCCCGCTGCTCAATATAGGCAGTGGGACCGCGCAGGGCCGGGGACTGGGAAAGGACGTTCAGATGCTGCCTGGCCGCCTTCAGTTGCCGGTTCAGCGCCACCGCCATGGCCGTCGACATGCTGTCCAGGCTCTGGCGCAGGGCATCCTGGTCCGGAACCGCCAATTCCGCGGCATTGGATGGCGTAGCCGCCCGAAGATCGGCCACATAGTCCGAAATGGTGACGTCCGGCTCGTGCCCTACGGCGGAGATCACCGGGATCTGAGACTGGTAAATGGCATAGGCCACCCGCTCGTCGTTGAAAGCCCACAAATCCTCCATAGAGCCGCCGCCCCTTCCCACGATCAGAAGATCCGCCAGCCGGTAATGGTTGGCATAGGCAATGGCCGCGGCAATCTCGCCCGGAGCCTCCGCTCCCTGAACCCGCACAGGCAGAAGCCGAACATTGGACAGCGGGTAACGTTTTCTCAGAATCCGCAGCATATCGTGGACAGCGGCGCCGGCAGAGCTGGTGATGATGCCGATGGTGCCGGGATACCGGGGCAGGGGCTTCTTATGGGCCGGATCAAAGAGTCCCTGGGCGCTGAGTTTCTTTTTCAGCTGCTCGAAGGCCGCGTACAGGTCCCCCACGCCGTCGGTGGTCATGGCAGAGCAATACAGCTGATAGGCGCCGTCCCGCGGGAACACAGAGACCTTACCCACGGCAATGACCTTCATTCCGTTTTCCGGCCGGAATCTCAGCCGCATGGCATTGCCCTTAAACATAACACAGCGCAGAGCGCTTGCCTCATCCTTTAGTGTAAAGTAGTGATGGCCCGAGGGATAGAGCTTATAGTTGCTGATCTCTCCCCGGACCGCCACCTGGGTCAGCCTGGGGTCCGCGTCCATTTTCCCCCGAATGTATTCATTTAACTGCGTGATAGACAGGATCGTCTGGGCCATATCATCCCTCCGTGATCCGCTTGGCCAGAACCGCCACACCCATGGCATTGTCCGTAGAGTATTGGGGCGGAGCGAAAACCGGGTTAAGGTCTGCGGTCAGCTTTCTCAGCATGGTGTTGGAGGAAACGCCTCCGGAGAAGACCACCGGCAGACCGGGGTACGCTTCCAGGGCCTGGCGGGTGGCCCCATATACAGCCCCGGCGACGCTGCGCAGAGCATACGCCGCGGTCTTCGCGGCACCGTTGCCCGCGGCATGGTACTGCTGTACTTTATTCTGCACGCCGGACAGAGAAAACTCCCCGGCGCTGTGTTTGACGCGGAAGCAGTCTGCGCTCTCCGTCTGCCGGCTCAGTTCATCCAAATGCTTGCCCGCGGGAAAGGGCAGGCCCAAAAGCTGGCCGGTCCGGTCAATCAGCTGGCCCGCGGAAATGTCCGTAGTGCCGCCGACGCGGGTGCATCGGACGTTCCTTCCGTCCGGCTCCACAAGCAGCAGCTCCGTGGTGCCGCCGGACAGATGCCACGCCAGATGGGGCTGATCCATGAGGTCCATGCGTCCGCTGCTCCAAAGCGCCGCGGCCACGTGGCCCTGCTGATGGGATACCTCTACCAGCGGAACGCCAAAGGCGTCCGACAAAAGTTTCGCGTGAGAATAGCCCACCAAAAAGCAGGGCATATAGCTGCCCTCCACCGCCCTGGGCCGGGTACTGACGCCAACAGCCGTCAGCCCCTTCGCCGAGAAACGGGAAAACAGCCTGCCGGAAAGCTCCGGCAGGCTTTTGGTATGGGCAAATACCGCGTCGGACTGACGAAGACCCAGCTGACCGGCCTTGACGGGAAGGAGTTCAGAACAATTGACGCCATGCTCACCGTCAAAGCAGGCAATCGAGGTGGTATAATTGCTGGTGTCGATTCCGATCACGCTCATTTCGCGTCCTCCGGGGCAGGCGCGTTCAGGCTCCGGACAAAGCTGCCCAGAATCCCGTTGACAAAGGCGCCCGCGTCGTCGCCGTCGTACTTCTTGGCGATGCGGACCGCTTCCGAGACCGCCACACCGGTGGGAATGTCGTCCATGTACAGGATCTCGAACATTGCCAGCTGCATAATGCACCGGGCCAGCCGGGAGATCCGGCTGATATCCCATCCGATGGCGAATTGGCTGATCCGGGCATTCAGGTCCTCCTCCCGGTTGGCCACGCCTTCCACTACCGTGTCTATGTAGCGCAGCTGATTCCGGCTGGGACGTTCCTGGTAGACCTCATTCTCCGATGCCAGCTTGTCATAGTAGCCTTTTTCAAGGCGCGTAGAAACTACCTGCTCCGGTTCTTCGCCGGTAAAAGCCCGGCCGTAGATCAAATGGAGCGCCAGTTCTCTGGCATTGCCTCTGGTCATGGGCAAAGCCTTACTTGCGCACGATGCCGCAGACGTTGACGTCCACATCAACGACCGAAACACCGGTAACGGATTCCACCGCGTTGGTCACGGCAGACTGAACCGCCTTCGCTACGTTGATCACGCTCTCACCGTAGGCAACCACAATGTTGCATCCGATGGTCAGGGAATTGTCCTCGGCAATGGCGATCCGAATCCCCTTGCCCCAGCTCTTCTTCCCCACAACTTCGCTGCCGCCTTTGACGACGCCCTCGATCTCCGTCAGCGTATGCTCCACGATGGTCGCGATCACGTCCTCAGAAATTATCACGCTGCCGTTATCCTGAGACTGTGTAATGTACTGCTTGGACTCAGCCATAAAAGGTAACCTCCTGAAAAATCTCCGCACAAAGATGTACGGCTTACTGTTTCGACACCATAAAGCGCGGCATCATGGTATCATAAATACTGCCGGTTCCGCCGCGTTCTTCCAATCCCGGCGGCGCTCCGGCCTGCGGTTCTCGTATCCGCCGCTTTGGAGCTATTATACCACAGTTCCGGAAAAATACAAGGAAAAAGATTCCCTTCTCCCGGACGGTCTTGGAAATTTCAGAAGAAAGCGCATTGGTTTTCACCCGCTGTCCCTCCACCCGGTTTTATCCGGAACTTTCGCGGCGAATGTTCACAAATCTGTAATGGACATTTTCAGAATTTGCTGATAGAATGATTGCGTATTGGTCCGTTCCAATGATTAAGATAGGAGTTGAACTTTGTGAAAAATCTTCGCAGAAAATTTGATCTGTTCTGTTTTAAAAACCGGGATAAGGGCATTCCCAATCTCATGCTGTATATCGTTCTGGGGAACGCCGTGGTCTATCTCATGAGCCTGATCACCAACTCAAACTTTCTGTACCAATTGCTGTACTTTGACCGCAGCCTGATCCTTCAGGGGCAGATTTGGCGGCTGTTTACCTACGCCTTGACCTACAACGGCGGAAACCTTTTGATCACCGCCATCGCCCTTCTGTGCTACTACTCTCTGGGCAAATCCATTGAGAACATCTGGGGCACCCTGAAATTCAATCTGTTCTATCTGACCGGCATTGTGATGATGGACATCTACTGCCTGATTTTCGGCGGGTACGCCAGCGTATCTTACCTGAACATGAGCCTGTTCCTGTCCTACGCCACCTTGTACCCCGACGCCCACTTCCTGCTGTTCTATATCATCCCCATCAAGGCCTGGGTGTTTGCCCTGGTGGATCTGGTGCTTGTGCTGGTCAATCTGTTTACCAGTCCCTTCCCCTACAACTTCTTCTCCGTTATCTCCCTTGCCAACTACTTCCTGTTCTTCGGCAAGGACGTTCTGAATGTGATTCCCCTGTCCTGGCGGACCAATGCCCGGCGGCTGTTCCGGAAACAGCCGAAAGCGAAGGTCATTCGCTTTGACGCCGGTTCCTACCAGGCCTCCAACGCCAGCCCCAAGGCCCCGTACACCCACCGGTGCACCGTCTGCGGCCGCACGGATGTTTCGGATCCCCAGCTGGAGTTTCGCTACTGCTCCCGCTGCAAAGGCTACTATTGCTACTGCGAGGACCATATCAACAACCACGCCCACATTCAGTGACCCCGCCCCATCGAAATAAAACAGACAGAGAGGAGCTTGCCCCATGGCGAAATATATTATGGCCCTGGATTCCGGCACCACCTCAAACCGGTGCGTTCTGTTCAACGCGGCCGGCGAGGTGTGCAGCCTTGCGCAGAAGGAGTTTACCCAGTATTTCCCGCAGCCGGGCTGGGTGGAACACGATGCGGACGAGATCTTCTCCTCCCAGCTGGAGGTTGCCCGCCAGGCCCTGGCCAACATCGGCGCCACCGCCGCGGATATTTGCGCCATCGGCATCACCAACCAGCGTGAGACCACCGTGGTGTGGAACCGGTTCACCGGAAAGCCCCTGTGCAACGCCATTGTATGGCAGTGCCGAAGGACCGCGCCCTACTGCGATTCTCTGGTCCGTCAGGGACTGGTGGATAAGATCCGGGAAAAGACCGGACTTGTGATCGATCCCTATTTCTCCGCTACGAAGATCCATTGGATTCTGGAAAACGTCCCGGGCGCCCGGGACCTGGCAGAAAAAGGCGCGCTTCTGTTCGGTACGGTGGAGACCTGGCTGATCTGGAAGCTGACCGGCGGAAAAGTCCATGTGACCGACTACTCCAACGCCTCCCGGACCATGCTGTTCAATATCAACACCCTGCAATGGGACGAGGATATTCTGAAACTCATGAACATCCCCGCCTCCATGCTGCCAAAGCCCATGCCCTCCAGCTGCCGCTACGGCAGCACCGACGCCCAATATTTTGGCGCCCCCATTCCCATCGCCGGCGCCGCCGGCGATCAGCAGGCCGCTCTGTTCGGCCAGGCCTGTTTTGCCCCCGGCGACGCCAAGGTTACATACGGCACCGGCGCGTTTTTATTGATGAACACCGGCACAAAACCCATTTTTTCCCGGAACGGCCTGGTCACCACCATCGCCTGGGGTCTGGACAACAAGGTCAATTACGCTTTGGAAGGCTCCATTTTCGTTGCCGGGGCCGCCATTCAATGGCTTCGGGATGAACTGCGATTCATCGAATCCGCGGCGGATTCTGAGTATATGGCCCTGAAAGTCCCGGATACCAACGGCTGTTATGTGGTCCCGGCCTTTACCGGCCTTGGCGCGCCCTATTGGGACGCCTATGCCCGGGGCGCCGTTGTGGGCTTGACCCGGGGCGTAAACAAATATCACATTATCCGCGCCGCGCTGGACTCCATCTGCTACCAGACCAACGACGTCTTGTCCGCCATGGAGATCGACGCCGGCATTCGGCTCTCCGCTCTGAAAGTCGACGGCGGCGCTTCCGCAAACAACTACCTGGTCCAGACACAGGCAGACATCAGCAACGCCCCCACGCTCCGGCCCCGGTGTGTAGAGACCACCGCCATGGGCGCCGCCTACCTGGCCGGTCTGGCCGTAGGGTATTGGAGCAATACGGATCAGATCCGTCGGCATTGGACCGCTGACCGAAGCTTTCTGCCCCAGATCTCCCAGGACCAGCGGGCCAGGCGGGTACAGGGCTGGAAGAAGGCTGTCCGCTGTGCCGGCGGCTGGGCAAAAGAATGAATTCCGGGCCGGTATGCGTTGTACCGGCCTTTGGTTCTCTTTCCGCCAGACAAGCATAGTATGTTCCATACATCTGTTGCTTGAGGTGGTACTATGGAACATGCGGTAAATCAAGTCACGCTTCGGGGAAGCCTTGTCACTCTGCCCCAGTTTTCCCACAAAAACCATGAACGCAGATTTTTCCGGTTTTATCTGGAAGTCCCCCGGCTCTCCGGCGCGGTGGATACCCTTCCCGTCATCGCGGAAGAAAGTGTGCTGAATGCCATGGACCTATCCGCCGGGGAACTGCTCACTGTTTCCGGGCAGATCCGCTCGCACAATGTCCGGGGGGACGGAAAGCGGCATCTGCTGATCTTTGTCTTTGCCGTCTCCATTGTATGCGAGGACGGACAGCCCATCAACGAGGTCATTCTGGAAGGTCCCATCTGCCGCGCGCCCACTTATCGCCGCACACCCTTGGGCCGTGAGATCTGCGATGTCATGCTGGCCGTTCCCCGGGCATTCCGCCGGGCTGACTATCTGCCGTGTATTCTGTGGGGACGCATGGCCCTTGAGGTCTCCCAGTGCCGCGCCAAGGACCGGATTCGGATCTGCGGAAGACTGCAAAGCAGGCTCTATACCAAAGTTACCGCAGAAGGAACCCAGGAGCGGACCGCCTACGAGGTCTCCGCTCTGACCGCCGAGATCCTGGACCCAGCCGCGTAATCCATTTCCATTTTTACCCAAGATAGAAAAGAGGATTCCCATGAGACAGAAAGTGGACGCAATCATCCATATTTTAAAGCAGCGTTATCCCGACGCCCTATGCGCCCTTCACTACGGCGCGGATTATGAACTGATGATCGCCGTGCGTCTGTCCGCCCAATGTACCGACGCCCGGGTCAATCAGGTAACGCCGGCTTTGTTCGCCGCCTATCCCACATTAGAGTCCTTCGCCAACGCGGACATTGCGGATGTGGAGGCCCTGATCCATTCCTGCGGATTCTACCGACACAAAGCAAGGGACATTGTCCTTGGCTGCCAGATGCTGCTCCGCGACTACGGCGGCAAGGTTCCCGACACCATGGAGGCGCTGCTGCGGATTCCCGGCGTCGGCCGCAAAACCGCCAACCTGCTTCTGGGCGACCTGTACGGAACGCCGGGCAGCGTGGTCTGCGATACCCACTGCATTCGGATCTGCGGCCGTCTGGGCCTGAGCCAGGGCAAGGACCCGGAGAAAGTGGAGCAGCAGCTTCGCGCTGTTCTCCCTCCGGAGGAAAGCTCGGATTTTTGTCACAGGATCGTCCTGTTTGGCCGGGACTGCTGTACCGCCCGGAACCCCAAGTGCGGAGAATGCCCCCTGCGCGCGTTCTGTCAGTGGTTTACCGCCGAAGGCGATTGATTCAGAGTTTCCTTAGAGAATCCGTACCATATGCCGCTCATATGAAACGCTCCCATGCTCCGCGTTTAAAGATTTTCACAGCGGCTCAGTATTATCTCCCCCCTTGTCCGCATATGCTGTGGACAAGGGGGGATTCCGTTGCCAAAGAAAATGCCCATCTTCTACTCTGCCCTGCTTCTGACCGGTGTGAACCTTCTGCTGCGTCTGGTCGGGACGTCTTTCCAGGTATATGTCTCCGGAAAGATCGGCGCGGCAGGCGTGGGACTGCTGCAATTGGTCATGTCCGTTGGCAGACTTGCCATGGTCAGCGCGATGGCAGGGATTCGAACTGCCTCTATGTATCTGACCGCCGAAGAGCTTGGCCGGAAGAAGCCCGGAAACGTGACCTGGGTCCTGTCCGGCTGCTTTCATTACAGCGTTCTGTGCAGCGGGATTGTCTCGGCGGCCCTGTTTGCCTTCGCGCCTCAGATCGCGGAATACTGGGTCCGCGACGTACGTACCGCGGATGCCCTGCGGCTGTTCGCCGCCTTTCTTCCGGTGGTTTGCCTGTGCGGCGTAATGACCGGCTACTTCACCGCCTCCAACCGGATCGGAACCCTGGCTGCCGTAGAAGCAGCCGAACAGCTGTGCTCCATGGCTGTGACTCTGCTGACCCTTTCCCTATGGGCCGGAGATGATCCCGGCCGGGCGTGCATGTGCGTGATCCTGGGAAGCTGCGCCGGAAGCTGTCTGACTCTGATTTGTCTCTCCGCGCTGCGTCTGCTGGAACGGGCAGACTGCGGCGCCAGAATCCCAATGGGAAAGCGTCTGATGCAGGCCGCCGGCTCCCTTGCTTTGGCGGACATCGTAAAATCCGGAATCAACACCCTGGAAAACCTGATGGTGCCCAGGCAGCTTGCCAAGAACCCACGGGTGGACAATCCCCTGGCGTCCTTCGGCGTTGTCAGCGGCATGGTCTTTCCGGTGATGATGTTCCCCGCCTGCATTCTTTTTGGCCTGGCGGAGCTGCTGATCCCGGAGCTGGCCCGCTGCTCCGCCGCCGGAAGCCGCCGGCGCATCCGTTATCTGGTACGGCGCAGTCTGAAAGTCGCGATGCTTTACGGCGCCTTCTTCTGCGGCCTTCTGTTTCTTCTGGCACAGCCCCTGTGCCAGCGTCTGTATCAAAACGCACAGGCCGGCGAACTGCTGAAGTGGTACGCGCTTTTGATCCCCATGCTCTATTGTGACGCCATTACCGACGCCATGATCAAAGGTCTCGGCCAGCAGTTTATCTGCGTTCGGTATAACATTCTGACCTCGGCTATGGATGTTGTGCTGCTGTATCTGCTCCTGCCGGACTACGGCATGGCAGGCTATTTCTTCAGCTTCCTCGTGACCCATCTGCTGAACTTCGCGCTCAGCCTTCGCCGTCTTCTGAAGATCACCGGTCAGCATATCTCCTGGTCTTTGGTGATGCTGACCGCGGCGGCAGTTCTGAGCGCCGTCTGGGGCGCGTCCCAATTCCAGCAGATCCATCTTCGCGTTCTTGCCTATATTCCCCTTCTCGCGAGTCTGCTGACGCTGTTCCGGATCACCGGGAAAGCGGACCTGATGTGGCTGCGCGGTCTTCTAAAGCGGCAAAATGCCCTTCCGTAAGGAAGGGCATTTGTTTGTAATCCGGCCGTCAAAGGGCCTTCAGGACCTCCAGAAGGAATTCCCAGGTTCGCCGGGCAGAGGCAATGTCCAGCTTCTCCCGGGTGGTGTGGATGTCGTGCATCTGGGGTCCGATGGAGACGCAGTCCAGACCGGGCAGCTTTTCCGAAAGCAGACCGCACTCAAGTCCCGCGTGGATCGCCAGAACCTGGGGCTCCTTGCCAAACATCTCGGTATAGATCCGGACCATGGTATCACGCAGGCGGGAATCCTTCTTGTACTCCCAGGCAGGATACTCTCCCATCTGGCTGTAGGAAGCTTCATAGAAGTCCGCCAGCGTCTTCAGCTGCTCAAGCAGGTCTTTCTTCTGCGAATTCACAGAACTGCGGACAGAGAACGTGGCGTTGAACCGGTCTCCAAGCTTGATGACACCCAGATTCAGACTGGTCTGCACCAGGCCCTCCATGTCCTTGCTCCAGGCCTGGACCCCGTTGGGCGCCGCACAGAGCAGGCTGATGACCTTGGCCGTAGACTCCGCGGTCAGGCTGTTGCCGCCCAGGGCATCCACGTCAAAGGCCTGAATGGACGCGTCCGGCTCGTCGTATTTTTCCCGGATCTCCGTTTGAAGCTCCTGGGCAATGGCATTGATGCGCTCCAGCTGGATGCCCATCGCCACCAGAGTCGCCTGGCAGGTTCTGGGGATGGCATTGTCCTTCGTGCCGCCGGACAGCGAGGTCAGCCGCAGGGGCATGAGCTTCTGGATCCGGCTCATAAATTCGCCCATGACCTTGGGAGCGTTGGCCCGTTTCTTGTGGATCTCCGAGCCGGAATGTCCGCCTCTGAGACCATCCACATTCAGCCGGATGCAGGGACCGTAAACCGCCCGCCGCTCTACAGGCAGGGAGATGGCCGCCGTAGCACCGCCCGCGCAGGAGACGGTAAAGACGCCTTCATCCTCAGAGTCCATGTTGATCATGGTCCGTCCCTTCAGTTCAGACAGGTCAATGGCGTTGGCGCCAAGCATGCCGATCTCCTCATCCACGGTAAACACCGCCTCCAGCGGCGGATGGGGAATGGTATCATCGGCCAGCAGTGCCAGGGTGTACGCCACGGCAATGCCGTCGTCTGCGCCCAGGGTGGTGTCCTTGGCAAAAATAAACTCCCCGTCGTGATCGATGTCCAGGCCGTCCACAACCATATCGATGGCACTTCCAGGGGTCTTCTCGCAGACCATATCTGTATGGCCCTGAAGGATGACGGGCGGGCGGTCCTCCAGGCCGCAGGTACCTTCCTTAAAAATAATCACATTGTTGACTTCGTCACAAATGCAGCGAAGGTTGTGGGATTTGGCAAAATTCACCAGGTATTCCGCGATTGGCTTTGTATTCCGGGAACCGTGGGGGATCGAGCAAATCTCTTCAAAATATCCAAATACGGCAGAGGGCTCCAGTCCTACAAGCTTTTTCGTTTCCATAAATCGATGCTCCTTATCAGCGTCAGCATATGTCCCTCCACGCCAAAGGGGATGGGACTTCATTCAATGGACAGTACTCCATTTGTCAGTATAGCATAGGTTCCCGAAAATTACAATGCAAAACCCTGCATAGTTTCCGCTAAGAATTTCATACATTTTCACAAGGTCCCGCCCCCTCTCCGGGCTGTCCCGCGCAGAGAGGGGGCGTCAATTGGAGCTCTGGCTGAGGCGATTTCTTTCCATGTCAAGGAAGGCCCCTCCATGATGGCTCATTTCCGGCAGCGGTTTCCCGCGGATCGTTTAATGCGCGTCCCGGAAACGCTGGATCAGTTTGAGGAAAGCGGTGCCGTACCAGGCGGCTTTGATCTCGCCCACACCGGAGACTTTCTTGAACTGGGACATGGTTTTGGGCTTCTTTTTCGCCATGTCCTGCAGCGTAGCATTGGAGAAGACCACATAGGCGGGGATTCCGGCCTCTTTCGCCAGTTTTCCCCGAAGTTCCTTCAGCTCGTCCAGCAGCTCGCTCTCTTCCGCCGTAAGTTTTTGGGCCGTCACCCCAGGCAGCACAGATACCGGCTCAAACTTCACCTTCATGAAAACCTGTTTCCCCTGATAGAGAACCTGGGAGGCCAAGGCCGTCAGCTGTAAGCTATGGTATTGCGAATCTTCCAGCAAATACCCTTCCGCCTGCAGATGTTCGATCATGGCATGGACCTGGCTTTTGGGCCGGTTCCGCAAAAGGCCGAAGGTAGACAGCTGCTCCAGTCCCGTTTCCGTCACACGCTTGTCTCCCCTGCCCCGGAGCACATTTCCAACCATGTTCATTCCCACGGAATACCCCAGCTTGTCCCGGATTCGCTTGACGCAGGAGAGGATCATCTGGGCCTCTCTGGTAATTTCCACCGTTTCGTAATTTCCCGTGCAGTTGCCGCAGTTACCGCAAATGTCCGGATGCTTTTGTCCAAAGTATTCCAGAAGATAGCCGCGCAGGCAGGTATCCGTCTTGCAATAGCCCACCATAGCGTCCAGCCGCTCCAGATCCTGCCGGCGGATGATCTCCCGCTGGGCCTCATCCAGCTCCTCGTTTTCAGAGGCGTTGTCAATGAGAAACCGGGCCGTATAGACATCGGAGCCGCTGTATAGGAGGATGCAGTCGGCATCGGTTCCATCCCGGCCGGCCCGCCCCGCCTCCTGGTAGTAAGCCTCAATGCTTTTGGGCATGTTGTAGTGAATCACAAAGCTGACATTGGATTTATCGATCCCCATACCGAAGGCGTTGGTGGCCACCATAATGGGCTTTCTGTCGTAGAGGAAGTCCCCCTGGCTCTGGGTCCGCTCCTCATCCGGCAGCCCCGCATGGTAACAGGCGGCGCCATAGCCATGATCCTGAAGTATCTGGCAAACCGACTCAACTTTTTTCCTGGTCGCGCAATAGACAATTCCGCTCTTCCCTTTTCTGGTCGAAAGCAGCCGCAGAAGTTCCCGGTCCTTACTTTCCGGGCGGAGCACTTCAAAGTACAGATTGGGCCGGTCAAAGCCCGTCACCACCCGGACCGGGTCCCGCAGTCCGAGGATCCGTTCCACATCCTGCCGGACCTGGGTCGTTGCCGTGGCTGTAAACGCGCTTACCACCGGACGATAGGGCAGCTGCTGAATGAAATTGACAATGCGCAGATAGCTGGGCCGGAAATCCTGTCCCCATTGGGAAATGCAATGGGCCTCATCCACGGCAACCATAGAGATTTGCAGCCGTTCCGCCACACCGGAAAAGCCCGGATAGTCCAGCCGCTCCGGGGCAATATACACGATTTTATACTGACCTGCCAGCAGGTTCCGGTAAACCGCCTGCATCTGCGCCCGGTTCAGGGTGCTGTTGATATAGGCCGCCGGAGCACCGGCCGCCTTCAGGGCCATAACCTGGTCCCGCATCAAAGAAATCAGCGGCGAAACCACCAGGGTGATCCCGGGAAGCAGCAGGGCGGGAATCTGATAGCACATGCTTTTGCCGCCTCCGGTGGGCATGATTCCGAAGGCATCCCGTCCGTTGAGCATGCCGTCGATCAGTTCCTCCTGACCGGGCCGGAATTGACTGTAGCCGAAGACCCGCTGTAAAATTTCCGTTTGATTCATTGCTGTCACCGTTCTTGTCCATTGTCAGAAGCATTGTCGCATAGATTCCAGGAAAAAGCAAGAAAAACCTGCCCCTTTTCCTGTCGCGGGCCGTGAAGATTCCGGTCATTGGAAAAATGTCTCCCAACGCGGCGGCTTTCCACGCGTTGGGAGACAGAATTTTTGGGGTTGATTAACGATACAGCGGGAAACGCTGGCAGATCCGGGCAACGGTCTGCTGGACCTGGTCACGGGTCCCTTCAAAGTCTCTGGCGGTCATGGCAATGCAGGCGGCAATTTCCTTCATTTCCTCGGCGCCCAGGCCGCGGGTGGTGACGGCAGCGGTGCCGATGCGAACGCCGCTGGTCACAGAGGGCTTCTCGGGATCGCCGGGAATGGCGTTCTTATTCAGGGTGATGTGATTGGCGTCACAGCGGATTTGCAGCTCCTTGCCGGTGATCCCCATGGGACGCAGATCCGCCAGCATCAGGTGATTGTCCGTACCGCCTGTGACCAGGTCAAAGCCCGCTTCCAGCAGGGCCTGGGCCAGGACCTTGGCGTTGCTAACCACATTCCGGGCATAGGTCTTAAACTCCGGCGCCATGGCCTCTTTCAGGCAAATGGCCTTGGCCGCGATGACATGCTCCAGGGGACCGCCCTGGGTGCCGGGGAAGACCGCGGAGTTGAGCTTCTTCGCGTATTCCTCTTTTGCCAGGATCAGGCCGCCCCGAGGGCCGCGGAGGGTCTTGTGGGTGGTGGTGGTCACAATGTCGGCATAGGGAACAGGGCTCATGTGCGCGCCGCCGGCAACCAACCCGGCAATGTGGGCCATGTCCACCATCAGCACAGCGCCCACTTCGTGGGCAATATCGGCAAAGATCTTGAAGTCGATGGCCCGAGGATACGCGGACGCGCCCGCAATGATCATCTTAGGCCGGCACTGCTTTGCCATATCCCGGATCTGATCGTAGTCAATGCGGCCTGTCTCATGGTTGACGTCGTAGGAGACCACGTGGTAATACTTACCTGAGATGTTGGCAGGGCTGCCGTGGGACAGGTGTCCGCCGTTGGCAAGGCTCATACCCATCATGGTATCGCCGGGCTGCAACAGGGCCAGCTGCACGGCCATGTTGGCCTGAGCGCCGGAGTGGGGCTGAACATTGGCAAACTCCGCGCCGAAGCAGGCTTTGGCCCGGTCGATGCACAGCTGCTCAATTTCATCCACCACATGGCATCCGCCGTAGTATCGTTTTCCCGGGAGGCCTTCCGCGTATTTATTGGTGAGAATGGACCCCATGGCGGCAATGACCGCCTGCGAGGCGAAGTTTTCCGAGGCGATCAATTCCAGCCCATCCTGCTGGCGGGTGAGCTCATGGCCCATCAAGGAGGCAATCTCCGGGTCATACTGGGATACAAAGCCAATGGCGTCAATAGGTTTACCGAACATGGGCAACGTCCTTCCTTTATCTTATTTCATGGAATTACAAAAGAGCAGTCCGCAAAGGACTGCTCTACGCAAACAACGGTCACGCGTCTCTGTCCGTTTGCCTGAGAGATTCGGCATGCCAGCCTTGCACCTTCGGCACACAATTCAATGTGTTCTCCAGAGAGTCCTCTGCTTTCCGGTTTCGGGGGATTCCGGAAAACTTCTGTGGATATTCTGCTTTTCTACACTTCAGTATACCGTTTTTTCGCGAAAAGTCAATAGCCGCTTTATAAAAGCCACGGAAATCCATTTTGAACCGTACAGCCCTTCTCCTCCCCCCGCCAAGCACGCGATTCCCCGGATCGGGAGGATGGACCGGAGCATGGGGCTTCCCTGTTTTATGTTTCCACCACAGTCCGGTGTCCAAACAGCATCCTGCACAAATTCCAATACAGAAACGGTCAATTCCGTGTTGCAAAATCACAGATCCTCCTGTACAATATACCTTACAGAAAAGAACACGGAAAGGATGCGTCATCATGGCCTTTGACTTCAAAAAAGAATACAAGGAATTTTATCTCCCGCCCAAAAAGCCCGGCATCGTAACCGTGCCTCCGGCGAATTACATTGCCGTCCGGGGAACGGGAGATCCAAACGCGGAAGGCGGTGAATATAAGGCCTCCATCGGGATGCTTTATGCTGTGGCCTTTACGATCAAAATGAGCAAAAAAGGCGATCACAGAATTGACGGCTATTTCGACTATGTTGTCCCTCCCTTGGAGGGGTTCTGGTGGCAGGACGGCATGGAAGGCGTGGATTATTCCCGCAAGAAGGACTTCCACTTCATTTCCGCACTGCGGCTTCCTGACTTTGTGACCGAAGACGTGTTCCAATGGGCTGTGACAGAGGCATCAGGAAAGAAGAAAATGGATCTGTCCAAAATTTCGTTTCTCTCCCTGGACGAGGGAGAATGCGTACAATGCATGCACATCGGTCCATACGACGACGAGCCGGAAACCATCCGCGCCATGCATGCCTTCGCTGAACAAAGCGGGTATGCGCCGGATCTGTCGGATACCCGTCTGCACCATGAAATCTACATATCCGACCCCAGAAAATGTGCTCCGGAAAAATTGCGGACCGTGATACGCCATCCGGTAAAGAGGCTATGAACCGGGCTCCGAGGTGAATCTGCTCCGCCGCTGAAATATAAAGATAGAATACAGGAGGAAAAATCGATGAAATTTCACTGGTGGTACATTCCCTTGGGGTTGATTATCCTGCTTCTGGCCGCGTTCTCAGCCCTGATCCTTTGGATGCACAGCATGCTCCCATGGAAAAATATGGTATCCATGACCAGCAATTTTCACCTGGAGCTGTCTGAGAAGATGAAAGACTATGCCACGGGAGGCCAGCGGGACTACGCTTCCCTGCCGGAGGTCCTGGAAATGGAGGACGGCACAGCGGTCACGACGCCTGAGGACTTCTCGCGGCGCCGTGAAGAGATTCTGGGGCTGTTCGAAGCGCACGTCTACGGCGCCATGCCGAATGACGGCTTTACCACTGACTTTACCGTTGTGGAAGAGGGCGAAGCCCTGGGCGGCGCGGCCTGGCGCAAACAGGTAAAAATCACCGTCTCCACCCAAAAGGGATCTTCTGACGCCCTGATGCTGATGTATTTGCCGGTTTCCCAGTCGCCTGTTCCGGTGGTTCTGGGGCTGAATTTTAACGGAAATCACAGCGTATTGGACGATCCGGCCATTCTCCCCTCTTATGCCAACGAACTGGATTCCCAGGAACTGGAAGCGGACCGTGGCGCGAAGGCGGAACGCTGGGCCATTCAGGACGCCATTTCCCGGGGCTACGGCATTGCGACCGTTTACTGCAACGATTTCGCGCCGGACAGCTCCAAAACTTACCGGAGCCGTGTAATCAGCCTGTTCGATGAGCCGGAATTCAAGGCCGTAGGCGCCTGGGCCTTCGGCATCATGCGGGGCGTGGACTATCTTGTCCAGAATGAATCCGTCGACGCAAGCCGGATCGCGGACATCGGACACTCCCGGCTGGGAAAAGCGGCTCTGTGGGCCGGCGCCAACGACACACGGATCGCGTTGGTGATCTCCAATGATTCCGGAAACACCGGCGCCAGCCTCACCCGTGAAAACAAGGGCGAGACCATGAAGTCCATCAACAGCATCTTTCCCCACTGGTTCTGCTCTCAGTATCAAGCTTACGGTGATGATACCGACGCACTTCCGGTAGACCAGCATATGCTGCTGGCTTGCATTGCCCCGCGGCAGGTATATGTGGCCAACGCGGAAGATGATCTTTGGGCAGATCCTCAGGGAGCCTGGAACGCCCTGATGGCCAGTCGTTCCGCCTTCGAGCTGTACGGTCTGGAAGTACTTCCCTATGCGCAATCTCAGCCTGCCATAGGTCAGGCCATGCACTGCCAATCCATGGGCTATCACTGCCGGGCCGGCTGGCACGATGTCCAGAAGGAAGACTGGGCCTTCTATTTCCAATATATGGACGAGTTTCTGATTCCGCAATAAGGGAAACACGCCAATTTCCCAAACATTCCGGTTTAAAAGATGTCCCCCGGCTGAGCCGGGGGACAATAAAATTTATAAGGTTTCCAGCAGGTCATGAACCGGCCGGGGCAGTTTCTTCAGCCGCCCAGGTTGTGCAGGAACGCCTGCTTTTTCTCAATGCCGTACTCCGCGTACTGTCCGGAGCGAAGCTTGTCAAAGCCCACGGCAATGGCCTCCTCCCAGCTCTGCTTCTCATGATTGACCAGGATGGGATAGTAATGCACACCGTTTTTTTCCGCGGCGTCGCAGTCGCCGGGGGCGTCGCCAACCATCAGGACCTTATCCGGATCGTAACCGAATTGAAGCATTCTGGCAATACAGGCAGCCTTGGAGCCAACGTCCTGCGCCAGGACAATGTCCGTATGCTCTAAAAGCCCGAACTTGCCCCACTCCTCCTCTACGGCATCCCGGTTGGCGCTGGAAACCATGGCCACATCCGCAAAGCTGTGGGCAGCGGCAAGCCCCTCTTTGGCGCCGTCATAAGGAACCTTTAATTCTTCCGGCAGTTTGACAATGGCGGCATTGACGGCCTTGGACCAGCTCAGAGCCTTTCGGAATATCTGCCTGGCCTCCGGATCCTCGGCATCTTCGGCAGCCTTAGCCACAGCGTCGTTGCTCAGGGCCGGAGCGGTGTCCGCCCAGTGCTTCAGAGCCTCGATGCCGGGAATCGGCTTGTACTTAAGATGAATCTCCCCCAGTGCCATGGCCAGGCCTTTAAACCGGTTGATCCCACGGGTCATGGAAAACAGGTTGATCTCATTCCACCGCTTCAGGATCGCGTCCCGCCAGGGACCCAGCTCCCACTCGTCTACCATACACGGGCCAAAGCAGTGGAAATGCTTGCAGTTCATGGTATCCATGACGCAGCCGTCGGAATCCACACAGATCAGATACGCGTGCTTCTTTTCAAAGGAATCAAAGATCGTCATGGTATCCCCCATTTTTTACATGTGGGTATCGATCATGCCGCAGTAGGAGTCGATGGGGTCGGTACCCTTAAAGGCCTCGGGTCCTGCCAGCAGAGCGTCTACCAGTGCATCCATGGTATCGTCGTTGGAGTCGTAGGTGTTGATGTACGTTTGCAGCATGGGGCAGTCGGCCAGCATAGTGGGCTTATTCACGGAAATGCCGACCACAGGCAGCTCATGGACATACCAGGGGATCTCTCCGCCGCCCTTGGACAGGCCGAAGGCAGGATGGCCGCCGCCGACGTTGAACAGCGTAATGACCAGATCCTGACCGGAGACAAACTCAGAAATGGCGTTCTTTCCGGCGAAATACAGGTTCATGTTGAAGGGCTTTCCGGCTTTCATTTCCGCCATCATCTTTTCGATGGGGCTGACATAGATAAAGGCGTCGAAGCCCTTTGCCACAAGCCGGTCACGAAGTTTTTCCGCAGGGGTCTTCTTGGCGGGGCCGCCGCCCATGGCCATAGCCATCAGGGCCGCCATGGGGCCTTCCGTTCCCTTGATCGGAACGATCATGATCCGCTTGGTCTTCTCCGGAGACAGGGGCAGGGTGTCCTTCTGCTTGTACTTGACCAGAGTCAGGGCGTCTCTGGTGATGGCAGGCGCCACAGCCTGGTATTCCGGATTCTTCAGAGCGGCTTCCATCTCCTCGTCGGAGGGGCACAGGGCCTCCTTCGCCTTCTTGTTCAGGCCCATGGCAGCCTTCAGGCCCAGAATCCGGGTCAGCGCTTCGGTCATCCGCTCCTGACTGATAACGCCGTTCTGATAGGCGCTGAGCATGGTGGCAAAATCTTCTTCCGGATCGTTGAAGAACAGGAACATATCGCATCCGGCATTGATGGCGGCAGGCAGCATATCCGCCCGCTTCATCTGGTTGGTCATGCCGACCATGTGAGAAGCGTCGGTGACGACCATGCCGTTGAAGCCAAGCTTATTGCGCAGCAAGTCCGTCATGATCTCAGGACACAGGGTGGCGGGACGAAGCTCCTCCACCGTGATATCGGGATGCAGCTCTTTCATGTATTCAGGCATCAGAATATGGCCGCCCATAATGGCAGGCAGGCCGCCGTCGATCAGCGTCTTGTATACATGGCCGTAGGTCCGCATCCACTTTTCCTGGCCGAAGTGGTTGACATTGTTGGAAATGTGGGCGTCCCGGTAGTCCTGGCCATTGCCCGGGAAATGCTTGGCACAGGAGGCCACGCCGGGATTTTCATGAATGCCGTCCATATAGCCTTTGCCCATGGTGGCTACCAATTCCGGATCGTTGCCATAGGCACGGGACAGAATCTCCTCACACTCCCAGTTGTAGGTGATATCCACCACGGGAGCGAAGGCCATGTTGCAGCCTGTGGCGGCGATCTGCGCGCCGGAGATCCGGCCCATAGCCTGGGCGTACTCCGGCTTCCGGGTCGCGCCGATTTTGATCTGGCTGGATACAAAGGTGCCGTCAGAGCACACGCCGCTGCCGCCGGACTCCGGATTGCAGGCAATGAATACAGGAATCTTGGCATACTTTTGCAGGATGCGGTTCTGGGCCAGAACCTTCGCGCCGGGCATGCCGTTGTAGCGGCAGCCACCCAGATGGTATTTCTCCATCAGTTCACGCAGATAGTCCTCCTCCTGAGAAGCGGTCAGCTGCCAAAAAAGCTGTCCCACCTTCTCCTCATCGGTCATAGCGGCGATGGTGCTTTCCACCCAGGCGATGTCCTCCTGGCTGAGGCAATAGGGCTTTGCTCTTAAATCAACCATGTTTACCACAATTCCTTTCCTTGTTCCATAATTCCAATGATTTACTGTGCGAAAGCATGCACTGTGTATACTATATCAGGAATTTGGCATTTTTTCAATATACAGCCCAATTGTTTGCAAAAATTTATCAATTTTACACAGATGGGAAAAGCATTGCCACCGGCCCCGGCATATGATATAATTGTAAAAGCACAAGGAGGCCATCATATGCAGCTTGTATTTCTGACCGCCCTGGGCGTCGGCGGCGCCACGATCCTGGGCAGCGTTATCGGATTTCTTTTTAAGGGGATTTCTCACCGCTTCAGCGATATCATTCTGGCCTTTTCTGCCGGCGTGATGCTGGCGGCGTCGGTTTTGGGCCTGATTCTCCCGTCGCTGGATTACGGCGGAGACTTCGGAATTCTCATCACAGTGGCCGGGATCTTCTGCGGCGCGATCTGCCTGAATCTCATTGACCGGCTGGTCCCTCATATGCATCATCTGGTAGGCGCGGACACGGAAGCCCACGCGAGCAGCGACTCTCTGGACCGGGTCCTGCTCTTTGTTACGGCCATAGCCATTCACAACCTCCCGGAGGGCATCGCCGCCGGCGTCAGCTTCGGTTCCGATAACATTTCAGAGGCGTTTCTCATCGCCGGAGGGATCGCCCTGCAAAACATTCCGGAGGGAATGGTCATCATCGGTCCCATGCTGACCGCGGGCGTCAGCCCAAAGCGCACCTTCCTGTGCGCCCTGGCCACCGGCCTGGTCGAAGTCCTGGGCACCATACTGGGCTATTTTGCCGTTTCGGCCGCTTCCGCGATTCTGCCTTTTGCCCTTGCGTTCGCGGGAGGCACCATGCTGTACGTGATCAGCGACGAGATGATCCCCGAAACCCACTCCCACGGCAGTGAAAGCGGCGCAACCTACGCCCTGCTGGCGGGCTTCTGCGTTATGCTGATCAGCGATGTGCTGCTCAACTGACATACCCCCGCATACAGGAAAAGAGAAAGGATTCTGTACCTATGCAAAAGGCGATTTTATTTGATTTGGACGGCACCCTGACCGACTCGGGACCGGGGATCATCGGCTGTGTTGTTCCGGTTCTGGAGCACTTCGGGCTGGAAGTACCCTGTCAGAAGGACCTGCGCACCTTCGTCGGCCCTCCTCTGCACGAGTCTTTTACGCGTCATGGCGTCCCCGCGGATAAGACGGAGGAGGCCCTTGCCCTCTATCGCAGCCGATACAACACCATTGGAAAGTTCGAAAACACCCCCTACCCCGGAATCCGGGAGCTTCTGCAGACTCTGACGGAAGATGGACATACGCTGTATGTCGCCACGTCCAAGCCAGAAGCCCTGTCCGTGGAGATCCTGGAGCATTTTGACCTGGCCAAATACTTCCGCCGGATCTGCGGCGCGTCCCTGGACAGATCCCGCAGCACCAAGGAGGCGGTCATTGCCTACCTGCTGGAACAGAACGGACGCGCGGATAATATGGTAATGGTCGGCGATACCAAATTCGACATCCTCGGCGCGAGAGCCCACGGGATTCCCGCCATCGGCGTTTCCTGGGGATATGGCGAAGTAGATGATATGAAAGCTGCCGGCGCCGCGGCCATTGCGGACACCATGGAGCGGCTTCACGCTCTGCTTTCCGGCGCGGACTGACCCTTCGGAACCACACAGACAATCACAAAACAGAGCCGGCGGGTATGGCTTTGTCCATGCCCGCCGGCTCTGTTCGATTCGTGTGGAATCAGCTTTCCAGCCGTTTCCGGATGTATGATCTTACCTTCTCCGGTTCCATGTCGAGAACTACCGAAAATTCCGTGGTAAGCAGCTTTTCCGCATCCCGAAGGAAATTCTCGTCGCAGACATGGCACCGTCTTCCGGCAGCCGACAGTTTGGCCTTGTGCTGATACAGCGTCCGGACCATGCGCATGAGCTTCTTGCGGTCGGCGCTGCTGATCAGTTCCCGGTATCGCTGCTTGCGCTGATTTTCGTCACAGATCCACGCGTCCTCACGCACATCCGGAGATGCCAGCAGCGCTTCCAGCCCTTCCTTGCTCAGGATCGGGTGCAGCTTTGCCATAGCCGCCTCGTTGCGGGTCGGCACAAAGAATCGGGCGCCTTCCTGCCCCAGCGGTTCCAACACCAAATACGTATGCGGCTTCCTTTCTACGGTTCGTTCCTCCTGGTCCACCACACGGCATACGCCATGGACCCCGTACATGACCTGATCGCCTACCTGATACATTCGCTTTGCCTCCTATGCCTATGTCCGCCGGATCGCAGCGGACATGCCGGCACTAATTTGACGATTCCAAGCCGGAAAAATGGCAATTGTGCACCCGCGGACGCGGAAGCGCAGCGTCACGCATACAGCGCGCCTGTGCAGAGCATTGCTAAATTTTTCAGAAGAAATATCAATTTCCTATATTATATCACGGACAGCCCGGTTTTTCATGTGGGAAAAATGCTGAATTTTTCATTTCGAGTCTCAATAACCGCGTAATAAAACGCTGCTCCGGAGATATCGCCATGTCATTGAGCCAGGGAGTCTCCGATGAAATGGGAAAGCGTTGACACGCGAGCGTTTGGCACACGCAAAGGTTCCAACAGAGGAAGCATGCTGTATGGATTCCCCGCGTTTTGGTTTACTCGGATAGGGCAAAAGACAAGGAAGCTCTGAAAAAAATCCGCAAAAGCCGGCAGCGAGATTTTGACTCAGCCGAAGGTTCAAAATACGGAAAAATCCTGTATGTATTTCCCGTTTTTAAACCCCACGGATGGGAAAAAAATCTGCCGCTCAGCCGCGGATGATTCATTCAGAGCTTCCTTAATATGTTGATCTGGGTTATTCGCGTTTTCTTTTGCGCGCAAGGCCGGCGTTTACTTGAAATATTGCGGATACTGCCGCATCAGCTCATCTTTTTCCACTGTGTAATTGCGCAAATGCTTTCGCATCAGTGCAGTCCCCTGCACGCTGTCCCGGTTAAGAATTGCCTGAAGGATGTCCTTGTGGGCACTCACAGTTTTTACTTCCTTGACCGTTTGGTAGGACAAGCGACGCACCCGGTCGAAGTGAATCGTAATCGTGCCCATCAGGTTATATACATGGGGCATTTTAACAGCGGCAAAAAGCATTTTATGAAATTCGTTATCCAATTCCATCAGCTTCTCAGCGGAGCGATTTTCCAAATAAAACTCCTGCAATTTCAGGTTTTCCTCCAGTGGAGTCAGCGCGTCCATAGACTCCAGCTGACAACAACGCTCCACCACCGCGCACTCCAGTATCTCCCGCATGGAGTATGCTTCTTCCATAATGTCATAGTCGATAGGAGCAATGATGCTCGCACGCTGAGGAAACATCTGCACCACATCTACCTTCGCAAGTTCCAGCAGAGCCTCACGGACCGGCGTTCTGGACAGTCCCAAAGCTGCCGCAAGTTCCCGGTCGTTTACCCGGCTTTTCGGTTCCAACTCCAGGCTGATGATATTTTCTTTGATAATCCGTAGTGCGTAATCGCGTCCGCTCTCGTGCGCAAGACGTTCTTTAACATGCATATTGCTGCTCCTTCCAACTTCTTTCATGGAGGATCATTCTCCGGCTCTTTGTCCCAGCCTGCCGCGTGCTGGTATGTCTGCCAAGGACACTGTTTGCTGAATAAAAAATCGCCCCATAATATTTAGCCTGAATTATTCGCGCAGGCTCAGCTTATAGTCCAATAACTGTACAGTAGCAACACAATACAGCTATTTTCTATTTG
>CALXFT010000026.1 GCA_944387635.1 uncultured Oscillospiraceae bacterium | reverse complement strand
CTCTGACGCTCCACCGGAGCGTCATTCACTCCCGCGACTGCGCTTCGCTTACCCCAAGGGGCGAGCCAAGGCGGCCCTGCGGGCCGCAGGCTGTGTTAAGTCGATAAGACAGACAGTATTAATGATTATGCCACTGCCTCAGCAGCGCTTCCATCCAGGCGCACAGCTTCTTGCCGGAGTCCTCGGCCATGGCGACCACTTCCCCGTGGCTGTGCTTGCCGGTGCGCAGGCCGGTTGCCATGTTGGTGATGCAGGCGATGCCCAGGGTCTTGATTCCGACGTAGTTTGCCGCAATGGTCTCGGGCACGGTGGACATGCCGACGGCGTCACTGCCCACGGCCTTGAGCATCCGAATCTCAGCGGCGGTCTCATAGTAAGGACCCTGGAACATGGTGTAAACGCCGTGCTTCACTTCGATGCCCAGCTCGTTGGCGATCTTCTCCGCCTTTTCCCGCAGAACGGTGCTGTAAGGCTCGGACATGTCGGGGAAACGGGGACCGAACCGCTCGTCGTTTTCGCCGCGGAGAGGGTTGGTGGAAACGGCGTTGATGAAGTCGTCAATGATCATCAGGTCTCCGGGCGCGAAGGCGGGATTTATGCCGCCGCAGGCGTTGGTGACAATCAGGTTCTCAATGCCCAGCAGCTTCATAACATACACGGGATAGGCGGTTTCCTTCATGGTGAAGCCTTCGTAGTAGTGGAAACGCCCCTGAAGCGCCATGATCCCGGTCTGGCCGATGGTGCCGAAGACCAGGTTGCCGGCGTGTCCCGCAACGGAGCTCCGGGGGAAATTGGGGACCTCCTTGTAGGGAATGATCCGCTTGTTCTCCATGATATCCACCATATTGCCCAGACCGCTGCCCAGGATGATGGCCACATCGAGCTTCATATCTGCTTTGGAACGGATGTAGTCCGCGCTTTCTTTTACACGATCATAAAACATATTGCGTATCCTCCTCAGGTTGAGCCGCGGTCAGCCGGGGCAGTACCGTTTGCCTAAGTACATGGGCCTCTGGGCCCGGTCCGCGGGGAAGGTCTCCACGCGGACGGTCAGGCCGGGGCAGCACGCCGACGCCGCCGCTTCCAGAATCGCGCCCTTCCCCGGCTCCAGCACCGCGCATTGCAGATGGAGGGCTTCCCCCCGCCGCTGCGCCCGGTAGTCTGCCAAAAAGTCCAGGGGGAACAGGGCGCTGTCCAGGTCCTCCATGGGCACCGGGCCGGAGCGCCGGGACACCATGTCGATCCGGCGGCTGACGCCGCCGCAGGGGCAGGGGGACAGGAGGCGGGTGAAGTCTCCCGTGCGGTAGCGGATCAGAGGCATGGCCTCCAGGCCGATGGTGGTGATCACCAGTTCTCCGTATCTCCCCTCCGGGAGCACGTTTCCGTGTTCGTCGATGATCTCCGGCAGAATGTGGTTCTCCCGGATGTGCATGCCTTCGTGGGCCGGACAGGTCACCGCACCTCCCAGGCCGCACTCCCGGCTGCCGTAGTGGGGATAGAGCGGGCCGCCCAGTATGGTCTGTAAGGTTTCCATAACACCCTTGGGACAGGCGTCTCCCGAGACCAGGGCCTTGCGAATGGGAAAGTCCGCGCCATAGAGCCGGGCCAGGGTCAGCAGAGGCACGGGAAAGCCGATATAGGCGTCGGGACGGGCATCGCGCACCAGCTGGGAAAGCGCTTCCCAGCTCTGGCCGAAGCCGGCCCGGATGGGCACGGCCCCCAGCCGCTCCACGGCCTTGGCGATCAGGTCCCCCAGACCGAAGGGGCCGGAGAAGGGGAAGGCGATGAGGCAGCGCTGCCCGGGCTGAAGCATTTCCGAGATCCCGGCGGCAAAGAAGCTTACGGTGTGGGACAGGTCCCCTTCGGTGTAGAATACCCGCTTGGCCGGGCCTGTGGTGCCGGAGGTGTCCCCGGAGATCACCCGGCTGACCTGGGACTGGGAGGTCAGCAGGAGCTTTCCGGGGGCGGCGCCCAACTGCCCGGCGGTGGTGAAGGGCAGCTCCCGGAGCCGCTCCAGGGAGGACAGGCGGTCCGGATAACCGGCGTAGAGTCCGCCCCGCCGGCTGGCACGGGCCAGAAGCGCGTTGAGTTTTTCCAGCTGGAGGGTTTGCAGCGCATCCCTGGTCAGACGGGGAATCCCTTCCGTCTGGCAGATCCAGGCGTCTAATTTCGTCGTATTCATGTTCTTCTGTAAAGGCCGCGGCCGTGGATGTCGGTCAGGTTGTAGGCGCAGAAGGGGACCATGCCCCGTTCACTGTCCACTTCGCAGATGTAGCACCGGCGCAGTCGGTCCAGGTCCAGGTTGTAGGCGTCCTGGAAGACCATGCCGGAGACGGTGAAGGTGTTCTCCACCGTCCGCTGCAGAAATTCGTCCAGGGAGCCGGTGTCCGGGTCCCCGTCCACCCCGGCGGCTTTGCCGCTCCACTGCTGGGACACATAGTCCCGGGCCTCGCTGCTTTTGACGCAGCAGCATTGGCTCCTGCGCCGGGGCAGGGCCTTCAGGCTGCCGCCGCTGCTGCGCAGATAGCTTGCGTGGAAGGAGCAGTAGGGACTCTCGGCCCCGCCGCCGCCGAAGTCCGAAGCCTTCATAAGGCCGCCGGTCTGCGCCTCGATCCGCCGCAGGACCCCTGGGATGGTCAGCCGGATCTCCGGGGCCTCCAGGGCGCAGCGGCCGAAGTAGGAGATGGGCTGGATGTGGACCCCCCGGATGTGGGGGGCGCGGTCCAGGGAGAAGCGGAGGATGTCCCCCAGGGCGTGGTCGTTGACGCCCGGGGCCAGGGTTGGCACCAGGACCACGGGCAGACCGGCCTTCTCACAGGCGTCGATGGCCCGGAGCTTGGTTTCCAGCAGGTCTGCCCCCCGAAGGGTCCGGTAGATCCCGTCCTCCAGGCCGTCGAACTGCAAAAAGACGGTGCTGACCCCTGCCTTGGCCATGGTTTCGGCATAGCCCGGTTCCTGAGCCAGCCGCAGGCCGTTGGTGTTCAGCTGGAAGAAGGTGAAGCCCTTCTCCCTGCCCAGGGCGATGATCCGGGGCAGATCCTCCCGCATAGTGGGCTCGCCGCCGGAGAGCTGGATGTTGAAGGAGCCGCCCCGCTCCACGAGCAGGTCGTACTGGCGGCGGATCTCCTCCAGGGACAGGTCCCGGGGACGCTGCTCTCCCGCGGAGGCGAAGCACACCGGACAGCGCAGATTGCACCGGTTGGTCAGCTCCAGGAGCACGCAGCAGCCGTCGCGCTCATGGCCGCGGCACAGACCGCAGTCATAGGGACAGCCCCGCTCCACGTCCACGGCGCCCACAGGGACCACAGGGCCTCCCGGGTCCTGGGCGCCCCAGGCCAGATAGCTCTCGGCGGAGCCCTCCCAGATCAGGGTCCGGAAGCTGCCGTGGTCCCAGCATCGTTTTTCCATATACAGATTGCCGTCTTCCCCCACCACCTTCCGGGCGGGAATCCGGTTCAGGCACACCGGGCAGACGCTGGCGGTTTTTCCCAGTTCCATTTACAAAAATCCCTTTTCTTCCAGTATTTCCATGCATTTTTCGTATGTCTGGGCAATGATCTCCGGGCAGTACTCCACCCGCTTGGCCGGGTTGCCCCGGGTGATGTCCCGGCAGTCGATGCTCATGTGCTCCAGCTCCATCTCGTCGGTGAACCACCGGGTGAATTCGCCCAGGGCGCTTTTGTGATGGGGGCTGTCATAGGCTGTATCGCCGCTCTTGCCGGTGAAGTAGGAGATCAGGCAGCAGCCGCCGGTCATGCAGCCGCAGACCCCGCCGGAGTAGCCCACGCCGCCGTTCAGGCCCGCCATGGCCTGGACCAGCTTGGGGTTCTCCTCTCCAATGGTCTCCAGCAGCAGAATCGCCAATATCTGGGAGCAGAAGTACCCGTACCGGGACAGCTCCAGAATCCGTTCGGTCAGATCCACGGTTTCACATCCTTTCGCAGACAAACAGCACATAGCTGTATCCCTTCCCGGAGGGCAGGCAGGGGCTGTCCTCCCGCCACAGGGCCTCCAGGTAATATTCCCGCCACTGCTCGGTCAGGTCCTCCAGGTGCCGGACGGCGAAGCCCGCCTGCCGGACCTGACTCAGCAGGGCCACTACGTCTTTCGTCACGTCGGAGAAGACCAGCTTGCCCCCCTTGCGCAGAAGACGGCCCGCCTCTTTCAGAGCCTGGGCAACGTCTCCGCTGAGGAAAAAGCTGCACTGGGACAGGATTCCGTCAAAGCTGCCGCCGTCATAGCCGGCGCGCAGAAAGTCCCCTTCCGCCACGTCCGGCCCTCTGGGGGCCAGGTCGATGCCCACGGCCTGGCAGCCCTGAGAACGCAGCAGGGCCAGGGCGGAGCCGTCTCCGGCTCCCATGTCCAGCCAGCGGCTGCCCCGCGGCAGGAAGGCCAGTTCGATCAGATAGCGGGTGTGGGCCTCCCCGCCGGGATGTCCGTTCATCATTTGTCCTCCAACGCCTTCTCCACCGCCAGAACCTTGCCCAGAGCCAGCTCCTCGGGGACGTAGACGAAGCCGCACTGGGGGCAAACCGGCAGCTCCACGGGAAAGCCGTTGTCCAGGTAGAGGAATTTGGCCTTGTCCTTTTGCAGCTTGCACCGGCATTTTAGGCAGGTGAGCTTGCCCTCCGGGTCGATGGTGTAGTAGTTTTTGTCCGCCATGGGATCTCCTCCTTGTTTTACTTCCGGGCGACCACCTTCATGCGGTGGCTGTAGGCGCTGAAGACCCGATAGCCGGTTTCCGTCTCCCGGTACTTGACCCAGAAGGTCACGTTGCCCTGACGGGAGCGGGTGACGGACAGGCCGGTTTCGCTGTCCAGTATGGCCTCGCCGGTCCGGCGCAGGTTCTGGAAGACGGCCGCCACGTCGGACTTCAGGATCATCCGGTCGTCCATAAGCGCTTCCGCCTCGGGGGTGTATTCAATGGTGAAGCCCAGGTCCATTTCCGTAACCTCCAGATTCCAGATCTCTTTTTCCAGCTGCTGCTTCAGGCCCAGCCGGTTGCATCGTTTGGCGCTGATGTCCGGGCAGTGGTCCGCGGCGGTGCCGTAGACCAGCTCCAGCAGGTGCATGGACTCCCGGCCCTCCCGGGCGAACCGGTCCCGGCAGGCCATGCAGTAGCTTAAGTAGGGCAGGTCCGACCGCTGAAGACACTGGTCCGTCATCTTTTTGGCCACTTCCCGGTTGGTGTACTGGGTCAGGCCGCCGTAGCCGCAGCAGGGCGCCCGGTCCCCGGAATAGGGGGTGTCCGCCACCTGGCAGCCCAGAGCCGAGGCGATCCGGCGGATGCTGGCCTGGGTGTCCGGATCTCCACGGGCGCCGCAGGCGTCGTGAAGCGCCACGGGCCGGGGCTTGGCCACGGCGGTTTCCGGAAGGCCGATCCGCTCCAGGATCTCCCAGACGCCCCGGACCTCCAGGCCGGTAAATTCCAGTTCCTGTTTGCAGGTGGGGCATCCGGCGATGATCACCGGGTCACCCAGCCGGGCCAGGGCTTCGCGCAGAAAGCTTCGGGTCTGGTCCGTCAGTTCGTAGCGGCCTGCCCAATGGCTGATGGCCCCGCAGCAGCCCAGCATCAGGGCTGTGCCTCCGGGGAGCCGGGCGCATAGATCCCGATAGGCCGCCCGGACTGTGGCCGGGGCAACGGCTGTGGCCTGGCAGCCGGGGAAGAAGACATATTGGCACCGGTCAAACCCCGGCTGGGGCCGGGCCAGGAAGGCCTCCTCATTGGAAAAGAGCATGTCCATCAGGGCGAACTCGTGGGGGGCCAGGGGCATTTTGCCCGTGAAGACCATGTTCTCCCGAGCGATGCGGCAGATCTCGCCCATGTCATAGCCGTTGGGACACAGAACCTTGCACTGGCCGCACAGGGCGCAGGCGTTGATGGGCTTGTTCATCATATGGTCGCCCATGATGATGGAGACGTTGTTGTAAATCTCCCTGGTCAGAATCCGGGGGAACTTCTGATAGTGCTGTAAGTAGGCGCAGCCCTTGACGCATTCGTCGCAGTGGCACTGGATGCACCGCCGGGCCTCGGCTATGGCGGATTCCTGGTCGGTAATGGGTATCCGCCGGGAGGGGGCCACGCCCTCCAGGGAGGTGTAGAGCCGGGTCTCCAGGCTTCCCTCCTGGCCCCGGGTGTTGGCCGGGTCTAAGTTTTGGGCCATGCGGTCGGCGGAGAGGGCGGCCTTTTTCGCGGCGAAGGCGGCGTCCAGGACACCCTGGGCGGGGCCGGTGATCAGCCCATGGTCCCGGCTGACCATAACCGCCGGGTCCGGCGCGATCTGCGGATACAGGGTCCGGGCCACGGAAAAGGCGGCGGCCCGAATCCGGAATTCCTCACCGCGCTGCCGGTATTCCTCCGCCGGGTCCGTATTCCAGCACAGCTCCAGGTCCATGGCGGCCAGAGTCCGGGCGGCGGCCTGCCGGACGGCCTCGGCCTGGTCCGGAATGCAGCGGGCCATCAGGTCCTCCGGCCCGGACTGGGCGCAGAAGAGGCTGACGGTGTAGCGCTTTTTGGCAAGCTCTCCGGCCAGGAACACGGTCATCAGGTCCGCACCGAAGATACCGATCTTCGTGGGCTTTTTGCGCAGGAGGCTGCGGCCTTTGGCCTTGGTCCCCCAGGTCACGGCGGCGGACTCCAGGGCCCGGACGGACACGCCCTCCCCCAGGCCGCACAGCTTGCATTCCGCCTCGCAGGGGGCCTCGCAGGCTGCGGCCAGCAGGTGGGGGAAGGGAGTGATCTTTTCGTACAGGCCCAGCGCCCGGTCAAAATCTCCGGCGGCGATGGCGGCGGTCATGGCCTTTACATCCAGCTTCAGGGGACAGGCGGCGTTGCAGTAGGGAGGCTGCTCGTGGACGCACAGGCTCTCCCGTGCCTCCAGCTCCTCCTTGGTCAGCATCTGCTTCTGCCGGTAGATGTGGGTGGAAACGCGTTCTTCGATCATGGGCAGATCACCTCCGGTTTGGCCCGCGGGAACCTTGGGCAGCTCTGATACTATTTCTTGATAAAAATATTTAATCAAGAAGGCATCGCCTTGCGGCGCTGCCGAATATGTGATTTTCGGAATAGAAAATCACATATTCCCGCCTCATATGATTCTCTAAATTAAAATCTTTAATCGGAAATGATTAAAGATTTTAAAAGAGAATCAGTATGATGAATTCCAGACTCCATTATCCGCGTCTGAGCCGAAATCTCTCGCTGTCAGCGCTTGCCGATATATTCAGAGTATCCTTAGCATATCACAGAAGGGGTCTTTTTTCGACCCCTTTTTTGAAAAATGAGAGGCGGTTGCCCGCCTCTCATTTGCCGGTTTGGAAAAGGTGCTTATGCCTCCAGCTCCTTCAGAGCCGCCAGGACCACCTCGGGCAGGGCCGGAACACGGGTGATCCGGGCGCCGGTGGCGTTGTAGATGGCGTTCAGAATGGCGGGATGGGGGGCGTCCAGGGGCGCCTCGCCGCAGCCGGCGGCGCCGTAGGGGCCGTTGGGCCGGTAGGTCTGGACGTAGTGCAGCTCGATGTCGTCGGGAATGTCCTTGGGGTAGGGGATGCCGCAGTTCTTCAGGCTGGTGTGCTTGCTCAGGTCGTCGAAGTCCTCGGTCAGGGCCAGGCCGATGCCCTGGGCCAGACCGCCGTAGAAGTTGCCGTCCACCAGGAGCTTGTTCATAATGGTGCCTACGTCGGCCACGCAGGTGAACTTCTCCACAGTGACCTTGCCGGTCTGGGTGTCTACGCGGACCTCGGGCAGGAACAGGGTGTACATGTAGGTGGCGAAGGGCTCGCCCTGGGAGGTAGCCTGATCCACGGGATGCTCGGCGCAGTAGGTGGTGACCCACTGGCCCTGGACCTTGGTCTCAATGCCCTCGGCCTTCATCTCGTCATAGGTCCGGTAGGTGCCGTCCTCCTTGCGCATGGCGGCCAGCAGGTTCTCGGCGGCCAGACGGCAGGCGTTGCCGGACATGACCTGGGAGCGGGAGCCGCCGGCGGGGCCGGAGTTGGGGGTGATCTTGGTATCGTTCATGACCAGGCGGATCTGTTCGGGCTTGATGCCGGCCTGGCGCAGGGTCTCGTGAGCGGAGACCAGCACGCCCATGTCGGCGCCCTGGCCGTGATCCTCCCAGGAGGCGTACATGGTGACGGTGCCGTCGGGGTTCAGCTCGGCGTATGCCTGGGAGGCGTCCACGCCGTCCAGGCCGCAGCCGTACACGCCGGAGGACACGCCGATGCCGTACTTATACCGGCCGTCGGAGGCGGCGTTCTTCTCGGCCACCCGCTTCTTGCTGGCCTCGTACAGGGGACGGGCCACCTTGTACATCTCCTCCAGGCAGTACACGTCGGGGGCGTAGCCCGTGGGAATGGTGGAGTGCTCGGACTCCTTGTAGCAGTTGAGCTCCCGGATATCGAAGGGGTCCATGCCCATCTTGGCGGCCAGCACGTCAATGGCGATCTCGGAGCCCATGAAGGACTGGGGAGAGCCGTAGGCCCGGAAGGCGGAGCCCCAGGCGTGGTTGGTGAAGACGGTGGTGGACTTGTTGCGGATGGTGGGGATGTGATAGCCCGCGCCGGTGAACTGGCTGAGCCGGTGGGTCAGCAGATCGCCGAACTCGGAGTACGGGCCGTGGTCGATGTAGTTGTTGCCCCACAAGCCCAGCAGCTTGCCGTTCTCGTCGGCGGCCAGCTTGATGTGCATGAAGGCCGGGCTGCGCTTGCCGGTGTAGGTGATGTTCTGGTACTGGTTGAAGACCAGGGACACGGGCTTGCCGATGATCTTGGCGGCGGCGCCCAGAATGGCCTCATTGGTGGGGGAGAACTTGTAGCCGAAGGTGCCGCCGGCGTGGTTCTGGACCAGGCGCAGCTTCTCCATGGGCACGCCGATGCCGTCGGCGATCATGGGCATGTGCAGGTGGATGCCGATGGACTTGGAGTGGACAGTGACCATGCCGTCTTCGTCGATGTAGGCGTAGCCGCAGTCGGGCTCCAGGTGCAGGTGGGGCTGACGGGAACAGTAGGACTCGATCTCTACCATATTGGGGGCGGAGTCAAAGTCGAGGTCGGGACCCTTGATGCAGTTGGTCTCGTAGTAGGCGTTGGGGGTGCCGGGATGGATCTCAATGGCGTCCTCGGCAATGGCGTCCATGGCGTTCATGTAGGCGGGCAGCTGCTCAATGTCCACCACCACGGCGTCGGCGGCGGCCCGGGCATGGGCCTCGGTGTCGGCGGCCACAATGGCAATGGCGTCGCCGTACTGGAAGATCTTGTCGTCACACAGCACCGGACGGTCCCAGCCGTCGCACTTGTTGTTCAGGGGCAGCATGACCAGGCCGTTGATCCGGTTCTTGCCGCCGGCGGCCACAATGTCCTTGGCGGTGATGATCCGGTGGACGCCGGGCATTTTCTCGGCGGCGGAGGTGTCCACGCGCTTAATCAGGGCGTGGCTGACCTTGGCCTGGACCAGGGCCAGACGCAGGGTGCCTTCGGGCATCTTCAGAGCGTCGTCGGCGCCGAAGTCCCAGGTGCCGGTGACCTTCTGGGCGGCGGAGGGGCGGATGTACTTGGTACCCACGATGGAGTCGCCGGTGGGCTTGAACATCAGGTCTTCCTTGGTGATTTCGCCGCGGATGACCCGGGCGGCGTCCATGACCGCGTCGACCAGGGGCTTATAGCCGGTGCAGCGGCACAGGTTCCGGTTCTTCTGGAACCAGTCGCGGACTTCCTCACGGGTGGGGGCGGGGTTGTTGTCCAGAAGGACCTTGGCGCTCATGATGAAGCCGGGGGAGCAGAAGCCGCACTGGGCGCAGCCGTGGGCCATCCAGGCCACCTGCAGGGGGTGCATGTCGGAGATGGTGCCGATGCCCTCGATGGTGGTGATCTGGGCGCCGTCCGGAATCCGGCTCATTTTTACGATGCAGGAGCGGGTGACCTTGCCGTCTACAATGACGTTGCAGGCGCCGCAGTGGCCTTCGCCGCAGCCGATCTTACAGCCGGTGAGCAGAAGCCGCTCCCGGAGGACGGAAGCAAGGGTTTCGTTGGGATCAATCAGCAGGGTGCGGCTGACGCCGTTGATAACCAGATTTTTCTTAATCATAGGAACTCCTCCTTGTTTCTTGGGTGGGGACGTGGTCGAAGGTTCACTTGTGGGACCCGCAGGGGTCCGCGTCCGGGCCTTTTCCCGTCAGGCCCTGAAGCCGCTCCAGGCCTCTGTCCGAGTAGAACACCAGCTGGGAAACGCTGCCGTCCAGGTTTTCCCCCTGGAGCACCAGACCGTTGGCTGTCTCGTAGTATTCAATGGGCAGCTGCCGGCGGTAGCGGATGCCGGTGCGGGCGTCCACCACTTCTACAGTGACTTCGTGGGCGGAAATTTCAAAGACGGGCTGTTCCATACGGGCTACCTCGCGGACATTGGAATGGAGGAAACGTGGTTCCAATACTATTGTACCTTGCCGGCACGGCGGTTTTCAACTTTCACTCAGATGCAAGTCGCAGAAATCTATCCTGGTTCTTTGAGCAGTCTGCACAAAAACAAGGCGAAAAATACGGAAACTATAGGCAAAATCGGGCAATCCACCTAATGAACGCGGAATCTGTTGGAAAACGAAGCCGCCCCCGCTCCCGGACAAGACCGGAAGCGGGGGCGGCGGCTTAAGGCTCCCGGCGGAACCGGACCAGACCGGAGCCGTCCGGGTTCTGACAGAGGGTATCGCCCTGGGGGCCGGGGACCAGGTACAGTTCCTGAACCTGCTCCAAGCCCCGGCTGTCGATGTAGAACACGGCGATCCGGTCCCGGCAGAAGGTGTAGGCCCCGCTTAAGACCTGGCCGTCGGACAGGACGATCCCCAGGTCCTCCCGGCGGATCACGCCGTCTTCAAAGATGTAGGGGCTGCCGTCCTCCGTGCCGTACCAGGTCCCCTGAAATCGGGCCGGGTCCAGAGCCGTCTGGCTCAGGCCCATCAGGAGGGACACCAGCAGGATCAGGACCAGCAGGATCGGGATATGCTGCTTCATTTCCTTCCTCCAAACGTTGTGTTATGTAAATGTGCAGGGCAGACTCCGCCGCCGCGGGGAAATTTCTCCCGCCGTTCCGGCACAAAACCCTGGGCCGGACCTGCCGGAAGCCCGGTTCCGGCCGGCGGATATGCATTATGTAAACTCATTATACACGGCTTCGGGGTAAAAAAGCAAGGGTGGGAAAACGCAGATTTATGTAAACTCCTGGGGCGTGGGAATTGGGCATTCTGCCCAGGCCTGTGGAGCCGCCGGTGAGGAAACGGTAAATCTTTTTTCGACAGAGGGGCCTTGGGCAGGGTTTTTCCGGGAAAACCCTTGCGTCCCGGACAGACGCGTGATAAAATAGACAAAATGCCTGGGATTCTGAACGGAGGAAACTGCCCATTTACACAAGACTGCCGGGAAGCTCCCATGGAACACTTTAAGGAGGAACGATCATGGCGCTTCATGTAATGGACGAGGCCAACCGCTGCCTGGGCTGCAAGAATCCCCAGTGCCAGAAGGGCTGCCCCATCAACACCCCCATCCCCGAGGTCATCCGGCTGCTCAAGAGCAACCAATTGGACAAGGCGGGGCGGCTTCTGTTTGAGAACAACCCTCTGACCACGGTGTGCAGTCTGATCTGCAACCACGAAAATCAGTGCGAGGGTCACTGCGTCCTGGGAAGGAAAGGCGCGCCGGTGCATTTTTCCACCATCGAGCACTACATCTCCAGCACCTACGCCCCCAAGATGGTCCAGGGACCCCACCCCTCCAACGGCATCAAGGCCGCCATCATCGGCTCCGGCCCGGCGGGCATCACCATTGCCATTCTTCTGGCCCGCTACGGCTATCAGGTGACGATCTTTGAGAGCAACGACCAGATCGGCGGCGTTCTGCGCTACGGCATTCCGGAGTTCCGGCTTCCAAAGTCCGTCCTGGATGACATCCAGTACCGGCACCTGGAGCTCAAGGGCATCAAGATCCGGCCCAACACCCGCATCGGCAGCGCCATCGGCATCGACGACCTGTTCCGGGACGGCTACAAGGCCATCTTCATCGGCACCGGCGTCTGGAAGCCCAACACCCTGCACATCAAGGGCGAGTCCTTCGGCAACGTACACTATGCCATCAACTATCTGCACAACCCCGACGTGTACCGTTTGGGCAAGCAGGTCATCGTCATCGGCGCGGGCAACGCGGCCATGGACGTGGCCCGGACCGCCCGGCGCAAGGGCAGCGAGGAGATCACCTGCTTCTCCCTGAGCAAGAAGGTGGCGGCCAGCCAGTATGAGTTCAGCTACGCCCAGCTGGAGGGCATCCAGTTTGCCTACAACAAGAAGCCTGTGGAGATCGTGGACCAGGGCGTGATCTTCCGGGATGTGGAGGAGCAGGAGGACGGCTCCCTGCGGGAGGTGCCGGGAACGGACCGGCTGTACCCGGCGGACAGCATCATCATCTCCATCAGCCAGGGTCCCCAGAACACCATCGTCACCACCACCACCGGCCTGGACGCCAACAACCGGGGGCTTTTGGTGGCCGACGAGCGGGGCCGGACCAGCCGCCCGGGCATCTTCGCCTCCGGAGACGTGGTCAATGGCGCCCGGACCGTGGTGGAGGCCGTGGCCCACAGCAAGGTGGTGGCCGAGGCCATGCACGAGTACATCCAGAGCCTGCCGAAGGAGGAATAAGAATCCGGCGGGCGCGGTTGGCTGATTGCGCGTATAATTTTGAGGCAGAGACGGATTTTCCGTCTCTGCCTCGGCATTTTACGGGAATGTACTGCGGCAACGACCGCTCATACTATTTCTTGATTTTTGACTGAAAGGTTTGAGCATTGCGTTCTAAGTGAAGTGCTGAGACAGCGGTAAGTGCTCCCCGACCCCTGCCGGCGCGCTTCTCGTTTGGTGCCGGTATTGCCTTAAGCGCCAAATTGGTGCGGTGACCGTGTGAAGCGCAAGCATCCTGGCAGCTGCCCAGACGGAAGTCTGTATGGAAGGAACGGATATCAGCGTTTTTCGCTGCACAAAGTCGATAAGCATAAACATTTTTAATGACTTTCATTTTTGGTGGCGCTGTTTTGCAGCATGAAAATTTAATCAAAGTCCGCCTTTGACCGGGGGCGGGCTTTTTAGCCTTCCAAGGCTGCCTGTAAAGCCTGGGCGATGGGGAGCATCCGGTCCGGTTCCAGCTTTTGGACTTGGCGGTCGTAGGTCACCAGGCCGTTGATCTCGTCCTCTACGTCGCTGACCTGGGTGTAGACGGCGGCGCACAGGCCCTTCTCCACGGCAGGAAGAATGTCCAGGACGTACAGCTCGGCCACCGCGTCCCGGTAGGCCTCCAGGGTCTCAAAGCTGCCGTAGCCGTAGGTCTTTTCCGGGTTGAACACGTGGCCTTGGGCCTTATAGGTCTTGCCGCCGAACTCGGTCAGGACCAGGGGCTTTTTTCCGCCGCCTCGCAGGCGGAGCTTGCCGAAGTAGATGTGGCGGCTGTCCAGGTCGCTGTCCGCGCCCCGGAACCAGCCGGAGACCGTGTTGATGAACCGGGTGTCGTCCAGGTCCTTCAGGAGCCTGTAGGCCCGGCTGCCCTCGAACTGGCCCCAGCCCTCGTTGAAGACGGTCCAGCAGCAGACGCAGCCGTGGCCGCCCAGGCGGCCCACGGTCCGCTCCATGGCGGCCAGGAACCGCTCCCGGCACTGCCTGTCCCGGTGCATATGCCTGTCCGGAAGGACCTGAAGCCCCGCCGTAGGCAGAACCGTGTCCCGCAGAAAGCGGTAGCTGCCGTTGTTGACCATGTCCTGCCATACGATCATGCCCAGCTTGTCGCACTGGTAGTAGAATTCTTCGGGCTCCACTTTGATGTGCTTGCGCAGGGTGTTGAAGCCCAGGCGCTTCATGGCAAGAATGTCCTGGGCGAAGCACTCCGGGGCGGCGGGGGTGAACAGGCCGTCGGGCCAGTAGCCCTGGTCCAGGAGGCCGTGGAAGAAATAGGGCCTTCCGTTGAGGAACAGCCGGGGATAGCCGTCCGGGTTCCGGATCTCCAGGGTACGCAGGGCGAAGTAGGATTCCACCCGGTCTTCCCCCGCCTCCAGGGTGAAGGGGTACAGGTACGGGTCCTCGGGGCTCCACAGCCGGGGGGCCTCGGGGGTGATGGTCACGGCGCCCCGGGCAAGGGGGAAGGTCCCCAGGCCCTCCACCGTGACCCGGCCGGTCAGATCCTCCCGGCCCGTGTCGATGGTCACGGAACGGCCCCGGTTTTCCACGCGCAGGGAGGGGATGTAGGTTTCCGGCACCGGCTCGGCCCAGACCGTCTGCCAGATGCCGCTGACGGGGGTGTACCACATGCCGCCCCGGCTCATGGTCTGCTTGCCGTAGGGGTAGGACCGGTCGCGCAGATCGTCCCGGCAGCGGATCAGGATCTCGTTTTCCGCCTTCAGGACCTGGGTTATGTCGCAGGAGAAGGGATCGTAGCCTCCCTCGTGGCGGGTCAGGTGACGGCCGTTGACGAAGATGTCCGCCTCCTGATCCGCCGCGCCCACATGGAGCAGAATTCTCCGGCCCTGCCAGGACTCCGGGAACCGGACCCGGAGCCGGTAGTACAGGTACGACCCTTCCGGGAAGTGTTCGCCAATGCCGGACAGGGCGCTCTCCGGACAGAAGGGCACCCGAATCCGGCGGTCAAAGGCCCCGGGGATCTCCGGCTTTTCCGACACGGCAAAGTCCCACCAGCCGTTGAGGCACAGCCATTGGCCCCGGCGCATCTGGGGCCGGGGGTAGACCTGCCAGGGCTGCCGGTCCGGCTGAGCGGCCAGGTCCCGGCCCGCGTCGGTCCAAAGTGTTTGCATAGGATCAACCCTTTCGTGAAGTTATCGGGGAAGCGACCGCTTTTTGCAGGTGATGAAATAATAGGGAACCTCGTACAGCAGCATCAGGGACCAGCCTATGGCGCAGGAGAAGGCGATGCCGGTGATGCCGAACCGGGGAGCCAGAAGGTACGTGCACACTGTCCGGGTGGAGGCCTGGAGGAAGGTGGCCAGCATGGTGGTCTTCATCTTCCCCATGCCCCGGAAAAAGCCCTGGAACCCGTTGGTCATGGCGGGGAACAGATAGAACGCCGCCATCCAGCCCAGATACCGGCTGCCCAGGGCGACGACCTCCCCGGCCCCGTCGCCGGCGACGAAGAGGCTGACGATGGGCCGCCGCAGCAGGGCCGTGACGGCGCCGATGAGGAGCCAGTAGCAAAATTCCAGCCGGATGCCCGCGGAGAATCCGGCCCGGATGGAGCCGGGCTTCCTGGCGCCCCGGTTCTGGGCGATGTAGGTGGAGATGGCCGAGGAGATGCTCTGAGCGGGAATGCAGGCAAAGTCGTCCATTCGGGTCACGGCGTTGAAGGCGGCGATGGAGCTGACACCCAGGGCGTTGACCTGGCCCTGGATCAGGACCTTGCACACGGGCTGAATGGCCTGCTGCAGGGCGGTGGGTCCGCCGTAGTGAAGGATCTGCTTCAGCAGGGGGCCTTCCAGACGCCAGTGGACGCCTCTGGGACACAGCAGGGGGACCCGGCGGACCATGTGCCGCAGGGCCAGAGCCGCGCACACCGCCTCGGCGAAGACCGTGGTCACGGCGCTGCACACTATGCCGAAGCGGAAGATCCCCAAGAAGATCAGGTCCAGGACCGCGTTCAGGATGGCGGAGGTGGCCAGAAATTTCAGGGGGGTCCTGGCGTCGCCTACGCTTTTCAGCCCCGCGCCCAGAGCGTTGCAGCAGAAGGTGAAGGGCGCGCCCAGGAAGGTGATCCGCAAATAGGCCGCCGTAATGCCGAAGATCTCCCCTGGGACGTCCAGGAAGGCCAGAATGGGCTCCGTCAGGAGGATTCCGGCCAGGGCCAGGCCGGCGCAGGTCAGCAGGCCGAACAGCAGGGTGTTGCCCAGGATCTTCTGAAGCCTGGGGTACTCCCGGCCGCCGAAGGCCTCGCTCATGAGCACCCCCGCCCCCATGCACAGGCCGGAAATGGCCAGGATCAGCAGGTTCATCACCGGCCCGGCAATGCCCTCGGCGGCCAGGGCGTTCTGCCCCAGGAACCGGCCGGCGATGATGGTGTCCACGGCGTTGTAGCTCAGCTGGAGCCAGTTGCCCAGCAGCAGGGGCAGGGCGTGGCGGATCAGATGGCCCCGCGGGGAGCCGACGGTCATGTCGGTCACGGCGTCTGCCCTCCCGTTGCCAGCTGTCCGTTGAGCCAGTCCAGGGCCGCGGACATGGACCAGTAGGGGTCCTCCTGCCAGGTCTCCTGCTCCACGAAGCCGTAGGGGACCCCGGCCTCCAGGCAGGCATCCACCACCCCGGTCCAGTCCGTGTCTCCCATGCCCGCCGGGGTCAGCCGGCCGTCCCGGCTGTCCTTGAAGTGGACCATGCAGATCCGGGAGCCGTGGCGGCGGATGAAGCCGGGCATGTCATTGCGGTTGCGGTTCAGGTGGTACAGGTCCAGGCAGAGGGGCAGCCGGGGCATGGCCTCCAGCAGGTATGCCACGGCGTCCATGCCGGGGACGGCGGTAAAGTCGGCGGTGACCGGGTGGAAGCACAGCTTCTGCCCCAGGGGGGTGAGGCGGGCCTCCATTTCGGACAGCTCCCCGGCGAAGGCGTCCAGGCCCTGCCGGGTCTTCAGACGGTCCGGAATCCGGCTGACGCACAGCCAGGTCCCGCCGGTGGCGGCGTTGAGCTGGGTGTAGTAGGAGAAATTCTCCCGCACCGTCTCATAGAAGTCCTGAACGGACACGGAGACGATGCCGTTGTTTCGCAGGATCTGGGCCGCCTCCTGGGGGGAGAGGGAAGGGTCCAGCCATTGGAGCTGGACGACGCCGCATCCCAGCTCCCGGACCCGGGAGAAGACGGCTTCGGACGCCTGCCGCCCCTGCATCAGAGGGGCCAGGCTGGAGATCTGAATTCCGGTTTTCATAGGATCATCCTTTCGGCGCAACGTTGGTTTTCTGCATTTTATGCTCATTGACTTAACACAGCAAAACGTTTCAGAAAGCGTCAGCCTTATGCATAGTGTTTCGATCACAGCCGGCCCCTTGGCTCCCGCTCTCAAAGCCGCCCTCCCCTGGCCCCCTCCCGGCGCGCCCTTCGTTTGGTGCCGGTATTGCCTTAAGCGCCAAATCGGCGGGGTGCTCGTGTGAAGCGTAAGCATCCTGACAGCTGCCCAGACGGAAGTCTGCATGGAAGAAACGGATATCCGCGTTTTTCTGCCGCGCAAAGTCGATAAGCATATTACATTTTATCACAACGGCGGGCAATAGGAAAGAGGCAGAGGCAAAAACCAGGAACTTCCCCAGCCCGGCGCGGCGGGCTGGGGAAGGCGGTCAGGGGCTGTCGGCGGACGGGACGGGCTGTCCCGGCGGGGAATGGATGGGATGGGACGCCGAGGTCAGATGGGATAAATACTGCTTCGGCGAGATGTGGAACTCCTTCTTAAAGGCCCGGGGCTTTGCCACCCCTGTGGTCAGCCTGACCTTCGGCGTTCTGACGCCCCAGATCATCGCCAAGTTCGGCGACAATGTCACCGGCTTCCGGGCCGCCGCCATCTTCAGCGCGATTGCCGGCGCTGTGTTCATCTTCCTGCACTACGCTCTGACGGAGGAGCGGAACAAGACCGATCCTTCTGTTCTGGCCGCCAAGACCGAGGAGCAGAAGGCTGCCGAGAAGGTCAAGATCACCGACATCGTGACCATCGTCCGCAAGAACCGTCCCTTCCTGGCTCTGGTTCTGCACTCCATCTCCCTCTGCGCGGTCCAGACTCTGGGCACCGGCGCGGCCACCTACATGTACGCCGACGTCCTGGGTGACATCGGTCTGCAGTCCTTGGGCTCTGGCTTCTCCTCTGTCACGATGATCGTCATCCTGATCTCCGCGCCTCTGCTGACCCGGAAGTGGAACCTGGTCACCATCATTCGGGTCTGCCTCATTGGCGGCTTCTTCGTCATGGCCGGGACCCTGGGCTACACCCTGCTGTCGGACACCCTGACTCCCTGGCTCTTCATCACCCTGTACTCCCTCGGCGGCGGCCTGATCATGATGTCCCAGCAGATGCAGTGGGGCCTGGTGGCGGAGTCCATCGACTACAACGAGTACCTCACCGGCAAGCGCAACGAGGGCACCATCTACGGCTTCTTCTCCCTGTCCCGCCGGATCGGAGGCACCATTTCCAGTTCTCTGACGGTGCTGATCATCGCCGCCATCGGCTACGACGCTACCCTGACCGCCGCGGGCATGGCCCAGGCCGACGGCACCATCGCCGGCATCAAGCTGATGTATGTGGGCTTCCCCATGATCGCCGCAATTCTGTCCTGGCTGTGCTTCACCTTCATCTGGAACCTGAACGACGAGACCAGGGCCAAGATCTCCGCTTGGAAAGAATCCAAGGTCGCCAAGTAAATTTTTCCGCCAAACACAACGATCCCGGACGGCTCACCGTCCGGGATTTTGTTTTCCAGAGAAGCCGCGCTCCGGCCCCCGCCGGGGGAGGGATGTTCAGCGAAGCGGGCCAAGGGCGGCCCTGCGGGCGGCATTTTCAAAATATTTGGAGGAAATCCAGGGACCTGTATTGCATTGGCAGGAAAATATGATACAATGGCGCCATATACAAAGACGGTCCCCCGGGCGCGCCCGGCGCGGGACGGGAGGAGAGCAGTCTTTATGAAACAAAAACAATGGATCGGTATGGGGGCGGCAGCGGCGGCGCTCCTTCTGGGGCAGCTTCTGCCGGCCATGGGTCCGTTCAGCCAGGCGGGAATCCGGACCCTGGGTATGCTGGTGGCCTTCCTGATTATGCTCATCACCGAGGCTCTGCCCGTGGTGGTGACCAGCCTGCTGTTCAGCGCTCTGATGCCGGTGCTGGGAGTGACCGAAAATCTGGCCGGAGGCCTGGCAGGATATTCTCAGCCCATCGTCTTCTTTACCCTGGCCTCCTTTGGCATTGCCGCCGCCATCAGTGCGGTGCCCCTTTCCCGGCGGATTCTGCGGGGGCTTCTGCGGGCCTTCGGAAAAAATACGGAGCGGGCGATTCTGGCCATGATGGTCTGCGAGGCCCTGGTGTCCTCTGTGGTGAGCAACGTGCCCACCTGCGCCATTTTCATGGCCATTGCCCTGTCCTTTGCCCGGCTGTACACCGACGAGGCGGAGCGGCGCAGGACCCTGCGGGCGCTGATGATCGCCGTGCCTGTGGCCTCCATGATCGGCGGCATGATGACCCCGGCGGGCAGCTCTGTCAATCTCATGGCCATCTCCCTGCTGGAGGATCTGACCGGACAGACCATTCCCTTCGTCCTGTGGATGTGCGCCGGGATCCCGCTGGCCGCGGTTATGATCCCCCTGGCCTGGTTCCTGATCGTGAAGATCTACCGGCCTGTGCCTGTGGATGAGGCCCGAATCCGCGGCTTCGCGGAGGAACTGGGAGTCCCGGACCGGATGGACGCCAAGGAGCGGAAGGTGGTCTGGCTTATGGCGGGGATGATGATCCTGTGGGTTGCTTCCAGTTGGATTCCCAGCATCAACGTCATGGTTGTGGCCATTCTGGGCTGCTGCGTCCTGTTCCTGCCGGGGGTGGAGATCCTGGATATCCGGACCTTCCTGAAGGAAAACAGCTGGGACGCCTTCTTCCTGGTGGGTACGGTGCTGTCCATCAGCGGCGCCCTGATCGACAACGGGGTCTCCGCCGCCATTTCCGGCCTGCTGCCCGCCATGGAGGTGTCCACGCCGGTGCTGCTGGCGGCGACGGCGGTGCTGGTCTTCGCAGCCCTGCTGATCAACCCCGTGGCCACCTCCATGCTTCCCATCCTGGCCGCCCCGCTGGTGTCCATTGCCCAGACAGCCGGGGTCCCGGCGGCTCTGGTGCTCATGACCGCCGCCCTGTGCGCGGGCAACTGCTATCTGCTGCCATTGGATACGGTGACTCTGATCACCTACGGAAAGGGCTACTACTCCATGACGGACATGGCCCGCTCCACCGTTTTCCTGCAAATGGCCATGGTCCTTCTGTGCGCCCTGTGGCTGCCGGTGGTGGGCAGGTTTTTCGGCATGGGGTAAACCCATGTACATACGCAAACCCGGGCGCAGTCCGCGCCCGGGTTTCGCGTGTTCTCAGCCGATGTTTTTATAGTAGGTGGAGAAGGCCTCCCGTTCGCGGCTGATGAGCTGGCCGGTCTGCTTGTCGTACTTGTTTTTGTAGCTCACGGCGTAGATGGCGGTTTCGCCGCTGTCGTCGTAGTTGGAGGTCATTTCAATATAGTAGTCCTTCTCGTCGGTACCCCAAAGCTCCATTTTTACATATCCGTCGGACACCTCCGCCCGGATCTTCACGGGAAAGTGAAAATTGTTGCGGAAGGCGAAGTCCGTGGTACCCCAGTTCACGGCGGCGTCCAGCCCCAGGGGTACGTATCCTACGGAGGCCCCGTGGCACAGCCGGGTCACCACCTCCAGATCCCCCAGCAGCACGCAGTTATACAGTGTGGTGGAGGTCTGGCAGGCTCCGCCGCCTACGGAATCCACCAGCCGGTTCCCGGAATAGGCCGGCGCGGGCTTGAAGCCCCGCTCCGCCGTCCGCTGGCCGACCACGTCGTTGAAGGAGAAGGTCTCCCCGGGCTCCACCACATGGCCGTCCAGAATCTGACAGATCAGGCGCAGGTTGGTGTTGCGGTTCTCGTTGTCGTTGTGCCGGGTCTGGCAGGCGCCCAGCAGATCCCGGAAGTAGGCCGCCTGGCCCAGGATCTCCGGCGCGGTGCAGGAAAGGGGAATGGACACATCCTGGCCCCAGTCCGCCGCCGCCAGAGCCTCCCGGACCTGTTCCGTGGAGAAGCCGTAACCGTAGGCGCCGGGGACAAAGGCGTAAGTGTCCAGGTCCAGACTGTCATCCACCGGTTCGGAGCAGACCTGGGCGGCGATGGCCTCCAGATCCGGTTCCTCCGGCAGAGCCAGGGGGGTCAGCGCCGGAATCGAAAAACCGTATTCTCCGGCTGCCGCGGCGGAGACGGGCATGTCATAGACGGCGAGAATCCCATCCAGGACAACCTGGACGTCCAGGCGGATCTCCGGGGTCCCCTTGGTGATGACCAGGGTTTGGCAGGGGGCGTCTTCCTGCCAGCGGTCCGTGGCCAGCTCCGGCCGCGTTCCCTCCAGACGCCAGGTTGGCTGGGCCAGGGTGCGGCCGCAGGCGCCGGCGCAGGCATCCGCGGCTTCTTCCAGGGCGCTGCTGTCAAAGCGGATATTGTCCAGAAGCCCCAGGGTGGAGTTCGGCTCGCCCTCGGAGCGGCCCACGCGGTAGGCGTCCCGGACCGCGTCCCAGACCCGGACCTGAAGGCCTGCCTCTTCCGGCGAGACGGTCACGGCGCCGTCGGGCAGGGCGATGACCAGGTCCCGGCCCAGGAGGGTCTCGTCCAGGGCTTTTTTCAGGGCGGACCTGGCCTGGAACCGGGTCATGCCGCCTACGTCCAGGCCGCCGATGGAGACCCCGTCCAGAATCCGGCAGTCGTAGGGGTCCGCCAGGCGCGGGACCAGACAGACCAGAGCCAGAAGCAAGCCAAGGGCGGCCAGGCCGCCGATGCGCCGGAGCCGTTTTGGGTCCCGATTCAACCGGGAAAAAAGAATGGGCAGTTTCACGGACCAACACCTCCCGTGGATTTCCTCCGGCACAGGCCGAAGGCGTTATGGTTATCATAACACAAGGGACAGCGGCCCGCAAGGCCGGAGCACTGGACTTTTTTCCGCAAACGGACTATAATGGGGACATCCATATCGATTGGCGCGGACAACCGCGGGGGAGGAAGCTCCATGAAGCTCAATTACAAACGTACGATTTTGGTAGGCTTTGCCTTTTTTCTCATCAGCGCGTTCTGGCAGGCCTATGACGCCACGGTCCCTGTGATCCTGACCAACAAGTTCGGCATGTCTCAGACCTGGTCCGGCGTGATTATGGCTCTGGACAACGTGCTGGCCGTGTTCCTGCTGCCCTTCTTCGGGGCCTTGTCGGACAGGCGCGCCGGCCGGTGGGGCAGGCGGACGCCCTTCATTGCCCTGGGTACGCTGACGGCGGCGGTGCTCCTGGTGGGGCTGTCCTTTGCCGACGGGCTGCAGATGGCCAATCTGGGGCAGAGCCGGGTGGTGGACGACCCGGCGTCTTTGGAGACGATCTACGATTCCCAGTCCCAAACCCGGCTGATGACTCCCGAGGGGGAGCCCTTCGTCCTGGCGGAGCGGTTCACCCGGGAGGAATTTGCCGCCATCAGCTGTCAGATTCCGGACCCTGACACCGGCAAAGCCGTCACCAACCCGGACTACACCGCCTACGTGACCCCGGCCCGGCAGGCCTATGCGGCAGAGGCGACCAGGGACAATCCCCTGCTCCTGTATCTGTTCATCGGACTGCTGCTGCTTCTGCTGCTGGCCATGGCCACCTTCCGGTCTCCGGCGGTGGCCCTCATGCCCGATGTGACGGTGAAGCCCCTGCGCAGCAAGGCCAACGCGGTGATCAACCTCATGGGTACCGCCGGAGGCATCGCCGTGCTGGTCCTGGGCATGGTCTTTGCCACCTCCGCCGCGGAAAACGCCCTGATGGACTATACCGGCTACTATGCCATTGTGGCGGGACTCATGGTCGGCGCCCTGGCCGTCTTCCTGCTCACTGTCCGGGAAAAGGACTGGTCCGAGGAAGCGCGCCGGGACGGCCTGCGCCTGGGGCAGGAAGATGGGCAGGCGGAGGCGGCGTCCGGCGGCGGACTGACCCCGGAGCAGAAACGGTCCCTGGGGCTGATCCTGGCCTCCATCGCCCTGTGGTTCTTCGGCTACAACGCCGTGACCTCCAAGTACGCGGTCTATGCCGGAAACATTCTACATAAGGACTACAACACCACCATGCTCCTGGCCCAGGGGGCGGCCATCGCGGCCTACCTGCCGGCGGGCCAGGCCGGCTCCCGGTTTGGCCGGAAGAAGACCATTCTGGCCGGCGTGGTCATGCTGGCCCTGGCCTTCGGCTGCGCGGCCTTCATGCGGGCATCCAGCCCCACCTGGGTCATGAATCTGCTGTTCGCCCTGGCAGGTGTGGCCTGGGCCACCATCAACGTCAACTCCTTCCCCATGGTGGTGGAGCTGTGCGCCGAAGGGGACATCGGCAAGTACACGGGCTTTTACTACACCGCCTCCATGTCCGCCCAGATCGCCACCCCGGTGCTGTCGGGCTGGCTTATGGACCGGCTGGGCATGACGGTCCTGTTCCCCTACGCGGCCATTGCCGTGGCCCTGGCATTTGTGACCATGAGCCTGGTCCGCCACGGAGACAGCCGCCCCCTGGAAGAGAGGAAGTGAGGAACATGACGGTTCTGATTCTGATTTTGCTTCTGCTGCTTCTGCTTGCCGTAGGCGGCAGACGGAACCACCCGGGGCTTTCCCAATTGCGGGGCTGGTCCTACGCCCACCGGGGCCTTCACGGACCTGGGGTGCCGGAAAACTCCATGGCTGCCTTCCGGGCGGCTTTGGAGGCCGGATACGGAGTGGAGCTGGACATCCACCTGACCAGGGACGGCGGTCTGGCGGTGATCCACGACGCCTCCCTGGCCCGGACCGCCGGGGTGGACCGGAAGATCGGGGATCTGACCATGGAACAGCTGAAGGACTTTTCTCTGGAGGGAACGGCGGAAACCATCCCGGACTTCCGGCAGGTCCTGGCGCTGTTTGCCGGGAAGGCCCCGCTGATCATCGAGCTGAAGGCCGACGGGGGAAACTGGCGGGAGCTGACCGACGCCGCCGTGGCGGCCATGGCGGGCTATGAAGGCCCCTGGTGCATGGAGTCCTTCGACCCCCGCTGTGTCTGGCGGCTGCGGACCGCCCATCCCCAGGTGATCCGGGGCCAGCTGACGGAGAATTTCCTGGGAGGCAAGTCCCGGATGCACTGGGTCCTGAAATTCCTGCTGACCCACAATCTGCTGAACTTCCTGACCCGGCCGGACTTTGTGGCCTACTGCTTTGCCCACCGCAAGGCCAGCCCCACGAATCTGATCTGGCAGAAGCTGTGGAAGGTCCAGGGCGTGGCCTGGACCCTGCGCAGCCGGGAGGCTTACGACCGGGCCGTGGCGGAGGGATGGCTGCCCATCTTCGAGGGCTTCCGGCCCGAAAAGCCATAAGAAAAGCCATACCGGACGGCAGACGCCGTCCGGTATTCGCATGGGGTCAAAAGGCTCCGTCCTGAGCCACCTGGGCCAGAAGCCGCTCCATCTCCTGCCGGGAGTGGGCGGAGCGGGCCTTTTCCAGCACCGCCTTCTTTTGTTCCTTGGTCATCATGGCGTAGGCGTTTACCGCGTTTTCGTTTCGCATCAGGGCGGAGACGAAGCCGCTGGGAAGCTGATCGGATTCCATGTTTTCTTCCTCCTTTTCGCTGTCGGGCTGCCGGAATCCGGGCGGTTCGATCCGATCCGCCGGATTTCGACGTTCTTAGGATGTGCAGACAGCGGCCCGGTTATGCCGGATCGGCGGCATTTAACATATTTTCAATAAAAATCCCGTAGCCGGTGGTGGGATCGTTTACCAGAACGTGGGTCACAGCTCCAATGAGCCGCCCGTCCTGAATGATGGGACTTCCCGACATGCCTTGAACGATGCCGCCGGTGGTCTTCAGCAGGGCCGGGTCCGTGACTTTGATCAGAAAGTTTCGGCAGTCCGCCCGGTTTTCCGGATAGATCTTTAAAATTTCCACAGAATATTCCTGCACCTGATCGCCCTGAGTGGTGGAGCGGATGACGGCGGGGCCGGTGTGGATCTGCTCATAGGCCGCGGTGGGAATGGCGATCCCCTTCCAGCCCTGCTTCGTCACGCCGAAGACTCCCTGGGGAGTGTTGCGCAGCAGGGGTCCTAAGGGGGATTCCGGGTCCGCGCTCCCCTTGAGTTGGCCGGGCTCGCCGCAGCGGCCCTTTTTTACGCTTTGAATCCGGGCCGGATAGGCGCCGCCTCGGGTCAGCTCCACCAGGGCGCCCTGGGCGGTGCTGACTCCGTGGCCCAGGGCGCCGAAGGCCCCGGTGTCCGGATCGTAGAAGGTCACGGTGCCGATCCCCGCGACTCCCTGACGCAGATAGACTCCGATTCTGGGACCCTCGTCGGTCTGCCGTGGCGTCAGCTGGACCGTGTTCAGCTTCCCGTCCCGGCGGACCGTCAGCTCCACGGGACATCCGGCCTGATCCTCCAGAGCGTCCCGCAGGTCCTGGGGCGCCGCGATGTCGTCGCCGTTGACTTTGACCAGCTCGTCGCCGATCTTCAGCCCGGCGTCCCGGGCACAGCTGCCGAAAATATCGTCATAGGCCACCACTGTCAAAGTGTCGTCCAAAAGCTGCAAACCCACAATTTTTCCCACGGGGATCAAAAGCTCTGCCGCCCAGGTCTGCAAGGGAAGCAGAGCAAACAGGAACATCGCCAAAGCGATGGCGCTGATTTTTCGCTTCATACATTCTGCCCTCCTTTTTGTCTGCCTCCTTAATATGACCCGCCGGCGGGAATGTAACCGCTGAAAAAGTCGAAAAATGAGGAACGGTCTGGGTTTTTCGGGAATTTTTTCTTGCGCGGTTCTCCTCCCTTATGTACAATGGAGAAAACGCTTTGAAAAACAGAAGGAGGAACTATGGTAGGATTTGCCAATTATGAAGAGCTCTCCCGGGCGTTGCTGGCCCTGACCCGGGACGTGCCCTACGAGACCGCCAACCTGGCCAACGCCGCCGCCCTGCTGTGGCAGGCCATGGAGGACATCAACTGGGTGGGCTTTTATAAAATGGAAGACGGGGCTCTGATTCTGGGACCCTTCCAGGGAAAGCCCGCCTGCGTGCGCATCGCGCCGGGGAAGGGGGTCTGCGGCACGGCGGCCTGGCTGGGGAAGGTCCAGCGGGTGGCGGACGTCCACGCCTTTCCGGGCCATATCGCCTGTGACGGCGCGTCCAACGCCGAGATCGTCCTGCCGCTGTATGTTGGCGGCAGACTCTGGGGCGTATTGGATATCGACAGCCCGGTTTTCGGCCGCTTTACCCAGGAGGATGAGGCGGGCTTGGGGGCCGTTGCCGCCGTCCTGGAGAGGGTCCTCGGCGATTGTGTCGAAGCAAAGCATTTACCTATTGACAAAGTGGGTAAGTAGTGCTATTCTTACCTAGAAGATAACTAGGTAAGAACCAAAGGAGGTTTTCTCATATGCACGTTTACGCGGACAACGCGGCCACCACCGCCATGAGCCAGACGGCCATTGACGCCATGGTTCCCTATTTCAATGGCATCTACGGCAATCCCTCCTCCCTGCACTCCGTGGGCCAGGAGGCCAAGGAGGCTCTGGACGCCGCCCGGGCCAAGGTGGCGCGGTGCCTGGGCTGCGAGCCCCGGGAGATCATTTTCACCTCCGGCGGCAGCGAGGCCGACAACCAGGCCATTCTCTCTGCCGCCCGCTACGGCGCCCGGAAGAACAAGAGGCACATTATCTCCACGGCCTTCGAGCACCATGCCGTGCTTCACACCCTCCAGAAGCTGGAGAAGGAGGGCTTTGAAGTTACCTATCTGGACGTGAAGCAGGGCCACAACGTCACCGCCCGGCAGGTTCAGGAGGCCATCCGCCCGGACACCTGCCTGGTGACCACGATGTACGCCAACAACGAAATCGGCTCCATCCTGCCCATTGCCGAGATCGGCGCCGTGTGCAGGGAGGCCGGCGTGTCCTTCCACACCGACGCGGTTCAGGCGGTGGGACACCTGCACATCAACGTCAAGGAGCAGAACATCGACATGCTCAGCCTCTCGGGCCACAAGTTCCATGGCCCCAAGGGCGTGGGCGCTCTGTACGTCCGCAAGGGCTTCCCCCTGGTCAACATCATTGAGGGCGGCGCCCAGGAGCGGGGCAAGCGGGCCGGCACCGAGAACCTGCCCGGCATCTGCGGCATGGCCGCGGCCCTGGAGGAGTCCTGCGCCAACATGGACGCCAACATGGCCCGGGTAAGCGCCATGCGGGACAAGCTCATCGCCGGCCTGTCCCAGATTCCCCACAGCGCCCTCAACGGCGATCCGGTGAACCGGCTGCCCGGCAATGTGAGCTTCTGCTTCGAGGGCATCGAAGGCGAGAGCCTGCTGCTCCTGCTGGACGCCAAGGGGGTCTGCGCCTCCTCCGGCTCCGCCTGCACCTCCGGCTCCCTGGACCCCAGCCACGTGCTGCTGGCCATTGGACGGGTCCACGACGTGGCCCACGGCTCCCTGCGCCTGAGCCTCAGCGAGTACAACACCGACGAGGAGATCGACCACATTCTCCGGGTGACGCCCGAGGTGGTGGCCTACCTGCGCAGCATCTCCCCGGTGTGGCGGGACCTGCAGAACGGCAAGCGGCAGTATATTCTGTAATCGCGGTTCATTGATGCTTATCGACTTGATCCAGCCTGCGGCCCTGCGGGCCGCCCTTGGCTCGCCCCTTGGGGTAAGCGAAGCGCAGTCGCGGGAGTGAATGACGCTCCGGTGGAGCGTCAGAGCCGCGGCGGGCAGCTGTCGCAAATCGGAGATTTGCGACAGCTGCCCTTCACAAGGGGAGCCAAGGGGCGCGCAGGTTTCTGAGCCGGTACGTATCCTCTGCAACTTCTGCTGTTTAAAGTCAATAAGCATAAAGATTTTAAATTAGAATCCGTATAAGACCTTGCCGTGTTTATCCCATATGAAATTATAATCAAGAAAAGGAGCGATTCCCGTTATGGCACTTTACAGCGAGAAAGTAATGGATCATTTCATGCACCCGAGAAATGTGGGCATTATTGAGAATCCCGACGGCGTCGGCGAGGTGGGCAACGCCAAGTGCGGCGACATCATGAAGATCTACCTGAAAATTGAAAACGAAACCATTGTGGACGTGAAGTTCGAGACCTTCGGCTGCGGCTCCGCCATTGCCTCGTCTTCCATGGCCACGGAGATGATCAAGGGCAAGTCCATCCATGAGGCCATGGACCTGACCAACAAGGCCGTGGCGGAGGCTCTGGACGGCCTGCCCGCCCACAAGCTCCACTGCTCCGTGCTGGCGGAGGAGGCCATCAAGAACGCCCTGAAGGACTACTACGACCGCAATGGGCTGCCCTACGACGCCAAGGACTTCCCAGACTGCGAGCACTGCGACCACTGCCAGTGATCCTATGATTGTATCCACCAAAGGACGCTACGCCCTGCGGGTCATGGTCAACTTTGCCCAGCGGGGCGGGGATGCCTACGTCCCCCTGAAGGAGATCGCGGAAGCCGAGGGGATCTCCCAGAAGTATCTGGAGTCCATCATGACAACCCTGTCCAAGGCCGGATTTGTAGACGCGGTCCACGGCAAAGGCGGCGGCTACCGGCTCAACCGTCCTCCCGAGGCGTACACCGTTGGCAGCATCCTGAAGCTGACGGAAGGCGGCATCAGCGCCGTCTCCTGCACCAGCCAGGGCGCCGCCGCCTGCTCCCGGACGGAGTGCTGCCAGGCCAAGCCCATGTGGGACAGGCTGGACAAGATGATCGACGATTTCTTTGAGGGCATCACCATAGCGGACCTGTTGAAAGACGGAAAGTGAACGGGGGACATCCAGCATGGAAAAAACCATGTCCGCGTTTGAAGGCCAGGCTTTAATGCTTTTTCTTGATTAAATCCCCATGCGAAACGATCGCGCCATGAACCATGAAAGCAGTTGGCGCATGGGGATTGATATGCATTCGCATCGGTTGCCCCGCAAGGGGCGAGACGCGCTCATTTGTTTGAAGTTTTACTATGAATGCGGAGCTTTCATAGTAAAATCTTTAATCGGAATTGATTAAAGATTTTAAAAGAGAATCAGTATAAAGCGCGGACTTGTTTTCATAGGCGGAAGGAAAGCGGGAGAGATCCATGAATAGAACGAATAATTACCTGATCCAGGCCCGGCAGGCCAAGCGGCGGTTTTTGACCTACGATCAGGCCAAGCTGATCCGCAAGCTCCGGATCAAGGCTGACGAGAGCTTTCTCTATGTGACCATGCTGGGCCAGACCTATCGGATCAACCGCAAAAATGCGGATATTGAGCGGCAAAGGGACGGGGGCTGGATAGACGCCAATGCCTATGAGGAGGTCATGACCCTTCTGGACCTGATCTGCGACAGCCGTCCGGACCGGCACCTCAGCGGCCGGTGGAAGAATATGACCGCCTTCGGCATGCAGTTTCACCAGAACCTGCTGGAGCCGGGCCTGGACCCCTGGGCCGAGCTGTTCCAGAGCCGTCCCGAGGATTTCCGCCGGGCCTGCCTGGCAATGGGCGGACGGAGCCTGGGCAGCGCAGACATGGGCTATGCCCTGGAGCTGTTCGACGGCCTGCCCATGGCCATCCAGCTGTGGATGGGGGACGATGAGTTTCCCGCACGGCTGCGCTATCTCTGGGACGAGAACGCGGACATGTACATCCGTTACGAGACCATGTACTTCGCCAAGGCCCTGCTCCTGGACCGGATTCGGGAGGAGATGGACCGGTCTGAAGGACAAGACGGCCCGGGGGCCACGGCCGAAACCAGCCGCCGCTGACAATTCTGCTGAGCCGCGCCGGTCTGTCCTGGCGGCCCCTGTATCGCGGGGAGCAGAGCGGCTCGTTCTGTTTTGTGGTAAAATAATACCGGACTCTGGGTAAAGAGTCCGGTATTTTCAAATTCCAGGCGGTTATTCCCCGTAGCCCATGGGGTTGGCGGACTGCCAGCGCCAGGAGTCCCGGCACATGTCCACCAGGTTCTTCTCGGCCTTCCAGCCCAGAATTTCGGCGCTCTTGGCCGGGTCCGCGTAACAGGTGGCCAGGTCGCCGGGGCGGCGGTCCACAATCTGGTAGGGGACGGAAACGTGGTTGGCTTCCTCGAAGGCCTTCACCATGTCCAGCACGCTGTAGCCGATGCCGGTACCCAGGTTGAAGACTTCGCAGCCCAAATTCTCCACCACATACTTCACCGCTGCCACATGGCCCTTGGCCAGGTCCACCACGTGGATGTAGTCCCGGACGCCGGTGCCGTCGGGGGTGGGGTAGTCGTTGCCGAAGACGCTGAGCTTCTCCCGGCGGCCTACGGCCACTTGGGTGATGAAGGGCATCAGGTTGTTGGGAATGCCCCGGGGGTCCTCGCCGATGCGGCCGCTCTCATGGGCGCCCACAGGATTGAAGTAGCGCAGCAGCACCACGCTCCACTCCGGATCTGCCTTGGCCATGCCGGAGAGAATCTGCTCGGTCATGTACTTGGTCCAGCCGTAGGGGTTGGTGCAGTTGCCGGTGCGGCTGTCCTCCCGCAGGGGCATCTCATTGTCCCCGGAGTACACCGTGGCGGAGGAGGAGAAGATGATCCGCTTGACTCCCGCCTCGCCCATGACCTTGGTCAGAACCAGGGTGGAGTTTAAGTTGTTGTCATAATACCGCCAGGGCTGGGCCACAGACTCGCCAACGGCCTTCAGTCCGGCGAAATGGATCACGGCGCTGATCTCGTTCTCGGCGAAGATCCTGCGCAGAAGGGCCTCGTCCCGGACGTCGCCCTGGTAGAATTTGACGCTTTTGCCCGTCAGCTCCTCCAGCCGTTCCAGGCTCCTGGGGTTGGAATTGCACAGGTTGTCCACCACCACGACCCCGTAGCCCAGTTCCAGAAGCTCTACGCAGGTGTGGGAACCGATGTACCCGGCGCCGCCGGTGACCAGAATGTTCATATGCATGCCTCCTGATGGTATGAATAGGGATCTGTATCGAATCGATAGTATCACCGGGGGGAATTTTTGTCAAGAGCAATTGGGATTTCTATTTTCTCACAGTAGAATTTGTGCTATAATGGCGGCAAACAGATAAAAAGGAGCTGCGTCTATGAACAAGGACTTTTTGTACGAACTGCTCGACAGCATGTCCGTCTCCGGCCATGAGATCCCCCTGCAGAAGAAGGTCATTGCCCACATGACCCCCTGCTGTGACGAGATCCGCACGGACTGCACGGGCAACGTCATCAGCGTCCACAACCCCCAGGCCCCCTTCCGGGTAATGCTGGCCGCCCACATCGATGAGATCGGCCTCATCGTCACCCATATCCAGGACGACGGCTTGCTGCGGGTGGGCAAGTCCGGGGGTATCCGGGCCTGCCAGTACCCAGGCCATCAGGTGGTGGTCCACGGCCGGAAGGGCAAGGTCTACGGCGCCGTGGTGGCCCTGAAGGACCGGGAGAAGGAGAAGGACCCGGTGAAGGTAGGCGACCTGTACATCGACATCGGCGCCAAAGACGCCGCCGACGCCCGGCAGTATGTCCAGGAGGGGGACCCCATCCACTTCCACAGCTATCATCAGGAGCTGCTCAACGGCTTCCTCAGCGCCCGGGGCATCGACGACCGGGGCTGCGCCTTCATCATCCTGGAGGCCCTGAAGCGCGCCCGGGAGCGGGGCTGCTCCGTGGGCGTCTACGCGGCCACCACGGCGGGGGAGGAGACCTCCACCCGGGGGGCATACTGGTCCGCCAGCCGGGTAAAACCGGACCTGGCCATTGTGGTGGACGTGACCTACGCCTCGGACTCCCCCGGGTCGGACCCCAAGGACTCCGGCAGCGTGAAGCTGGGCGGCGGCCCGGTGCTGTGCAACAGCTCCATCGGCAGCCGGAAGATCAACCGGATGCTCCGGGACTGTGCCGAGAAGCGAAACATCCCCTGGCAGATCGAGTCCTACATGGGCCACACCTACACCGACGCGGACCAGATCCACATCAGCGCCGGAGGCGTACCCGTGGCCCTGGTCTCCCTGCCTCTGCGCTATATGCACTCTCCGGCGGAGATGTGCAGCCTGGAGGATGTGGAGAACACCATCGCCCTGCTCACGGAACTGCTGTGCACCATGGACGAGCACACAGACCTGGACCCCTTTCACGATTAATGCTATTTCTTGAAATGCTTATGGACTTTGCGCGGCAGAAAACGCAGATATCCGCTCCTTCTATGCAGGCTTCCGTCTGGGCAGCTGCCAGGATGCTTACGCTTCACACGGTCACCGCACCGATTTGGCGCTTAAGGCAATACCTGCACCAAACGAAGAGCGCGCCGGGAGGGGTCCAGGGGAGGGCGGCTTT